>DATIER010000062.1:0-15279 GCA_035455605.1 Gaiellaceae bacterium
GACAGGCGGGAGCGACTCTGGACGTCGCGCGTGTGGCCGGGCGCGCTCCTGGTCGCCGGCGAGATCCGCGGAACCTGGCGCCGGGCCCAGCACGCGGTGCGCATCGAGAGCTGGGGCCGGCTCTCGCGGGCGGCCCGCGACGCCGTCGAGGCAGAGGCGACGAGCCTTCCGCTCCCGGGGCTCGCGCGCCCGCTCGAGGTGGCCTGGGAGGCCTAGCCCCGAAGGTCGACCAGCTCGCGGAAGGCGGGCTCGTCGCGGATCGGGTCGAAGTCCGAGTCCTGCCGGGCCATCTCGCGGCAGCCTGCCCAGATCTCGATCGCCTGTGCCAGGTGCCCGACCGCGTCCGACGCGCTGCCCGAGAGGCTCTCGCAGCACGCGGTGTTGTAGTAGAGGTAGCCCTCGTGGGGATGGGCGGCGATGAGCTCGCGACCCAGCTCCGCGGCCTCCGCGTAGCGACGCTCCTCGAGGAGCGGCCGCACCGGGTCCCACAGCTCGTAGGTCTGGCGGTGGACGGAGTCCGGGAGGGCGATCCACAGGTGGCGCCGCGAGTCGTACCCCGACTCGGTCGGCGGCGGGAAGGTCGGGTCGGCGAACGAGCCCGTGGAGACGACGACGAGGTCGGGCTCCGTCGGCTCGGTGTAGAAGACCTGCGAGCCGCAATCTGGGCAGAAGTGGAAGACGTGCTCCTTGCGGTCGGCCTCGTCCGAGATCCGGGAGTAGTCGTCGAAGCGGCCGGTGATCTGCACCTGGTCGGCGTTGAAGCCGGCCTGCATGCCGAAGGCGCTGCCGGTCCGGCGCTGGCATGCGAGGCAGTGGCAGATCGAGACGGCGAACGGGTCGCCCGTCACCTCAAGGCGAAGTTGCCCGCAGTGGCAGGCGGCTTCCCGGGTCGCGCTCGCCATCTCCGGGAACGCTAGCGGGGACGCTTCGGCGCCGCCCGGCGAGAAGCCCCGCGAGCACGGGCGGGGTCGCCGCGATCGGGGAGGTCGCGAACAGCAGCAGGGCCCACAGGCCGGCCGCGACGCCGGTCGCCACGGCGGCCGCGGCGCGCCGTGCGACGAGCAGGCCGAGGAGGGCGGGCGCGGCGAAGTCGAGCCAGCCCATCGTCGCCGAGCCGAAGTCGATCTGCTGGAGCTCGGGCAGCGGCCGTCCGACCGTCGGCGGAACCGCGGCCTGCAGCGCCGTCATCGTCGGCCCGACCTGCCGGTCGCCCCAGACGAGGATCACGTCCAGCACGACGAGCAGCACGAGGCCCGCGGTGAGCCACGAGGGCGGTGCGACCGAGGCGACGAGTCCGGTGATCGCCAGGCACGCGCCCGCGATCAGCGCGACGCCCGCAGCGTCGGCGGTCCACGCGTCGGGCCGCAGCCAGGCGACCACGTAGAGCGGCGGTACGCACAACGCCGGCAGCCAGGGCAGCCGCCAGCCGCGCGCCCAGCCCGCGCCCGCCGCGAGGAGCGGCGTCGCGACCGCTGCGAGCGCGGTCAGGAAGTCCGCGCCGCCGCCGACCTGCGCGACGGCCACGCCCACGACGAGCGCGACGACGGGAACGGCGAGCCCGAGGCTCCGCGAGGCCAGCAGCCGCCGCGGGCGGCCCGGCGCGAGCACGAGCGCCGCCTGGGCGAGGACGAGGACTCCGTATGAGAGGACGAAGCGGATGCGAAAGACGGTACTCCCGGCGCGTAGGCTGGAGGCGTGTACGAGCTCGTTCCCGAGGACTTCGAGGTGCCGGCGGAGCTGGAGCACGAGCGCTTCCGGCTGCGGATGCTCTCGGTCGACGACGTCGTGAAGGACTTCGACGCTATCTGCAACCGGGTCGACCACCAGGGCGCGGCTCAGCCCCCGTTCGTCGAGACCGTGAGGGAGAACCTCGTCGACCTCGGCTGGCACCAGAAGGAGTTCGAGCTGCGCCGCTCGTTCGCCTACACGATCGTCGCGCCCGACGAGTCGCGCGTGCTCGGCTGCGCGTACGTCAACCCGTCGGAGACGCACGACGCGCGCATCCGCATGTGGGTGCGGCGCGACGCCTACGAGGCCGGCCTCGACCCGCTCGTCGAGGCCGCCGTGCGCGAGTGGGTCGAGCGCGACTGGCCCTTCGAGCGCGTCGACTGGGCCGAGCGCGGCTGAGAGGCCTACAGCTCGTCGTTCTGCGGCAGGTCGTCGGTGATCTCGTACCAGGGCGCCTTCGAGCCGACGTAGATGTGCCCCTGCGGCCGGATCGTCGGCTCGTCGGCGAGCGACCCCAGCGCGACGTGGACCCAGCCGCCGTCGCGGACGACCGACCAGAGCAGCGAGCCGCAGACCCCGCAGCGCGTGTGGTTCCCCTCCTCGTCGCCCCAGACGAGCAGCCGGTCGGAGCCCTCGACGACCACGAGCCTCTCCCGCTCGATCCCCGCGAACGGCTTGAACGCCGACCCGGTGCCGGCGCGGCAGCGCGAGCAGTGGCAGTTCAGCGAGTACACGAACGCGTCGGGGAGGCGGTAGCGGACCGCGCCGCACTCACACCCGCCGTGGAGCATCCGTTCGTTCATCGGGCCCTACGACGACGCGACGAGCGAAAAGTCATCGGCGCCGCAGCGGGAGAGGAGCTTCTCCCAGTCCGCGTCGACCTGCCGCTGGATCTCCTCGACCTGCGGCGGCCGCAGGTGCGCAAATCGCTTCTGGGGCGTGAGCCACTCGCCCACCGGCACGTGCTTCGGCGGCCGGTAGGTGAGCCGGTACTCGCCGTCGACGACCTCGTACAGCGGCCAGAAGCGCGTCTCGACGGCCGCCGTGAGGATCCGCGGTCCCAGCCGCGTCTCGTGTCCCCAGCCGACGGGGCAGTCGCTGAGCACGTTCAGGAACGCCGGGCCGTCCGCGGCCGCGGCGCGCTCCGCCTTGCGCGCGAGGTCGAACCAGAAGGCGGAGCAGGCCTGCGCGACGTACGGCGCGCCGTGGGCGACGGCGATCGCGGTCATGTCCTTGCGCTGCTGCGCCTTGCCGAAGCTGTCCGCCCCCGACGGGCTCGTCGTCGTCGAGGCGCCGTACGGCGTCGCCCCGGAGCGCTGGACGCCCGTGTTCATGTAGGCCTCGTTGTCGTAGCAGACGTACAGCAGCCGGTGGCCCCGCTCGAGCGCGCCCGAGAGCGCCTGCAGGCCGATGTCGTACGTGCCGCCGTCGCCTGCGAAGACGACGACCGCCACCTCGGCGTCCTGCGGCAGCCCGTTCCGGCGGCGGAGCACCCGCTGCGCGGTCTCGACGCCGCTCGCGACCGCGGCCGCGTTCTCGAACGCGACGTGCAGCCAGGGGACGTTCCAGGCCGTCGTCGGGAACCTGGTCGTCGCGACCTCGAGGCAGCCCGTCGCGTTCACCACGACCGCCGGCCGGTGCAGCGAGCCGAGCACGGTGCGGACGACGACCGGGATCCCGCACCCCTGGCAGAGCGAGTGGCCGCCGGCGAGCGGCTGGACGCCGTGCTGCTCGCGGACGAGGGTCTTCAGGCGAGACACGGCTCGCTCCTCAGGCCGACGTAGGCCGGCGCCTCGCCGGAGACGATCTCCGGCAGGTCCTCCGGATGGAGCTCGCGCCCGCCGAGCCCGTACACGTGACCGCGCAGGTCGGCGCGGCCGCCGTAGAGCACCGACGCGACCTCGGCGAAGAGCGGCGGCGCGCCGCCGGGCGAGTCGGCCCGGTCGAGCACGACCACCGCCTTGGCGTCGGCGAGGGCCTCGGCGACCGCGGCGCGAGGGAAGGGCCGGAACGAGACGACTCGCAGCAGGCCGACCGGCTCACCCGCGTCGCGCATCGCGTCGACGCCCTCCTTCACGGTGCCGGCCGTCGAGCCCATCGCGACGACGACGGTGCGCGCGCCCTCGACGCGGTAACGCTCGACCGCGGCGAGCGGCCGTCCGGTCAGGCGCGTGAGCTCGAACGCGACGTCGTCGAGCGCGGGCAGCGCGGCCTCGAGCGCGGCGACCTGGGCGCGGCGCAGCTCGAAGTAGTAGTCGGGCATCGCGAACGGCCCCTGCGTCGCGGGCGTCGCGAGGTCGAGCACCGCGTGCGGGACGGCGTAGTCGCCGACGAAGCGGCGCACGGACTCCTCGGGCAGCAGCTCGACCGGCTCGGCGGAGTGGGTGATGGTGAAGCCGTCCTGGCAGACGAGCACCGGCAGCAGCACCTCCGGCCGCTCGGCCAGCCGCGGCGCCAGCAGCGTCATGTCGTAGGCCTCCTGCGCGTTCTCGACGAACAGCTGCACGACGCCGGAGTCGCGGATCAGCATCGAGTCCGAGTGGTCGCAGTGGATGTTGATCGGCCCGGAGAGGGCGCGGTTGCCGAGCGCCATCACGATCGGCGCCCGCATCGCGGCGGCGATGTAGACGACCTCGGCCATCAACGCGAGCCCCTGCGACGAGGTGGCGGTCATCGTGCGCGCACCGGCGAGGGCGGACCCGATCGCCGCGCTCATCGCGGAGTGCTCGGACTCGACGTCGACCAGCTCGCCGTGCGCCTTCCCGTCCGCCACGAACTTCGCGAAGCCCTGGATGATCGGCGTCTGCGGGGTGATCGGGTAAACCGGCACCACATCCGGATCGACCTGGCGCATCGCGTGCGCGACCGCCTCGCCGCCGGTCAGCAGCTCCAGCGCGGCGCTCATTCCGCCACCATCTCGATCGCGCCCGTCGGGCACATCTCGGCGCACAGCTCGCAGCCCTTGCAGACGTCGAGGTCGAAGCCGGCGAAGGCGGTGCCGTCGAGCACGATCGCCGAGTCGGGGCAGTACAGCCAGCAGAGCAAGCAGTCCACGCAGCGGCCGAGGTCGGCCTCGGGCTTGAGGCCGGTGCGCCAGCCGCCCGTGAGGACGCGCTCGGCGTCGGCGCGCACCACGGTGCCGCCGGGCTCGAGCTCCTGCCAGGCCCTCAGCGCACCCATGCGTGGCCCTCCTCGATCCCGGCCGTCAGCGCGGCGGGGTCGGACTTCGCGCCCAGCAGCCCGCGCGCCTGCTCCTCGAGCGTCTCGAGCGGCGGCTCGCCGAGCGCGGCCGCGACCGCGCCGATCATGACGACGTTCGCGAACCGCGCCCCGCTCGCCTCGGCCAGCCGCGCGGCGGGAACGCACACGACGCGCGCCTGCGGGAGCCCGGGGGGAGGCTCGTCCGCATTCACGAGGACGAGCGTCTCGGGGCCGACTCCCTCCGCCACGCCCGCCTCCTGGGCGAGCGACGGATCGAGCACGACGACGACGTCGGGGGAGACGACGGAGTCGTGTCGTCGGATGGGGCGGTCCGAGACGCGCGTGTAGGCGCGCACCGGCGCGCCCCGCCGCTCGGGGCCGTACTCGGGAAAGGCCTGGACGCTGCGGCCGGAGCGCAGGAAGGCGAGCGCCAGCAGGTGGGCGGCGGTCTTCGCGCCCTGCCCCGCGCGCGCGTGCCAGCGGATCTCGGTCGTGTCGCTCATCCCAGCGCCTCGTCGATCGCCCGGGCCGCGAGCTTCGCTTCGCGCACCGCCTCGACCGCGCTCGAGCCGCCGTTGACGGCGTCGCCGCCGGCGAAGAACTTCGGGCTCGTGGTGCGCCCGGTCGCGGGGTCGACCTCGACGCGACCCCGCGACAGGCGCAGTCCCTCGACCAGCTCGGCGAGCTCCTCGCGCCCGCGCTGGCCGATCGCCTTCACTGCCGTCTCGGCGGGAATCACGAACTCGGAGCCCGGCACCGGCTCGGGCCGCCGGCGCCCGCTCGCGTCCGGCTCGCCCAGCGCCATCGTCTGGCACTCGACCGCGACCAGGCGGCCGTGCCCGAGGAAGCGCACCGGCGCGGCCAGCCACTGGAAGCGCACGCCCTCCTCCTCGGCCTCGTCGACCTCGTGCGGGTAGGCGGGCATCTCCTCGAGCGTGCGGCGGTAGACGAGCGTGACGTCGCGGGCGCCGAGGCGGAGCGCCTCGCGCGCGACGTCGATCGCCGTGTTGCCGCCGCCGATCACGGCCACCGAGCGGCCGACGGCAGGCGGCTCGCCGGACTTGACGGCCTCGATGAACGGCAGCGAGTCCCAGACGCCGGCGAGCGTGTCGCCGGGGTAGCGGACGTCGGCGTCGGCGCCCATGCCGACCGCCAGGAAGACCGCATCGGCGTCCGCGGCGATCGCCTCGAGCGTCGCGCGGTCGCGCACCGGGTGGCCGAGCCGGAAGGCGACGCCGAGGGCCTCGAGCGCAACCGCCTCCGCCGGCAGCGGGTCGCGCTGGATGCGGTAGGGCGCGATCGCGTAGCGGACGAGCCCGCCGACCTCCTCGCGCTCCTCGTAGATCGTCACCTCGTGGCCGCGCGCCGCGAGCTCGCCCGCGCAGGCCAGGCCGGCGGGGCCGGCCCCGATCACGGCGACGTGCTTGCCCGTCAGCGGGGCGCGCGAGCGCAGCGGCCGCGCGCGGGTCAGCGACCAGTCCGCCGCGTGTCGCTGCAGCGCGGCGATCTGGATCGGCTCACGGCCCTCGTGGCGCAGGACGCAGGCGCTCTCGCAGAGCACCTCGACCGGGCAGACGCGGGCGCAGCTGGCGCCCAGCAGGTTCTCGGCGAAGATCGTGTCCGCGGCGCGCCCGCGGTCGCCGTCGGCGATCGCCGAGACGAAGCCGGCCACGTCGACATCCGCCGGGCAGGCGACGGTGCAGGGCGCCGGCGCGTGGGCGCCGCCGCACTCGAGACAGCGGTCGGCCTCGACGAGCGCCTCCGCCACCGTCAGCGGCGGTCGCAGCTCGTCGAAGACGATCCTCCGCTCGGTCTCCTCCAACGTCGCGGTCATGGCCGAAGTGTCGGCCGCCCGCCCTGCCGCGGCATCGGGGCGGCCGCTGAGCGCCCGCGCGGAAAACCCGCACGGGGAAGCGCAAAGCCCCCGATGCTCCCCGTGGCCGCGAAGGCGACGATTCGGGCCGAGATGACGCTCGCAATCGTCGCCCACCAGCGCGAGCCGACGAACGCGATGCTGGCCGCCCGGCTCGGCGCCGAGCTGCTCTCGCCGCGCGTGGCGCTGGCGAGCCTGGCCCCGGGCGACGTGGCGCTCGCGCGGATCGACGTGCTCCCGACCCTCGACGGCGTCGAGCCGGGGGTCGACCTGCTCAAGGCGCTCGAGGGCCGCGGCATCCGCGTGCTGAACCGCGCAGAGGCGCTGCTCGCGGTCCACGACAAGTGGCGCACCGCCGTCCTCCTGCGCTCGGCCGGCGTGCCGCACCCGTGGACCGAGCACGTCCGGACGGCCCCGGAGCTGCTCGAGCTGGAGCCGCCGCTCGTCGTCAAGCCCCGCTTCGGCAGCTGGGGCCACGACGTCGTCCGCTGCCGCGACCGCGCGGAGCTGAACGCGTGGACCGCCCGGCTGCAGCGGCGGCCGTGGTTCATGCGCACTGGCGCAATCGTGCAGGAGCTGCTGCCGCCGCCCGGGCACGACCTGCGGCTGCTCGTCGCACGCGGCCGCGTGATCGGCGGCGCCGAGCGCGTCGCCCAGCGCGGCGAGTGGCGCACCAACGTCTCGCTCGGCGCGGCGCGGAGGCACGCCGAGCCCGCCGAGGAGGCGTGCGAGCTCGCGCTGAGGGCGGTCGCGGCCGTCGGGATCGACGTGGCCGGGGTCGACCTGCTGCCGGTCGGCGCCTCCTACGTGCCGCTCGAGCTGAACGGCGCGGCCGACTTCGACGAGTCGTACTCGCTCGAGCGCGACATCTTCGCCGAGCTCCGCGACGCGCTCGACACGGAGCCGGCGGCCGTCTAGGCGAGCACGTCGGCGAGCGCCCGCCGCGGCGTCGCCGGCGGTGTCGACGTCGGGTAGCCGAGCCGCAGCACGAGCTGTGGGATCCCACCACCGACGAGCCCGGCCAGCCTCGTCCGCAGCTCCGGGACCTCGACGGGCTGGTTCAGGTACGACGCGGCCAGATCCTCCGTCGTCGCCCGCAGCAGGACCAGCGCGAGCGCCTGCCCCGCCGCGAGCCAGTCGGCCGGCTCGTCGCCCGGGGTCGTCAGCACCGCGAGCACGGGCGAGCCGAGCGCGAGCTGCTCGTCCCTGGCCGCGCGGCCGCGGCCCCAGTCGAACCGCCGGACGAGGTAGGGGCCCATGGACGAGGCGGTGACCCCGGCAGCCGACGCCGGCATGCCGTCGAGCGCCTGCGAGCGGCTCGGGTGCAGCCACGACGCGAGCTCGCGGCGGAAGCTCGGGTCGGCGGCCTGGAGCCGATCGGCCTCGGCGACGAGGCGCGCGAGCGCTTCCCGCCGCTCGCCCTCCTCGACGACGACCAGGGTGGCTCCTTCTGCGGCGGCGGCCTCAGTGAGCAGCGCCTTGACCTCCTCGGGAACCGGATCGGGCTTGAACCGGCCCCGGTTCGTCCGGCGCTTGCGCATCGACCAGAAATCCTGCTTCTCGCGCCTCGACGGCTCGCGGCGGTCACCCAGCGAGACCCGGGCGAGCAGGTCCGCGTCCTCCGCAGGCAGCAGCACGGCCTCGGGCACCTCGCCCGCCTTGCGCAGCGCCGCCCGCAGGTGGAGGAGGGCCGCGCCGCAGCTGATCGTCAGCTCGCGGTCGTCCGGGTCGACGACCGACAGCGCCCGCGTGCGGTCGGCGTGGAGCTCGAGCGTGCTGCCCGCGACGCGAAACCGCCACGGCTGGCTGTTGTGGCTCGACGGTGCCTGCACGGCGTACGGCACCGCCCAGCCGAGCTTCTCGGCGGCGCTGCCGTCGAGCGGGAAGCCGTGCGGCCCGAGCGTCGGCTGCCGGTCACCGGCGTCGACGCCCTCCCGCTCGATGCGCTCCATCGCCGCCTGCACGACGCTCGCGCGCCCGCTCCCGGCGAGCAGCGGCAGCAGGAAGCGCTCCTCCTTGCGGAAGTGCGTGTCGAGCAGCGTGTGCAGCGAGAGGAGCAGCTCGCGCAAACGCGGCAGGTCGTCCGGGTCTGCGCCCGCGAGCTCGCCCGCCCTCGTGCGCACGAGCTCGTGGTCGAACACCATCGGCTCGGCCGCCGCCGGGTGGCGCAGCAACCGCGCGACGGCCGGGTAGAGCACCGCCTCCTCGGCGGCAGCGTGACGGGCGAGCGGTCCCTGCAGGAACTCGACCGCCTCCCGGATCTCGGCGCGCCGCTCGTCCGCGTCGAGCGTGTCGAGCAGCGCCGCGGCCTGGCGGAGCTGCTCCAGCCCGCGGCGCAAGTCGGCATGCTCGGCCTCGAACGGCTGCAGCTCGGCGACGCTCATCGCAGCCCGAGGATGCGTCCGTCCGGGTCGACCTCGATCCGCGAGGCCGCGGGGTCGGCGGGCAGGCCCGGCATCGTCTGCATCTCGCCGCAGAGAGCGACGACCCAGCCGGCGCCCGTGTAGGCCCGCAGCTCGCGCACCGGCAGGGTGAAGCCGCTCGGCGCGTTGATCAACGCCGGGTCGTGCGAGAGCGAGAGGTGGGTCTTGGCGATGCAGACGGGGAGCCGCCCGAGGCCTCGTGCCTCGAGCTCGTCGGCCTGCTTTCTCGCCACGGGCGAGAGCTCGACCCCGTCGGCCCCGTACGCGCGGCGGGCGACGAGCTCGATCTTGCGCGCCAGCGGCTCGTCGTCCTCGTAGAGGAGCCGCACGGGCCAGTCCCGCTCGGCCACGGCGACCACGGCCTCGGCCAGGTCGGCCGCGCCCTCGCCGCCGCGCAGGTAGCCGTCGTTGACGGCCGCGCCGAACGCGCCGGCCTCGACCGCCATCCGCCGGACGGCGTGGATCTCATCGGGCGTGTCGTCCGGGTGACGGTTGACCGCGACCACGGCGTGCAGTCCGAAGCGCCGCACGATCGCGAGGTTGGCGGCGAGGTTCGCGCCGCCGCGCTCGAGCGCGCGCAGCCCGCCGTCGGGATCGCCGCCGTGGTGCTTGAGCGCCTGCACCGTCGCGACGAGCACGACGCCGCTCGGGCGGATCCCGCCGAGCCGGCAGACGATGTCCATGAACTTCTCGAAGCCCATCTCGGCGCCGAAGCCGCCCTCGGTGACGACGTAGTCGGCGAGCTTCAGCCCGAGCCGGTCGGCCAGCAGCGAGTTGTTGCCGTGCGCGATGTTCGCGAACGGCCCCGCGTGGACGAGCGCCGGGTGGCCCTCGAGCGTCTGCACGAGGTTCGGCTTGAGCGCGTCGGTCAGCAGCGCCGCCATCGAGCCGGCGCAGCCGAGCTGCTCGGCCGTCACGGGCTCGCCGTCGAAGGTCGTCCCGACCGTGATCGCGCCGAGCCGCAGGCGCAGGTCCTCGTGGCTGCGCGAGACGGCGACGATCGCCATCACCTCGGACGCGGCCGTGATGTCGAAGCCGGTCTCGCGCGGCGCGCCGTTGACCTTGCCGCCGAGCCCGACGACCAGCTTCCGCAGCGCGCGGTCGTCCATGTCGAGGCAGCGCCGCCAGGTGATCGAGTGCGGGTCGAGGCCGAGCTCGTTCCCGTGCATCAGGTGCGACTCCAGGACGGCGGCGAGCAGGTTGTTCGCCGCGCCGATCGCGTGGATGTCGCCGGTGAAGTGGAGGTTGATCAGCTCCATCGGCGCGAGCTGGGCGAGGCCGCCGCCGGTGCCGCCGCCCTTGATCCCGAAGACGGGGCCGAGCGACGGCTCGCGCAGCGCGAGCATCGGCCGCTCGCCGATGTGGGCCAGCCCGTCGGCGAGCGAGATCGCGGTGGTCGTCTTGCCCTCGCCGGCCTTCGTCGGCGTGAGGGAGGTGACGCAGACGAGCTTCCCGTCCGGCGCGTCGGCCAGACGGTCGAGGGCGGTGAGCTCGATCTTGGTCGCATAGCGGCCGTACGGGGAGAGCTCCTCCGGCTCGAGGCCGAGCTCTTCCGCGAGGGGGAGGATGGGTCGGAGCGTGTGTATGTCGGGTTCGATTTGCATGCGCGCAGCCTCGACGACCGCCGCGGCCGCGCCATCGGGAGCTGCACCGAAGCTCGCTGCGGGGAAGCCGCAGCGCGCGTGCGGCTGCGGGCGGATGTGCCCGGGCCGCTTCGTCCCGAGACTGTTCCGAGTGAGCGCAGTGGCTCCGCATCCCTCCGCGTCCTTCAGCGCGACCCTGCGCGTCCACCTCGACGACCACCCCGGCGCCTTCGCGCGCCTCGCGGCCGCGATCGGGGACGCGGGCGGATCGCTGGGCGCGATCGACCTCGTGCGCGTCGAGCGCGGCAAGAAGATCCGCGACGTGGTCGTGCTCGCCGCCGACGAGCATCACATCGCGCGGATCGTCGAGGCGGTGCGCGCGCTCGACGGGATCGACGTCGAGCACGTCTCCGACCGGACGCTGCTGCTCCACCTCGGCGGCAAGCTCGAGGTGACGCCGCGCATCCCGCTGAAGACGCGCGACGACCTCTCGATGGCGTACACGCCGGGCGTCGCCCGCGTCTGCCGCGCGATCGCGGACGACCCGGACGCGGTCTGGAACCTGACGGTCAAGCAGAACGCCGTCGCGGTCGTGTCCGACGGGACGGCCGTGCTGGGGCTCGGCGACATCGGCCCGGAGGCCGCGCTGCCGGTGATGGAGGGCAAGGCGATCCTGTTCAAGGAGTTCGCCGGCATCGACGCCTGGCCGATCTGCCTCGACACCACCGACCCCGACGCGATCGTCGAGGCGGTCGCGGCGATCGCCCCGGTCTTCGGCGGGATCAACCTCGAGGACATCTCCGCGCCGCGCTGCTTCGAGGTCGAGCGCCGGCTGCGCGAGCGGCTCGAGATCCCCGTCTTCCACGACGACCAGCACGGCACGGCGATCGTGGTGCTCGCCGCGCTCCTGAACGCGCTGCGCGTCGTCGGCAAGCAGCTCGAGCACGCGCGCGTGGTCATCTGCGGCGCCGGCGCGGCCGGTGCGTCGACGGCACGCATGCTGCTGGCCGCCGGCGTCGGCGACGTCGTCTGCACCGACCGGCCGGGGATCCTGCATCCGGAGTGCGACTGGCTCGACGAGGCGAAGGCGCAGCTGGCGCGGGAGACGAACCCCCGGGGCCTGCAGGGCGCGGTGGCGGATGCGCTCGTGGGCGCGGACGTCTTCATCGGCGTCTCCGGCCCCGGAGCCGTGACCGTCGAGGCGATTCGCTCGATGGCCCCGGACGCGATCGTGTTCGCGATGGCCAACCCGACGCCGGAGATCGCGCCCGAGGAGATCGAGGAGCTCGTGGCCGTCGTCGGCACCGGCCGCTCCGACTACCCGAACCAGATCAACAACGTGCTCGCGTTCCCCGGCGTCTTCCGCGGCGCGCTCGACGTCCGCGCGAGCGCGATCACGCGCGAGATGGAGCTCGCCGCGGCGCACGCCCTGGCCGAGGTGGTCGACGCCGAGCACCTGTCGGCCGACTACGTGCTCCCGAGCGTGTTCGACCGCCGGGTGGCGCCCGCCGTGGCGGCGGCCGTGGCCCGCGCGGCCGAGGAGAGCGGCGTCGCGCGGCGCCGGCGGACGACAGCGCCCGCCGGCGCCTAGACGGCTTCGCCTACCACGCCGCGAGCGCGCGGGCGAGGTCGAGCGTGGAGAGCACGCCGAGCGGCGTCTTCGCGCTGGCGTCGACGACGATCAGGTGCGTCACGTCGTGCTCGCTCATCAGCTGCGCCGCGTGCTGCAGGGTGTCCTCGGGCCCGATCATCAGCGCGGGGGTGACGGCGGTGCCACGCGCGCTCAGGTCCTCGAGACGGCCGGGGACGGCCGCCCGCACGAGGTCGAGGTCGGAGACGACGCCCCAGAGGCCCGGCCCCTCGACGTCGTCGCCGTCCTCGCCGTACGCGACCACGGCGTGGATCCGGTAGAGCGCCATCATCCGCGCGACGTCGCGCAGCGACGTCTCCAGCGGGCAGGTGAGCACGCCCGGGTGCATCGCCTCGGCGACGGTGATCTCGGCGAGGTCGCGGGGCGCCTTCCGCTCCAGCATCAGCTCGGTCATCGTGTGTACCTCCTTTCTGCGAGCCACTGTCGCGCCGTCGCCGCGCCCGGGCATCCGGGGAACGACGTAGCGCGGATCCGGCCTCTCCCCGATGGCCGTGCCCGCGGGCGGGAGGACGCTGCGGGAGCCATGACCGCCGAGACCGACACCGAGTACCTGGTCACGCTGGACGTCGGGCGGCTCGAGGCCTGCGACCTGTCGGTCGTCGTCGAGGATCACCTCGTGACGGTCGCGGGTGACGGCGTCGACGAGTCCGTCCAGCTTCCGGCGGACGCCGACGTCGAGTGGCTCCGCGCCCTCTACGAGCCCGGGCTGATCGTGCTCCGGGCGCCGAAGCTGCCGCACGTCGACCACGACCGGCGCACCGTCGAGATCATCAGCAGATCCTAGGCAGCGGGTCGCCGACCAGCATGTCGACGATGCGGCTCCCGCCGAAGGTCGTCTCGAGCACGACCAGGCCCGCCGGCTCCGCGCGCACCTCGCCGACGATCGCGGCCTCGGCGCCGAGCTCGTGCGTCCGCAGCCGGCGGAGCGCCTCGTCGGCCGCTTCCGCGGCGACGACCGCGACGAGCTTGCCTTCGTTCGCGACGTAGAGCGGGTCGATTCCGAGCAGCTCGCAGGCGCCGACGACCTCCGGCCGCAGCGGCAGCGCCGCCTCCTCCAGCGCGACCGCGAGGCCCGCGTCGCGCGCGAGCTCGTTCAGCGCGGTGGCGAGGCCGCCGCGCGTCGGATCGCGGAGCCAGCGCACCTGCTCGGAGAGCTCGAGCAGCGAGCCCGTCAGCTCGTGCACGGGCGCAGTGTCGCTCGCGAGCTCGACCTCGAGCTGCAGCTCCCCGCGGGCGATCATCACGGCCATGCCGTGGTCGCCGAGCGTGCCCGAGACGAGCACGCGGTCGCCGGTGCGCACGTTTCCGGCGCCGAGGCGCGCGCCGGTGGCGACGAGGCCGATGCCCGCGGTGTTCACGTAGAGGCCGTCCGCCTTGCCGCGCTCGACCACCTTGGTGTCGCCGGTCGCGACGGCCACGCCCGCCCGGTCGGCGGCGCGCGCCATCGACGCGGCCAGCCGCCGCAGCCGCGCGACCTCGAACCCCTCCTCGACCACGAAGCCGGCCGAGAGCGCGACCGGCGTCGCCCCGGCGACGGCGAGGTCGTTCACCGTCCCGTTCACGGCCAGCTCGCCGATGTCGCCGCCCGGGAACTCGAGCGGGTGGACGACGTACGAGTCGGTCGTGAACGCGAGCCGCGAGCCGTTCAGCTCGAGCAGCGCCGCGTCGCCGAGCGGCTCGAGCAGCGGGTTGCCGAGCTCCTCGAGGAAGAGGCCCTCGACGAGCGCGCGCGAGGCCTTGCCGCCCGAGCCGTGCGCGAGCGTGACGAGCTCGTCGCGGAGCCGCGGGCGCCGCTGCCTCACGCGGGAACGGTCAGGCGGCCGTAGTTGTAGTACGCCGCGCAGGCGCCCTCGCTCGAGACCATGCACGTCCCGATCGGCCGCTCGGGCGTGCACGCGGTGCCGAAGACGCGGCACTCCCACGGCTTGATCGCGCCGATCAGGACCTCGCCGCACTGGCACGCCTTCGGGTCCTCGACGCGGTCGCCCGGCAGCTCGAACCGCTGCTCCGCGTCCCAGTCCGCGAAGGCCGGGCGGAGCCTCAGGGCGCTTTGCTCGATCCAGCCGAGCCCGCGCCACTCGAAGGTGTCGCGCAGCTCCATCGTCTCCTCAAGCGCGGCGAGCGCCCGCTCGTTGCCGTCGCGGCGGACGACGCGCGTGTACTGGTTCTCGACCTCGCAGCGGCCCTCGCGCAGCTGGCGCAGGAGCATCAGCGTCGCCTGCAGGATGTCGAGCGGCTCGAACGCGGTCACGACGACCGGCTTGCCGTACTCGGCGCAGATGAACTCGTACGGCCGCGTCCCGATCACGGTCGAGACGTGGCCCGGCGCGATGAAGGCGTCGAGGCGCAGGCCGGGCGAGTCGAGGATCGCGCGCAGCGGCGGGCCGATCGTGACGTGGTTGCAGAAGGCGCTGAAGTTGCGCACGCCTTCCGCGCGTGCGCGCAGCAACGTCAGCGCCGTCGCCGGCGCGGTCGTCTCGAAGCCGATCGCGAAGAAGACGACCTCCCGGTCGGGGTTCGCGCGCGCGAGCTCGAGCGCGTCGAGCGGCGAGTAGACCATCCGCACGTCCGCGCCGCGGGCCTTCGCCTCGAGCAGCGAGCCGCGCCCGCCGGGGACGCGCAGCATGTCGCCGAAAGTGGTGAAGATCACCTCCGGCCGCTCGGCGAGCGCGATCGCGTCGTCGACGCGCCCCATCGGGATCACGCAGACGGGGCAGCCGGGGCCGTGGACGAAGTCGACCTCGTCCGGCACGAGCTGCTCGACGCCGTGCTTGTAGATCGCGTGCGTGTGCCCGCCGCAGACCTCCATGATCTTGACCT
>DATIER010000063.1:0-3675 GCA_035455605.1 Gaiellaceae bacterium
ACCGCGAGCCGCAGCGCGCTGCGGCCGAGGAAGTACGCGCCCCAGACGAGCGACTCGACCGTGTACACGCGCCTGAAGTCGCGGCTCTCCCTGAGCCACCGTGGGAACGGGTACCAGGCGCAGGCGAGCGCACCGGCGAGCGGCCGGCCGACGACGACGGAGACCACGAAGGCGAGCCCCCACGCGGCCGCGAGCAGCACCGGCTGGGCGAGGTAGACGACGGCGCTGTTCGCGACGAGGCCCACGACCGACTGGACGGCCACGAACCCGAGCGAGAGCCGGACGAGCAGCGCGTCGCGCCCGCGACTGCGCTCGTAGAGGTAGATCAGCACCGAGGCGAGCGCCGAGGCGACGATCCCGGCCGTGAGCCCCGAGAGCTCGAGCCCGGCGTAGAAGGCGCCGAGCGGCAGCAGCCCTTCGCGCAGGACCCCGGGCAGCCCGGTCATCAGGACGCCCCAGAGGGTCGGCTCCGTCAGGCGGCCGTCTTCTCGCTCTGCAACCGCTCCAGCTGCTCCTGGCACCATCGTGCCCCCCATTCGTTGAAGTCGATCCCCCAGCGCAGCACGAGGTCGACGAAGTCCGGATCCTTGCCGCCCGGGAGCGCGGCGATGCCGCGGAGGATCTCGAGGTACTGCTCGTGCCCCCGCATGCGCGCCTCGAGCAGGCCGAATGCCTGCTCGCGCGGGAGCTCGTCGGCGAAGAAGAGGCGCAGCAGTGACTCGTCGCGAAGCTCGATCGTCAGATCCCTCCCGAGCAGCCAGTCGCGGAGCGCCTCGTGGCCGGCATCGGTCAGCTCGTAGACACGGCGGCCGCGGTTGCCGTTCGACGCGTCCTCGCCCCTGATCAGCCCTTCCGTCTCGAGCCGCTTCAGCTCCGGGTAGATCTGGCCGTAACTCGCCGCCCAGAAGAAGCGGGTCGAGCGGTCGACGACCGTCTTGATGTCGTAGCCGGAGCGCGGGGCCAGCGAGAGGAGGCCGAGGATTACGGGCGTCACGGCGTTCATACCTCGCGAAGATATATCTTTGCGATACGTCTGTCAAGCAAAGAAAGAGCGGCCGCTCTCACGGCCGCTGCACATGCGCTGGAGAGGACTTGAACCTCCACGGGGTGTTAACCCCACAAGGCCCTCAACCTTGCGCGTCTACCAATTCCGCCACCAGCGCGCGCGGGGCATTGTAGCCACGCCTTCCCCGGCGCCTGATATCGCCTAAGGTACCGAGCCGTGCGGGAGCTCTGCGAGCATGCTGTCGCTGCGGCTCTCGGTGCCGGGGCCTCGTACGCCGACGCGCGCGTCGTCGTCCGCCGCGCCCAGGTGGTCGGAACGCGGAACCGGCGCGTGGAGCGTCTCGACGACGCCGAGACCGAGGGCATCGGCGTGCGCGTGCTCGTCGGCGGCGCCTGGGGCTTCGCGTGCGACCGGCGGCTCGACGAGGGCGCCGCGGAAGCGGCCGCGGGGAAGGCCGTCGCCTTCGCAAAGGCCGCGCCCGGCGGCCACAGCCGCGAGCTCGCGTCCGTCGAGCCGGCTCGAGGCGAGTTCCGGACGCCAGTCGAGCGCGATCCGTTCGCCGTCTCCGTCGCCGACAAGGTCGCCCTCTGCCTGCGCGCCGAGGAGGCGCTCGCGCACGAGGACGTGAAGGTGACCGCGGCCACCGTCCGGTCGCAGCACGAGCGCAAGTTCTTCGTCTCCTCCGAAGGCGCGTCGGTCGAGCAGGAGCTCGTCGAGTGCGGCGGCGGGATCGACGCGATGGCCGCGCGCGACGGCGTCACGCAGATCCGGAGCTACCCGAGCGCCCACGGCGGCTCGAGCGCGCAGGCGGGCTGGGAGTACGTCGAGAGTCTGGGTCTCGAGCGCGAGGCGCCGCGCGTCGGCGAGCAGGCGGCGGCGCTCCTGCGCGCCGACGTTTGCCCGTCCGGGATCACGACGGTCGTGATCGACACCGAGCAGATGGAGCTGCAGGTGCACGAGTCGGTCGGGCACCCGACCGAGCTCGACCGCGTCTACGGCACGGAGGCCGCCTACGCCGGCACGAGCTTCCTCAGGGCCGGCGACCTCGGCTCGCTCCGGTACGGCTCCGAGCACATGAACATCACCGCAGACTCGACCACGCCCGGCGGCCTCGGCACCTTCGCCTTCGACGACGAGGGCGTCGCCGCGGCACGCGAGCCGGTCGTGCGCGAGGGGATCCTCAGCGGCTTCCTCACCTCGCGCGAGACGGCGGCGCGGATCGGCAGCGGCTCCGGCGGCTCGATGCGCGCCGACAGCTGGAGCCGGATGCCGCTCGTGCGGATGACGAACCTGCACCTCGAGCCGGGCGAAGGCTCGCTCGAGGAGCTGATCACGGGCGTCGACGACGGCGTCTTCCTGCAGACGAACAAGAGCTGGTCGATCGACGACAAGCGGCTCAACTTCCAGTTCGGCACGCAGATCGCGTGGGAGATCAAGGACGGCAAGCTCGGCCGCATGCTCCGCGACGCGACCTACACCGGGCAGACGCCGGTCTTCTGGGGCTCGCTCGACGCCGTCGCGGGACCGGAGGAGTGGACGCTGCACGGCCTCACCAACTGTGGCAAGGGCCAGCCGGGCCAGCACGCCCACGTCTCCCACGGGACGTCGCCGGCGCGCTTCCGCAACGTCCAGGTCGGCTTCAAGTCGTGACCGCGCTGGAGCTGGCGGAACGCGCGCTGCGCGCGGCGGAGGGCGACGAGGCGCAGGCGCTCGTCCAGAGCGAGCGCTCCGGCATGGCCCGCTTCGCCGGCTCCGAGGTGCACCAGCCGACGCTGATCGAGAACGAGGTCGTCGAGCTGCAGGTCGTCCGCGACGGCCGCCTCGGCGTCGCCTCCGGGAACCGCACCGACGACGAGGGGCTGCGAGCGCTCGCGGCCCGCGCGGGCGAGGCCGCCGACAGCGGGCCGGCCGACCCCGACCTCCCCGGCCTCGCCCCGCCGGCCGAGGCGCCGAGGGTCGAGGGCTACGACGAGGAGGCAGCTGGGCTCGGCGCCGACGACCAGGCGAGGCTGGCCGCCGCCGCGATCGACGCCTCCGACCTCGACCTGTACGGCTTCTTCACGAGCGGCGTCAGCGAGGTGGCGGTCGCGTCGACCGCCGGGGTGCGCGTCTCGCAGGAGCTGACCGACGTGGCGGTGCTCGCGCTGGCCGCGGTCGAGGGCGCCTCCGGCTACGCCGAGCAGACCGGCTGGCGCGCCGCCGACGTCGACCCGGCAGCCGCCGGCCGCGAGGCCGCCGACAAGGCCAAGCGCACGCGCGGCGCGTCCGAGCTCGAGCCGGGCTCCTACGCCGCGGTGCTCGAGGCGCCGGCGTTCGCGGAGCTGCTCGCGTACTTCTCGTACGACGCCTTCGGCGCGCTCGGGGTGGTCGAGGAGCGCAGCTACACGTTCGACAAGCTGGGACAACAGGTCTTCGACGAGCGCTTCTCGCTCGCGGACGATGCGCTCGACCCGCGGGGGCTCCCGAAGGCGTTCGACTTCGAGGGCGTCCCGAAGCAGCGTGTGCCGCTGGTCGAGAACGGCGTCCTGCAAGGCGTCGTCTGGGACCGCGTGACCGCGCAGCGCGCCGGCGACGGCCACGCGACGACCGGCCACGCCCCGCCCAGCTCGATCCGGCACTGGGGCCCGCTCCCGTTCGCGCTCTCGGTGGCCGGCGGCGACGCCGACTCC
>DATIER010000064.1:0-8542 GCA_035455605.1 Gaiellaceae bacterium
GGCTCGACGATGCGGAAGTAGGCGACCGCGTTCACGCGCACGGGCACGTTGTCCTTGGTGATGACCTCCTGCGGCGGGATGTTGAGCGTGACCGTCCGCAGGTCGACCTTGACCATGCGGTCGACGATCGGGATCAGCAGGAAGAGGCCCGGGCCCTTGGGCTCCGGCAGCAGCCGCCCGAGCCGGAAGACGATCCCGCGTTCGTACTCGCGCGCCACCTTGATCGCCGAGATCAGGAACAGCACGACCAGGAACAGCAGGACGACGACGATGATCAGGGCGGCCGTCATGCCCGGATCCTATCCGGCTTGGTTCGCAAGCCCGGGTGACCCGAGCCCCGAGCAGGTGTGTCAGACGGCCGCTCGGGCGAAGTCCGACCGGCCTCAATGGTCGGCGCCGCGAGACGGCGCCTCAGTCCTTGGGCAGCGGCTCGACCTCGAGCACGAGCCCCGGGTCGACGCCCGAGACGCGCACGCGCTGGCCGGGCCGCAGCGGGCCGTCGGCGACCGGCTTCGCCCGCCAGAGCTCGCCGCGGACGAAGACCAGGTCGTCACGGCGCGCGGTGCCCACCTCGCCCACGATCGTCTCCGGGCCGACGCTCACCGGCCGGCGTCGCACCTGCACGGCCTTCGTGAGCGCGAAGACCCAGACGCTGCCGAGCACGACCGCGAACCCCACGAGCAGCGGCGCGTTGACGTCGTTGTACGGCGCGGGGGCGTTGTGGAACAGCAGCAGCGAGCCGACCACCAGGCTGATCAGGCCCGAGACCGTGAGCGCGCCGTGGCTGACGACGTGGGCGTCGATCACCAGCAGCGCGGCGCCCAGGATCAGCAGTGCGAGCCCGGCCCAGCTGATCGGCAGCACGGCGAAGCCGAACAGCGCGAGCAGGAGCGCGACCGCGCCGAGCGCGCCCGGGAGCACCACGCCCGGGTGGAAGATCTCGAAGCCGATCCCCGCGATGCCGGCGAGGAAGAGCAGCGGGATGATGTTCGGGTCGATCAGCGCGTTCAGCAGGCGCGTGAAGAAGCCGGGGTGCACCTCGACGATCTGCGCGTTCGCCGTGTGCAGCTTCAGCTTCTTGCCGACCGTCGTCTGGCCGTCGATCTTGTTCAGCAGCGCCGGCAGCGTCGGCGCGAGCTCGTCGACCACGTTCATCTGCTTCGCCCTCGTCTCGTCGAGGTTCGACGCCTTACGCACCGCCTCGGCCGCCCACGCCGCGTTCCGGCCGTGGTAGCGCATCAGCGCGCTGAGCGAGGCGACGGCGTCGTTGATCACCTTCCGCCGCAGGTCGGAGCCGAGGTTCTGGCCGCTGGAGTCGATCGGCGTGGAGGAGCCGATGTTGGTCGCGGTGCCCATCGCGGCCACGTCCGCCGCCTCCTCGATCCAGACGCCGGCCGACGCGGCTCGCGCCCCGCTCGGCGAGACGTAGGCGATCACCGGGATCTTGAGGCCGATCTCCTTCTGGACGATCTTGCGCATCGAGTCGGAGAGCCCGCCGGGGGTGTCGATCAGGATCACGGCCGCGTCGTAGCGGCCGTCCTGCGCGCGCTGGAGCTGGTGGTCGAGGTAGCTCGAGGTGACGGGATTCACCTCGGTGTCGAAGTGGATCGCCAGCACTTTCGGCTGGGCCGCCGAGGCCAGTGCCGGAACGGCCAGCGCCGCGACCACTGAGGCCAGGAAGATCCTGGTGAACGGCCGGATCACGGTTGTAAAGATTCTACCGGCGAGCAGCGGTTTTCCCTTGCGGGCGAGGAGGCGGTCTGCTTCTCTCGAAGTCGGATCGCCCACCGATGAAGAGGGTCCTCGCCGTAGCCGTGCTCGTGCTCGCGTTCCCCGGTGCCGCCTTCGGCGCCGGCCTCGTGCAGCAGCGCGACCTTCGCCCGCAAGCCTCGCTGCACCTGCTCACGCCGGGGAGCTTCCAGCTCGTCGGCCTGCACTGGCGCGGTCCGGGTCGCGTCGAGTACCGAACGCGCGACCTACGCGGGCGCTGGAGCCGCTGGCGGCTGTCGGCGGAGGAGGACGCGCTGCCGGACCGCGGGCCCGAGTGGCGCGCGACGCGCGGCTGGCGGGTCGGCGAGCCGCAGTGGACGGGCCCGTCGAACGCGATCCAGTACCGCACGGTCGGCCACGTCGCACGTGTGCGCGGGTACTTCGTCCGCTCCCCGCGGCTGCCGGTGGGCGGCAAGCGCCCGGAGATCGCGAACGCGCCCCCGATCATCACGCGCGCCGACTGGCACGCCGACGAGGCGATCCGCAGGGGCGCGCCGTTCTACGCCGACGGCATCCACCTCGCGATCGTCCACCACACGGCGGGCTCGAACGCGTACACGAAGGCGCAGTCGGCCTCGATCGTGCGGGCGATCGAGCTCTACCACGTGCAGGGGAACGGCTGGAACGACATCGGCTACAACTTCCTCGTCGACAAGTACGGCCAGGTCTTCGAAGGGCGCTACGGCGGGATCACGAAAGCGGTCGTCGGCGCCCACGCGATGGGGTTCAACAGCGGCTCGGTCGGGATCGCCCTGATCGGCGACTACGGCTCGACCGCGATCACGCCCGCTGCGCGCAGCGCCCTCGTTTCGCTGATCGCCTGGCGGCTCGACCTCGCGCACGTCGACCCGCTCTCGAAGGTCGTGCGGGTGTCGGCCGGCAACCCGCGCTACGCGGCGGGCACCGCCGTGACGCTGAACGCCATCTCCGGCCACCGTGACGTCTACCCGACGAGCTGCCCGGGCGCGAGCCTCTACGCCCAGCTGCCCTCGATTCGCACCGCCGTCGCGCAGACGGGCCTGCCGAAGCTCTACTCGCCCGCGGTCACGGGGGTGGTCGGCGGGCCGATCCGCTTCACGGCGCGGCTGTCGGGCTCGGTGACGTGGACGGTGACCGTGCGCGACGACACCGGCGTGACGGTCGCGACCGGCAGCGGGACGGGGACGAAGGTCGACTGGACCTGGGACGCGACCGCTGCGGCGCCCGCCCACTACACCTGGGCGATCACGGCGCCCTCGATGCGCGCGGCGACCGGAGCGATCGGTGGCGCGCCCGCGCCCCTCGCGCTCAGCCGGCTCAAGGTTGCGCCGACCGTCGTCTCGCCGAACGGTGACGGGCGCGGCGACCAGGCGCAGGTGACGTACCAGCTCACCGCGCCGGCGGCCGTGACCGCGCAGCTGCAGGACTCGACCGGCGTGCCGGTCGCAACGGTGTTCCAGGGAACGCGGCCCGCGGGCAAGCAGCAGCTGAAGTGGAGCCCGCCGGCCTCGCTGTCGGACGGCTGGTACAGGCTCGCGTTGACCGCGACGGCGGGTGCGAAGCAGGTGTCGAGCTCGACGCGCTTCTGGATCGACCGGACGCTCGCCGCGACCACGTCGGCACCGGCGTTCTCGCCGAACGGCGACGGCGTGCTCGACTCCGACGCGATCGGCTTCACGCTCGTCAATCCGGCCCACGTCGAGGTGCGCGTGCTGAAGGGGTCGACCGTGGTCGGCTCGCTCTTCACCGCCGACCTGCCGGCCGGGCCGCAGCAGCTGACCTGGGACGGCCGCGGCCTGCGCGACGGTCGCTACACGCTCGCGGTCAGCACGACGGACTCGCTGTTGACGGTGACGCAGACCGCGCCGGTGACGATCGATCGCAAGCCACCGGCGCTGCGGCTGGTCTCGCTACGCGCGCTCGTCTTCCGCGCGTCCGAGCCCGGGCGGCTGGTGCTCGCGCTGAACGGCCGCTGGCGCGCCTTCAACGTGCGCCGGGCCGGCCTCGTGCACATCGCGCCGCGCGGCCGCGTGGCGCGGCTGACCGCGTACCTGGTCGACCGCGCCGGCAACAGGAGCCGCGCCGTCAGCGCGCGGCGCTGACCCAGGCGTCGTAGCGGCGCTCGAGCCGCTCGAGCAGCTCCGCCAGCAGCTCGGCGCGATCGAGCTCACGACCGGTCTCGATCAGCAGCGAGGTCGCGGGGCGGTCGACCTCGCGCGGAAGCTCGGCCTCGCTGACGTGACGTTGACGTTGACCCCGATGCCGAGCACGACGCGTCCCTCGCGCGGCTCGGCGAGCACGCCGGCGACCTTGCGCTCGCCGACGAGGACGTCGTTCGGGAACTTCAGCTCGGGCTCGACGCCTGCGGTTGCTGCGAGCGTCTCGGCGACGGTCTGGGCGGCTGCGCAAACGCGGCAGCACCGCCTCCGGCGACAGCGAGTCGGACGCCGAACCTAGACTAGGCGCCGCCGTGCAACCTCCTCTCCGCAAGCGCCGTCAGATTCGGCAAGACCCGCGGCCGGACCGGCCGCTCGTCTACGAGAGGCTCAGTGATCCGATCCTGGTCAAGCGAGCGAGAGACGGCGACGAGCAGGCGCTCGCCGCGCTCTGCGAGCGGCACGCGCCGCGCGTCGAGCGGCTGGCCGCGCATGTGCTCGCCGACCCCGAGGACGCCCGCGACGCCGCCCAGGAGGCACTGGCCAAGCTCTGCGTCCGGATCGGTCAGTTCCGCGGCGACTCGCAGTTCGCGACGTGGCTCCACCGGCTGGTCGTCAACACCTGCTGGGATTTCGCCGACCGCCAGCGCGTGCGACGCTGCGAGCCGCTGCTCGTGGACGACCGGATCGCCGACGAGGCCGACCCCGCGCGCGAGGCGGCCCTCTCGGAGCTGCGCTACGAGCTGGCCGCGGAGCTGGCGACGCTGTCGCACGAGCAGGCGAGCGTGGTCGTCCTGAAGGACGCGCTCGGCTTCTCGTTCGCGGAGATCTCGGAGCGCTCCGGCATGCCGGTCGGGACTGCGAAGTGCTACGCGCACCGCGCCCGCGCCGGCCTGCGCGCACGGCTGACGGACGAGCACGCCGCGTGACGGTGCTCGACCGCGAGGAGATCGAGGCGATCCTGCCTCATCGCGAGCCCTTCCTGCTGATCGACGAGGTGCTGGAGCTCGAGCCGGGCGAGCGCGTGGTCGCGCGCAAGACCGTGCGCGCGGACGAGTGGTACCTCGCCGGCCACTTCCCCGGCCGGCCCGTGATGCCGGGCGTGCTGATCGTCGAGGGCATGGCCCAGACCGGCGCCGTCGCGGTGCTCTCGCAGGAGGAGAACCGCGGCCGGCTCGCGCTCTTCGCGGGCATCGACGACGTCCGCTTCAAGCGGATCGTCGAGCCGGGCGACGAGCTCGTCTACGAGTGCAGGCTCGAGGCGGTGCGCGGGCCGGTCGGCAAGGGCAAGGCGACCGCGCACGTGGGCGACCAGCTCGCGGCGCGCGGGACGCTCACCTTCGCGGTGGAGCGATGATCGGCACCGCCGACGGAGCGGCGATCTCGATCACCGGCCTCGGCTGCCGCGTGCCCGAGCGGGTGATGACGAACGACGAGCTCTCGACGCTGATGGACACCTCCGACGCGTGGATCCGCGAGCGGACCGGCATCCGCGAGCGGCGGATCGCCGCGCCCGACGAGGCGCTGTCCGACCTCTGTCTCCCGGCCTGCCAGGACGCGCTCGAGCAGGCGGGCCTGGAGGCGCGCGAGATCGACCTGATCATCGTCGCGACGGTCACGCCCGACATGGCGTTCCCATCCACCGGCGCGATCCTCGCCGACCTGCTCGGCGCGCCGGACGCCGGCGCCTACGACCTGTCCGCGGGCTGCACCGGCTTCATGTACGCCGTCGCGCAGGGCTACGGCATGCTCGCCGGCGGCCTCGCGAAGAAGGCGCTCGTCGTCGGCGGCGACGTCCTCTCGCGGATCCTCGACTGGAGCGACCGCTCGACGGCGGTGCTGTTCGGCGACGGCGCGGGCGCCGTCGTGCTCGAGCGCGTCCCCGCCGGCGGCTTCCTCGGCTTCGAGCTCGGCGCCGACGGCTCCGGCGGCCCGCAGCTCTATGTTCCCGCAGGCGGCTCGCGCTCGCCGGCCACCGCGGAGACTGTGGCGGAGCACATGCACTTCGTGAAGATGAACGGCCGCGAGGTGTTCAAGTTCGCGACGCGCGTGCTGGTCAGCTCGGCGCAGGCGGTGCTGGCCGAGTGTGGACGCAGTATCGAAGACGTGGACGTCTACGTTCCCCATCAGGCGAACGTGCGCATCATCGAGCACGCGCGCCAGAAGCTCGGAATCCCGGAGGAGAAGACCGTGATCGACGTCGACCGCTACGGCAATACCTCGTCGGGCTCGATCCCGCTCGCCCTGGCGGACGCCGCGGCCGACGGGCGCCTGCGGCCGGGAGAGCTCGTGCTGATGACGGGAATGGGTGCCGGGCTCACGTGGGGCTCGGCTCTGATCGAATGGACTGCAGGAGGAGACGGATGAGCGCGCCGAAGATCGCGTTTTGCTTCCCCGGCCAGGGGTCGCTCGAGGCGGGCATGGGCCGAGAGATCGCCCTGGCGGTGCCGGAGGCGATGGAGGTGTACCGCCGCGGCAGCGCCGCGTCCGGGCTCGACCTCATGCGTCTGTGCTTCGAGGCGCCCGAGGAGGAGCTGGTGCAGACCGAGGTGCAGCAGCCGGCGCTCGTCGCGACCAGCCTCGCCGTGCTCGCCGCCCTCCGCGCCGACGGCTTCGAGCCCGACGTCGTCGTCGGCCACTCGGTCGGCGAGTTCGCCGCGCTCGCGGCCGCCCAGGCGCTGACGACCGACGACGCGATCTCGCTCGTTCGCCAGCGCGGCCTCGCGATGGCCGAGGCGGCCCGTGAGAACCCCGGCTCGATGGCGGCCATCCTCGGCCTGGAGGACGAGGTGGTCGAGGCGCTCTGCGCCCGCATCGCCAACGTGTGGCCGGCGAACTACAACTGCCCCGGCCAGATCGTCATCTCGGGCCAGAGCCTGTCGGTGGACGAGTGCTGCGAGGAGGCCCAGCTCCAGGGCGCCCGGCGGACGGTCAAGCTCCGCGTCTCGGGTGCGTTCCACAGCCCGCTCGTCGCGCGTGCCGCCGAGCACCTGCGCCCCGCGCTCGACAAGGCGAAGTTCTCCGACCCGATCGCGCCGTTCATGTCGACCGTCACCGCGAAGGTGGAGCCCGCCCAGAGGATGGCCTCGCTGCTGGTCGAGCAGCTGACTGCTCCCGTGAAGTTCACGCAGGCCGCGCGCGAGTTGATGCGGCAGGGCGTGAAGGTCTTCGTCGAGGTCGGGCCGGGCAACGTCCTCACCGGTTTACTGAAGAGGATCGACAGGAGCGTGAAGGCGATCCCGGTCGGCGACCTCGCGTCGCTCGAGAAGCTGCGGGAGACGCTCCACTCTGCATAGACAGAACCCGCGCAGACTCCGGGGCTTCGGCCCTCCGCTGCACGCTGCAAGGCCGGGAACCCGATGAGCAGCTTCTGCTCGCTCGAGGGAAAGACGGCTCTGGTGACGGGCGGCTCGCGCGGCATAGGCCGCGCGATCGCGCTCGAGCTCGCGCGTGCGGGCGCGGGCGTCACCGTCGGCTACCACTCGGGCGCCGAGGAGGCCGAGGCCGTCGCGCGCGAGGCCGGCGGCCGCGCAGTCCAGGCGGACGTCTCCGACCCCGAAGAGGCGAAGCGCCTGGTCGAGGAAGCCGGCGACCTCGACGTGCTCGTCAACAACGCCGGCCTGACGCGCGACGGCCTGCTCGCGCGGATGCCGGACGCCGACTGGCGCGACGTGATCGAGACCAACCTCTCGTCGGTCTTCTACACCTGCCGCGCCGCGGTGCGCGGGATGATGAAGAAGCGCGCCGGCTCGATCGTGAACGTGAGCAGCATCGTCGGCGTGCACGGCAACTGGGGGCAGACGAACTACGGCGCCTCGAAGGCCGGGATCATCGGCTTCACCAAGTCGCTCGCCCGCGAGCTCGGCAGCCGCAACGTGCGTGCCAACGTCGTCGCTCCCGGGTACGTGAACACGAGGCTCACGGACGTGCTCCCGGAGGAGGCACAGCAGGCGATGCTCGCGAACACGCCGCTCGGCCGGCTGGGCGAGCCGGAGGACGTCGCGGGGGCGGTACGCTTCCTCTGCTCCGACGAGGCCGCCTTCATCACGGGCGAGGTGCTCCTCGTCGACGGCGGACTCGGAATGTAGATGGAGAACGGGAGCTCGCTCAACGGACGCCGCAGGGTCGTCATCACCGGCCTCGGTGCGGTGACCCCGCTCGGCACCGACGTCGAGTCGACGTGGGAGGCGCTCGTCGCCGGCCGTTCGGGCGCGGGAGAGATCACGCAGTTCGACTCGAGCGGCTTCGCCGTCCACTTCGCGTGCGAGGCGACGGGGTTCGACCCGACCGAGTACATCGAGCGCAAGCAGGCGCGGCGCATGGATCGCTTCGCGCACCTGATCGTCGCCGCGGCTCGTCAGGCGGAGGCCGACTCCGGCATCTCGATCGAGTCGGAGGCCGACCGCGTCGGCGCGGCGGTCGCGACCGGCATCGGCGGCCTGAAGGCGTTCCAGGACTGCCACAGCGAGCTGCTCGAGCGCGGCCCCGACCGCGTCAACCCGTTCTCGATCCCGGAGATCATCCCGAACATGGGCGCGGCCTGGGTGTCGATGCAGCTCGGGACGAAGGGGCCGCTGAGCTCGCAGTGCACGGCCTGCGCCGCCTCGAACATGGCGATCGGCGACGGCCTCGACTCG
>DATIER010000065.1:0-6306 GCA_035455605.1 Gaiellaceae bacterium
CTGGCAGACGACGGCGAGCTCCTGATTCGGAGCCCGACCGTGTTCGCCGGCTACCACCGCGACGAGGAGGCGACGCGAGCCGTGCTCGGCGACGACGGCTGGCTCCGCACCGGCGACATCGCCCGGATTGACGACGACGGCTTCCTCGCGATCACCGACCGCAAGAAGGACATCCTGATCACCGCCGGCGGCAAGAACGTGGCGCCGGCGAACCTCGAGAACGCGCTCAAGACGGCGCCCCTCGTGTCACAGGCGCTCGTGCTCGGCGACCGGCGGCCCTACGTGGCGGCGCTGATCACGCTCGACCCGGGGGTCGCGAACGGCATTGCCGCGGACGAGGCCGACCGGCAGGTGCAGGCCATCGTGGACGGCGTCAACGCGGAGCTGTCGCGCTTCGAGCAGATCAAGCGCTTCCGGGTGCTGCCGCGCGACTTCACGCCCGAGGAAGGCGAGGTGACGCCGACGCTGAAGCTCAAGCGCCGCGTGGTCGAGCAGCACTTCGCCGCCGAGATCGAACAGCTCTACAGGTAAACGGCCGCACCGGCGAAGCCGGCACGGCCTCTCATGGTCGGCGCCGCAAGCGGCACCTTAGAGCCGCACCGGCGAAGCCGGACGGCCTCTCCTGGTCGGCGCCGCAAGCGGCGCCTTAGAGCCGCCGAGCGCCGACGTAGGTCGACGCGTACCAGCCCGAGAGCGAGGAGATCTTGACCACGTCGCCCGTGTGCGGCGCGTGGATGAAGCTGCCGCCGCCGACGTAGATCCCGACGTGGCCGAGGCCGTCGAAGAAGACCAGGTCGCCGGGCTGAAGGTCACTGCGCGAGACCGGCGAGCCCATGCCGTACTGCGCGTAGGAGCTGTGCGGCAGCGAGATCCCGACCTGCGCGAAGACGTACATCACGAGGCCGGAGCAGTCGAAGCCCGACGGGGAGGCGCCGCCCCAGACGTACGGAACGCCGAGGTACTGCATCGCGATCCCGACGACGCCGCCGTGCGTGGGCGGCGGGGCGACGGGCGGCGTGGCCGGCGGCGCGCTCGCGGTCGGCGGCGCGACGGGCACGGTCGGCGCGAGCGCCGTCTGCTGCGAGGCCACCTGCTGGGCGGCGAGCCGGGCCGCGAGCTCGCGCTTGAGCTCCGCCTGCCGAGCGGCCTCCTGGGCCTTCAGGTGCGCGATCTCACCCTGGATCGAGCCCAGCAGCTGCTTCCGCTGCCCGAGCTGCGACTGGATCGAGGCGCGGGCCGCGTTGCGCTGCGCGACGACCTGCACCTGCTCAGCGTGCGCGTGCTGCAGGAAGCGCTGCCGGTGCTGCACCTCGCGGCGGAACTTCGCCACCTGGGCCAGCACGAGCGTGTCCTGGTCGGACACACGCGACTGCGCGTCCATCTGCCCGAGCGCGTCGTCGAGGCTCGAGGCGCCGAGCAGCACCGCGAGCCCCGCCTGGGTGTCGCCGGAGGTGTAGATGTCGACGAGCCGGGCCGAGAGCTGGCCCTGCGCGCGCTTGAGGCTCTTCTTCGCGATCGTGAGCGCGGAGGTGTTCTCGGAGAGGTCGTGCCTGATGCGCGCGAGCTTGACGTTGGCGAGGTTGTAGGCCTCGACCGCGCGCTCGAGGCTCGCATCCAGCTGCGTGATCTGGCCCATCACGCTCTGCGCCTCGGCTTCCTTCGACGCCACCGTCGGATCTGCCGTGGCGGTGGAGGATGCAGCAGCCAACGCGATGGCCGAGGCCAGAGCGATGACTAGTGCCGGCGCCTTACGTCTTGTCGAGCCTAAGGGGGGCTGGCCGCTCGACAGGCGCCCTCGTGAGAGGGGCCGGGTCGTCACAAGCACGGCACCCTAACAGGGCGACCGGACGACCGCAAACCGTTCCCATGACCCAAAAGGGTGAAACGTCCCTCGGCGTGCGGGACCGCACAAGGTCGTGTGGTACGGTGCCGCGTCGTGCCGGGGGAGCTACGCATGCTGCGGTATTGGCCGGCGGTCCTCGGGGGCCTGCTCGTGCTCCTCGGCCTCGTCCCGGCAGCCCTCTCGGCCGATTCCGCCTCGAGCCTCCGCGACCACGCCTCGCAGCTCCAGCAGCAGAACGCGACGCTCGCGAGCCGATCGCGGGGGGTCGTGCTCCAGCTGTACGCGCTCGACTCGCGGCTCGCGCGCGAGCAGGCGCGCCTCGTCGAGCTGCGGATCCGCAGTGCGCAGGTCAAGGCCGACCTGACGGCCGCACGCGAGCGCCTGCACGTCGCACGGCACAACCTCCGCAGCGAGCAGCGCTCGCTCGCCGCGCGCCTGCAGCTGATGTACGAGCAGGGCGACACCGACCCGCTCGCGGTCGTGCTCGGCGCCTCCTCCGTCGCGGACGCGCTCGGCAACCTGGACTCGCTCGACCGGATCGCGACTCAGGACCGCGTGATCATCGGCCAGGCGCGCGCCGCGAAACGGACCGCGGACTCGCTCACCCGGACGCTGGCCGCGAAGCAACACGACCTGCAGGCACTGGCCGACCAGGCGTCGCAGTCGGTGGCGGACCTCCAGCAGGCGCACGCGCAGCGGACGTCTTACCTCGCCAGCCTGCGGTCGCAGCAGCGGCTGAACGCGCAGGCGATCGGCTCGTACCAGCAGCAGGCGCTCGCGGTGGAGGCCAGGGCCCGGGAGATCGCGGCCACGTCGACGACGACGGCGGCATCGACGGCCCCGCCCGACCTCGCCCCCGGCGGCCACACGCTGACCGTCACGGCGACCGGGTACTCGATGAGCGGTCGCACCGCGACCGGCGCGCCCACCGGCTGGGGCGTGGTCGCCGTCGACCCGAGCGTGATCCCGCTCGGAACGCGGCTCTCGATCCCCGGCTACGGCACCGGCGTGGCCGCCGACACGGGCGGCGCGATCCAGGGTGCGACGATCGACCTCTGGTTCCCGACGCCCGCCCAGGCGCGCGCCTGGGGCCGCCGCACTGTCACGATCTCCCTTGGCTGACTAGAATCTCCCCGCGTAAGGGGGTGGTGGCGCTGAGCGAATCCGTGCAGACCGAGGAGGAGCGGACGACGGCCAACGTCCGCGTGCTGCTCGTGGACGACCACGACCTGTTCCGGACGGGGCTGCGCAACCTGCTCGAGGAGCGCGGAATCCAGATCGCGGGCGAGGCCGCGCAGGGCGCCGACGCCGTCCGCCTCGTGCGCGAGCTCGCGCCGGAGGTGGTCGTGATGGACCTGCACATGCCCGGCATGACCGGGATCGAGGCGATCCGCCAGATCCACGGTTTCGCGCCGCTGACGCGCGTGCTCGTCCTGACCATCTCGGACCAGGACGACGACGTCCTCGACGCGATCCTCGCCGGCGCCTGCGGCTACCTGCTCAAGGACGCGTCGGTCGACGACCTGATCCGCGGCATCGGCGCAGCGTCGGTCGGCGAGTCGCTCGTCTCCCCCGCGATCGCCGGCAAGGTGCTGCAGCAGGTCCGCGCGACGGCCGTCTCGCCCGAGGCCGCCGACACGATCCGTGCCGAGCTGTCCGAGCGCGAGCTCGACGTGCTGAAGCTGATCGCGGCCGGCAACGACAACGCGATGATCGCCGCGCAGCTCCACATCAGCCCGAAGACGGTCAAGAACCACATCTCCAACATCCTGATGAAGCTGCAGATCGAGAACCGCATCCAGGCCGCGGTCTACGCCGTGCGCAGCGGTCTCGTCTAGCTGGCCGAGCGGGCGGCCGTGGCGCGGGCGCGGAGCTCGGTCAGCGTGTTCCGCAGCCGCGCGAGCAGCCGGGCGTTGCTGCTCAGCCGATCGGAGAGCAGCGCCAGCTCCTTGGCCTTCAGCTCGTGGTTGCCGTCGTGCAGCTCGCCCGCGAGCTCGGACATGCGCCGCTCGAGCCGCCAGCGCTCCGCCTCCAGGGCGAGCGCGTACGCGTACCCGTCCGTCAGTGTCCGCTCGAGGTACGCGAGGCTGGCCGGCTCTTCGCTTCGGGCCGGCTCGGCGAGCAGCTCGTCGATCTGCTCGATCAGTGCGGGGATCGCGTTCGGTGCCACAGGGCGCCTCCAGCCGATTATCCGACGGTTCCAACGCAGCAAACAAGGGCCGCCCGGCCTATCCCTGCCGCATGGTGAGGCCCACCCTTGACGGACGTACGGGCACTCCGAAGAATGGGCCGGATGGCCCGCCGCCGTCTGCCGGTCGTCGCAGCTGCGCTCGCGTTGCTCGCCGCCGCCCCCGCGGCCGCAGGCGATTCGCCGCTGGCGAAAGGACTCGAGCGCGCCCTCGCGGTGCCGCACGTCTCGCAGGCGCGGACCGGCGCGCTGGCGATCGACCTCGAGACCGGCGAGACGGTGTTCGCCGAGCACGACGGGCTGCCGCTCGCGCCGGCCTCGAACGAGAAGCTCGCGATCGCGTACGCCGCGCTGGTGACGCTCGGCGAGGACTTCCGGATCGAGACGGACGTCCTCGGCCGCGGCGCCCAGGACGGCGACGTCTGGCGCGGCAACCTGTTGCTCGTCGGCCACGGCGACCCGACGCTCTCGACCGCCGGCCTGCTCGCGCTGGCCCGGCAGGTGCGCGCCCTCGGCATCCGTCGCGTCACCGGCGGCGTCTTCGGCGACGAGTCGTTCTTCGACGCGAGACGCACCGGCGCGGGTTGGAAGTCGTGGTTCTACGTCAACGAGTGCCCGCCGCTGTCGGCGCTCACGGTCGACCGCGGCCGCTACTACGGCCGCACCTCCGGCCGGCCGGCGCTGGCGGCGGCATTGCTGTTCCGCAACGCGCTCCGGCAGGTCGGCGTGTCTGTCGGCGGCGCCGGCCTCGGCACGAGCCGCGACAGCGACAGCGAGCTCGCGGCCGTCGAGTCGCCGCCGCTCGCGCAGATCGTCGCGTGGATGGGCCGCGTCAGCGACAACTTCACGGCGGAGATGCTGCTCAAGCAGATCGGCGCGGAAGGCGCACAGGTCGGCACGAGCGCCGCTGGCGCGGCGATCGTGCGCTCGACCCTGGCCGATTCCGGCGTTCCGCTCGCCGGGGTGCGGCTCGTCGACGGCTCGGGCCTCTCGTCGCTCGACCGGCTGACGGCGCGGGCGCTCGCCGGCGTGCTGCGGGCGGCATGGAACGATCCCGACGTGCGGCCCTACCTGACCGCGGCCCTGCCGGTCGCGGGCGTCAGCGGCACGCTGCACGACCGGATGCGGACGCCGCCGGCCCGCGGGAACGTGCAGGCGAAGACTGGCACGACGTCGCTCGCCTCCGCGCTCTCCGGCTACGTCAAGAAGCGCTACGTCTTCTCGGTGCTCCAGAACGGCAGGCCGGTCTCCTCGTACTGGGCCCGGAAGGCACAGGACCGCTTCGCGACGCTGCTAGCCGCGCAGTAGCCGCTCGAGGGCGGCGTCGTCGAGCACCGGCACGCCGAGCTGCTCGGCCTTGGCGAGCTTCGAGCCCGGGCTCTCGCCGGCGATCACGCCGGTCGTCTTCTTCGAGACCGAGTCCGCGACCTTCGCGCCAAGGGCCTCGAGCGCCTTGCGCGCCTCGTCGCGGCTGAAGCCCTCCAGCGTCCCGGTGATCACGTAGGTCGAACCGGTCAGCGGGCCCTCGACCGGCCGCTCCTCGGGACCGGCCTCGAAGCGCAGGCCGAGCTCCTCGAGCTCGCCGACGAGCCGCATGTTCTCCGCGTCGGCGAACCACTCCGCGATCGCCTCCGCGCGCTCGGGCCCGATCCCCTCGACCTCCTGGATCTCCTCCTGCGTCGCCGCCGCGAGCTGCTCGACCGAGCCGAAGTGGCGCGCGAGGCTCTGCGCCGTCACCCAGCCGACGTCCGGGATGTTCAGCCCCAGCAGCACGCGCGAGAAGGGCGTCCGCTTCGAGCCCTGGATCGCGTCGATCGCCTTCGACGCGCTGATCTCGGCGAAGCCGTCGAGCTCGAGCAGCTGCTCCTTGGTCAGCCGGTAGAGGTCCGGCAGCGAGCGCACGAGGCCGAGCTCCCACAGGCGGCGCATGAGCTGCTCGCCGACGCCGTCGATGTCGGCCGGGCCCTGCACCCAGTTGATCAGCGTCTCCAGGCCGCGCGACGGGCAGGCCCGATTGGGGCAGCGGTGCATCGCCTCGCCTTCGGGCTTGACCACGTTTGCCCCGCAAAGCGGGCATTTCTTCGGCATCTTGAACGGCTTCGTGCCCGGCTGATGCTCGCCCGCAGGGCCGACGATCTGCGGGATCACGTCGCCCGCCCGCTGGACGATCACGCGGTCGCCCTCGCGGATGTCCTTGCGGTTGATGTCCTCCTCGTTGTGCAGCGTCGCGCGCGAGACGGTGACGCCGCCGACCTGCACCGGCTCGAGCATCGCC
>DATIER010000066.1:0-17612 GCA_035455605.1 Gaiellaceae bacterium
GTAGCCGGAGAGCAGCCGGAAGAAGTCACCGACGCCGCCGGCCGGGTTCCACGTCACCAGCCCGAGCCGTCCGCCCGGCCGCGTCACGCGCGCGAGCTCGGAGGCCGTCCGCTCGTGGTTCGGCGCGAACATGGCGCCGACCGCCGAGCTGACCACGTCGAAGCTCGCGTCCCCGTAGGGCAGTTCCTCGACGTCCGCCACGTCGAACTCGATCGCGAGCTTGTCCGCCGCGGCGAGGCTCCTCGCGGTCTGGATCAGCGCCGGCGCGAGGTCGGAGGCGAAGACCTCCGCTCCGGCCCGCGCTGCGCGGACGGCCACGGCCCCCGTGCCGGTGCCGACGTCGAGCCAGCGCTCGCCCGGCCTCGGCGCCAGCTCGGCGACGAGGTGGTCGTGGAGGACGGCGATGTCCGCGGCGACGCGCTCGAACGGCGCCGAGCCCCAGATCTGCGCCTGGCGCTCCTTGAGCTCGTCGAAGACCATCAGCCCTCCTCGTTGGCCAGGTCGGTGAGCCGGTTCCGTGCCTGCCAGAGCTCGGGGTAGAAGCGCTGCTTGATCAGGCTGCCGAGCAGTTCGACCGGCGTCCCCTGCGTGCCGACGACGCTGTCGCCGATCACCCGCGCGACCACCAGGTAGTGGCGCATGCGCCAGAGCGCGATTCGCTCGTCCCAGCCGATGAGCAGCTCGGCGAGCTGGTAGAGGTCCTCGTGCTCCCGCCCCCGGCGGTAGAGCTCGACCACGTTCAGGCCGGCCTCGCGCAGACGCGCGGAGAAGGCCTGCCCGAGCGGCGGCGTCACCCGCCGGATCTCGCGGAAGCCGGGCGAGTCGAAGCCGCTGCCGTGCCCGAGCACCTTGCGGATCGCCTGGTACTCCCAGGGCGAGAGCGCCTCCAGCATCTCCAGCTGGGCGAGGACGTAGTCGAGGCAGAGGTGGGCGCGGCGCAAGAGGCGCTCGGCCGCCTCCAGCTCGCCCCGCTCGAGCAGGCGGGTTGCCTCCTCGGCCTCCGTCCAGGCGAGCTTCAGCCACAGCTCGGAGGCCTGGTGCACGGTCTGGAAGAGCAGCTCGTCGCGATCGACCTGCTCCTCGGGGCGCTTCTGCAGGGCGAGCAGCTCGTCGGTGCGCAGGTAGCGCTCGTAGTCGCTCGCGCCCGGCCCGTCCAGGACGGGCTGCGAGAAGTCCTCGGCCTCCGGCTCCACCCGCTGAGCATAGACCGCGGCGGCAGTAGGCTCCGCGGGATGGAGCGCCGGCGCCTCGGACGCACGCGGCTCGAGCTCTCGCGAATCGGCCTCGGCTGCGGCAACTTCGGTGGCATCGGCTCGGCCCCGGAGCTGTTCGGCGCCGGGGAGACGCGCGAGCAGGCGTTCGAGCTGATGGACGCGGCCTGGGCGGCGGGAGTGACGTTCTTCGACACCGCCGCGTCCTACGGCGGCGGGCGCAGCGAGCGCTGGGTCGGCGAGTGGCGCGCGGCGCGGGAGGCGCCGGTCGTGCTGAGCACGAAGGTCTACTGGTCGGTCAGCGGCGACCCCGCCGACCGCGGGCTGTCGTACACGCGAATCATGCGCGAGCTCGAAGGCAGCCTCTCCAGGCTCGGCGTCGACGCCGTCGACATGTACCTCACGCACGAGCCCGACCCGGAGACGCCGATCGAGGAGACGCTGCGCGCCCTCGACGAGCTCGTCCGGTCGGGGAAGGTGCGGGCGATCGGCGCGAGCAACCTCGACGCGCGGCAGCTCGAGGAGGCGCTCGAGACGAGCGAGCGGCTGGGGCTCGCCCGGTTCGAGTGGGTGCAGAACGAGTACAGCCTGCTCCGGCGTCGTGCCGAGGGCGACGTGCTTCCGCTGTGCGAGGGCGAAGGGCTGGGCTTCACGCCGTTCAGCCCGCTCGCGGGCGGGTGGCTGACGGGCAAGTACGGCCGCGACGGCGGGTATCCGGCCGGCTCGCGGATGACGCTGCGCCCGGATCCGTATCGCGACCTGGAAACGGGCGAGACCTTCGCCGCGATCGACGCCTTCGCGGGCGCCGCGGCGGCGCGAGGCGTCGAGCCGGCGACGCTGGCCGTCGCGTGGGTGCTGGCGCATCCGGGCGTGACCGCGGTCGTCGTCGGCCCGAGGCGGCGGGAGCAGCTGGCTTCGGCCCTGGCGGCAGCCGACGTGCGGCTCACGCCGGAAGAGCGTGACGGGCTGACGGGGCTCTTCGCATGAGCGAGCTGCTCGTCCTCGCGCACGACGACGTCGAGCAGCTGCTCCCGCTGGGGGACTGCATCGAGCTGATGGCCGGCGTGCTGGCCGACCTCGCGCGAGGCGCGGTCTGGCAGCCGCTGCGGTTCGTCGTCAGGCCGCCGGACGAGCCGAGCCTGATGGGGCTGATGCCGGCCCACCGCTCCCGGCCCGACCCGGCATACGGGATCAAGGTCGTGTGCATCTTCCCCGGCAACCCCGCGCGCGGGATGGACGCGCACCAGGGCGGCGTGCTGCTCTTCGACGGCGAGACCGGCGCCCCGCGCGCGCTCGTCGACGCCTCCGCCGTGACGGAGATCCGGACCGCGGCCGTCTCTGCCGTCGCGACGCGTCTGCTCGCGCGCGAGGAAGCGAGGGAGCTCGCGATCCTCGGCTCCGGCGTCCAGGCTCGCTCGCACCTGCGGGCGATGGCGAGCGTCCGGCCGTTCACGCGGGCGCGTGTCTGGAGCAGGACGGCCGAGCACGCGCGCGCCTTCGCGGCCGAGGCCACGGCGCCGTTTCCGGTCGAGGCCGTCGCGAGCGCCAAGGAGGCCGTCCGCGGCGCCGACGTGGTCGTGACGGCGACGTCGGCCCGTGAGCCGATCGTCGCCCGCGAGTGGCTCGCGCCCGGCGCCCACGTGAACGCGGTCGGCTCGTCGATCCCGACCGCCCGGGAGCTCGACGCGGACACCGTCGCGGCCGCGGCGCTGTTCGCCGACGCCCGCGAGTCGATGGTCAACGAGGGCGGCGACTACCTCTTCGCCGTCCGCGAGGCGGGAATCGGGCCCGACCACATCCGGGCCGAGCTCGGGGAGGTCCTGACCGGCGCGCGCGACGGGCGACTCTCGGCCGACGAGCTCACCGTCTTCAAGTCGCTCGGCCTGGCCGCCGAGGACCTCGCCGCCGCCGAGCTCGTGTACGCGCGGGCGCGTGAGACCGGCCGCGGGGCGGCTGTCCCCTGGTGATCCCGCTCGACGACATCCGGGCGGCGCGCGAGCGGATCTCGGGACGGGTCCTGTGCACGCCGCTCGTCCGCCTCGAGACGGACGGCGAGAGCGAGATCTACCTCAAGCTCGAGAACCTCCAGCCGATCGGCTCGTTCAAGCTCCGCGGCGCGCTGAACGCCGTCCTGCAGGTCGAGCCGGGCGAGCTGCGGGCGGGGGTCGTGACCGCGAGCGCCGGGAACATGGGGCAGGGCGTGGCCTGGGCCGCACGGGAGCTCGCCGTGCCCTGCACGGTCGTCGTGCCGGAGACCGCGGCCGAGACGAAGCTCGCGGCGATCGGGCGGCTCGGCGGCGACGTCCTGAAGGTGCCGTACGAGCGCTGGTGGCAGGCGATCGCCGAGTCGGCGTTCCCGGAAGCGCCGGGCGTGTTCGTCCATCCGGTGCAGGACGAGCGCGTGATGGCCGGGAACGGGACGATCGGCCTCGAGATCGTCGAGGACCTGCCGGACGTGGATCGCGTGCTGGTGCCGTTCGGCGGCGGCGGGCTGAGCGTCGGCATCGCGAGCGCGGTGAAGGCGCTGCGGCCGGCGACGGAGGTGTGGGCGGTCGAGCCGGAGACTGGAGCGGCCCTGACGGCCGCCTTCGCGCACGGGGAGCCGCGCCCGGTCGACTACCGCGCGTCGTTCGTCGACGGGTCGGGCGCGCCCCAGGTCCTGCCGGCGATGTGGTCGCTGGCCAACGGTCTGCTGGACGGCGCGCGCCCGGTCTCGCTCGACGCGACGGCAGCAGCCGTGCGCCTGCTCGCGTCCCGCGCGCGCGTCGTCGCCGAGGGCGCGGGTGCGCTCGCGCTGGCGGCCGCGCTCGAAGCCGATCGCGGCTCGGAGCAGGTCGTCTGCGTCGTTTCCGGCGGGAACATCGACGCGCCGGTGCTCGCGCAGATCCTGGCCGGGAAGACGCCTTGAGCCGGCACGCCTGACCCGCATCCGCGAAAGCACCGGAGCGGTCTCAGTGGATTCCCCGTCAACAAGCCGGGCGCACCCACGTCCAAGTAGAGGTGATGCGACTGCGCCCGCTCCTCCTCGCCGGCTCCGCGCTGACGCTCGCGCTCCTGGTGGTCGCGTTCGTGCCCCAGTTGCTCGGCTCCGAGGTGCGTCGCGCGCTCGCCGGGCTGTCGGGCGCCCGGCCGGTCTGGCTGTGGCTCGCGGCCGTCTGCTTCGTCGGGTCGCTGGCCGGCACGGCGGCGGCGTGGCGTTCCGCGATCGGGCTCGTCGGCGGCCGCGTCGGCTGGCTCGACGCGGGGGCGCGTTACGGGATCGGCTCGCTGGTCAACTCGTTCGCGCCCGCACGGCTCGGCGACCTCGCGCGGCTGACGCTCTTCTCGAGGGTGCTCGAGGGGGACGGGCGGCTGTGGCAGACCGGCGGCTCCTTCGGCGTCATCGGCGCGGCGCGGGCGCTGATGCTCGCTGTGCTGATCGTCGCGGGCGCGATCGCGGGGGCGCTGCCCCTCTGGCCCGTGCTCGTCCTGCTCGTGCTGACCGGCGCCGCCGGCCTCACGGCGGCCAGGAGGCGCAATCGCACCGCCCGCTCGCGGCTGGCGCACGTGCTCGACGCGTTCGGAACGCTGGGGCGCGAGCCGCGCCACGGGCTGCGGATCCTCGGGTGGATCGCCCTCGCGACCGCCGCGCGCCTCGGAGCCGCCGCGTCGATCGCGGCTGCGCTCGGCGTCGGCTCGCCGCTGCTGGCCGCGCTGCTCGTCGTCCCCGCGCTCGACCTGAGCGGGCTGATGCCGCTGACGCCCGGGAGCGTCGGCCTCACGACCGGGGCGGTGGCGATGGCGCTGCGGGCACACGGTGTCGGGGCCACCACCGCCCTGACGACGGGGATCGCGTTCCACGGCGTGGAGGCCGCGGCCGGGATCGCGTTCGGCCTCGCGAGCGCCCTCTTCCTGGCGCCCTTCTCGTCCGACGTCGCCCGCCGTCGCACCGTGCTGGCCCTCGGGACCGCGTCGTGCGTGGTGCTGGCGGCGGCGTTCGGCGCGACCGTGCTCGCCGACCTCGTCTGACTCAGGCGGTTCCGAGGGCGCGGTCGAAGAAGCCCACCACGCGCCGCTCGTAGTCCCGCGGATGTGCGTCGAAGCCGCCGACGTGGCCCGCGTCATCGATCTTCCAGAGGGCCTTCGGGGAGCGGGCGGCGCGGAAGTAGTCCGCGTTCAGCTCCTCGCCGGCCGTGCTCCGGCCGGCCCAGATCAGGAAGAGGTGCCGCGGCGAGATTCGCGTGACCAGCTCCTGCAGCGGCGGCGGCGGAGGCGTGCCGCTCAACACCGAGACCGCGGCCGTCTGCACGGCGTTCTCGGGCAGCGAGAACCAGCCGCGCGGTCCGCGGAGGACGTCCTCGCGTACCGAGCGCGCCCCGGCGCCGTCGGAGACGACCGCGTGGAGCTGCGGGTTCTCCGCGGCGGCTTGCAGCATCATCTCGCCGCCGACCGAGAAGCCGATCCCGCCGATGCGGCCCGGCTCGACGTCGCGCTGACGGCGCAGCCACGCGACCGCCGCGTCGATGTCCTTGGCGCCGTCCCAGCCGAACACGTTCGGATCGCCCTCGCTGCCGTCGTAGCCGCGGGCGTCGACCAGAAGCACGCCGTAGCCGTGACGGACGAGCATCCGCGCCTGCTGCAGCTTGCCGGCGCGCGTCGGGTAGGAGACGACGGCCGCGCCGTTGCGCGAGCGGACGTACCACGCCTCGAGCCGCAGCCCGTCGCTCGTCCGGAGCGCCACCTGCTCGTAGGGACGGCCGAGGGCGGCCGGCTCGACCGTGGCCCGCGGCCGGTGCGTGGCGAGGAGCGCGACCGCGACGGGGAGGACGAGCCAGTACACCGCCACCGTGCCTGCGAGCGCGATCCCGGCGCGGCGGATCCAGCGCCACCGGCCCGGCCTGCGCGAGCGCCAGAGCAGCCCGGCGGCGAGCACGAGCAGGGCGAGCCCGACCGGTCCGAGCACGAACCCGGTCCAGTCCTCGCCGCGTGGCCCGCCGGCCCTGGCATCGGCAACCGCGAGCGCGGTCGCCTCCAGTGAGAGGGCGCCGAGCACGGCGGCGAGGGCCGCCTTGCCGCCCGGCTTGAGCAGCGAGAAGAGGGCAACCCCGGCGAGCAGCAGGGCCAGTGTCACCCGGCCCCGGAGCAGATGGTCGCCGGGCCCGGTTCCGGGCTCGGGCGCGACGAAGTCGTCGATCGCGGAGTGGAGCGCGACGAGCGCCGACGCCCCGGCGAAGAGCGCCAGGGGAAGCCGCGAGCCGCCCCGCGGCCGGTCGGGATCCTGCGTCACACGGGGACCACGAGCCGCTCGAGCGCCGTCTCGAGCGTGCGGGCATGCTCGAGCTCGTCCGCGCGGATCTCGTCGAAGCGCTCGGCCGCGGCGAGCTCGCCCGCTGCGCGAGCCTGGTTCGCGAACGACGGGTAGGTCTCCTCGACCTCCAGGTTCTCGTCCCGCAGCGCGAGCTCGAGGTTCTCGAGGTCGCCGCCGACGAGCCCCGCCAGCTCCGCGAGCTCCGCGAAGTGCTCGTTCAGCTCGACGGCGGCAAGTCCCTCCAGCATCTCCGCCAGGTCGAGGTCGCCCTCCTCGCGAGCCTGGGCCGCGAAGAGTCGGTAGCGCGCGTAGGCGAAGGCCTCGCCGTGCAGCGCCGTGATCAGGTTGTCGTGCGTCTGCTCGTCCATCGGTGTCTCCTTCCTCGGGGGCGTGCCGTAGGCGTAGCGCGACGCGTGCCGCCCGCAATCGGGGGAATGGCTGATAGCGGCGCTCGGAACTACGGATCGACGCGCGCCGTCGGTGCGACATCATCCGGCCGTGAGCCGCGGGGAGTGGAGGCTGGCGGGGCTCGCCGCGGCGCTGGTCGTCGCAGCGGGACTGGCGCACTACCTTCACGCCAACGACGTGGTCGCGTTCCTCGTCGCGGCGGCGGCGATCGCCCTGCTCGCGCACCTCGTCGGCCTCGCGACCGACCAGCTCGGCGGCCGGGTGGGCTCTTCGGCGGCCGGCGTCATCCAGTCGGGCCTCGGGAACCTGCCCGAGCTCTTCATCTCGCTGTTCGCCCTCAACGCGGGGCTGGTGAGCGTCGTCCAGGCGGCGCTCGTCGGCTCGGTGATCGCGAACGGCGTGCTCGTGCTCGGGATCGCGTTCCTCGTCGGCGGGCTGCGCAACGGCGTCCAGCGCTTCGACTCGCCGCGCGCCCGGCTGATCGCGACCCTCACCGTGCTCGCGGCGGCGATCCTGTCGATGCCGTCGCTGGCGCACGCGTTCCACACGCCGGCCGCGCCGCACGGGCGGACGCTCAGCGACGTCTGCGCGGGCGTCCTGATCGTCCTCTTCGTGGTGACGCTGCCGGGGTTTCTGGGCGGTGACGACGAGGAGGTCGCGCGACCGCGCTGGTCGTTGACGACCACCGTCGCCGCCCTCGGCGCCGCCGCGACCGCCGCCGCCTTCACGAGCGACTGGTTCGTCTCGGCGCTGAAGCCGGCGACGGAGGCCATGCACATGAGCCAGGCCTTCGCCGGCCTCGTCGTCGTCGCGATCGCCGGGAACGCGGTCGAGAACGTGGTCGGCGTCCGGCTCGCCGCGCGCAACCAGCCGGACTTCGCAATCTCCGTGATCGTCAACTCGGCGCTGCAGGTCGCGTTGCTGCTCACGCCCGTGCTCGTCTTCGCGAGCCTGTTCTTCTCGACCACGTTGACGCTCGTCTTCCCGACGCTGCTCGCGATCGCCTTGCTCCTGTCCGCGGCGGTGACGGCGCTCGTGGTGTACGACGGCGAGAGCCGGTGGGAGGAGGGGGCGATCCTGATCGGGCTCTACGTCGTGATCGCGGCGAGCTTCTGGTGGGGCGTCTAGCCCGCCGCGGCTGCCGCTACCCTGTCGCGGCCGGTGCCGTCGTGCCGCCCCTCGTTCCTCTCGACAGCCCGTCGGCTGCCCGTCTGCGTCGCGCTCGTGGTCGCCGTCGGTATCTGCGCCGCCGGGGCGGAGGCTCGCGGGCCGGTGATCGGCGGCTACCCGTACGCGACGCGGTGCCCGCAGGCCGGGGAGGAGGAGGTCGTCGACCGCTGGGGCATGTACGCCTGCAACTGCACCTCCTACGTGGCGTGGGCGCTGCACGCGAACCGTCAGCGCACCGGCTGGTTCGTTCGCGGCTCGATGGACGCCTGGAACTGGCCGAACGTCGCGCGCCGAAAGGGGTTCCGGGTTGCCTCGACCCCGCGCGTCGGCGCGGTCGCCGTGTGGCCGAAGCTCGACCGCCCGTTCGGCCACGTCGCCTACGTCACGCGGCTCCACGGCGACGGCACCTTCGACGTCGCCGAGTACAACTTCCCGGGCGCGAGGCAGCACTTCCGCTTCGACCGCCGCACCCACCTGACGCGGGACGGCGCGTCGTTCATCGACGTCCCGAAGCGTGCGGATGCCTGACACGGTGGAGCTCCGGCGGCGCAGGGCGGCCAACGCGCGGCGACGGCGCAGGCGCCGCGTGGCGTGGGTCGCCGTCGTGGTCGCGCTCGCGAGCGCCGGGGGAGTGGGCGCCGCGATCGACGCGCTCGGCAGCGACGACGCAGCGGCCACGACGGCCCGCGCCACCCCCGCGCGTCCGGCGCGCACGACCCGGCCGCTGCCAGTGCCGCCCGCCCCGGTTCCCGGCTACCTGCTGATCGCCGACCGCGGGAACGACCGGGTCCTGCTCGTCGACGGGAAGAAGCGGATCATCTGGCGCTACCCGAGGCGCAACCTGCATCCGCGCTTCCCCTTCCGGTTCGACGACGACGCGTTCTTCGGGCCGCAGTTCCACACGATCATCAGCAACCAGGAGGACCAGCACACGCTGCAGGTCGTCTCGTTCCCCGGCGGGCGGGTGCTGTGGCGGTACGGCCACGCGAACGTCCGTGGCTCCGCGCCCGGGTACCTGAACACGCCGGACGACGCGTACCTGCTGCCGAACGGGCTCCGCAGCGTCGCGGACGCGTACAACTGCCGGGTCCTGCTCATCTCGCGTGCCCACCGGGTCGTGCGCCAGTTCGGGCGCACCGGCGGCTGCGTGCACGACCCGCCGCGCAGCTTCGGCGCCGTCAACGGCGCAACGCCGATTCCGGGCGGACGCTTCCTCGTCAGCGAGATCCAGGGCTCGTGGATCGACGGCATCGGCCCGACCGGGCGCCTGCTCTGGGACTTCCGCGCGCCGGTGTCGTACCCGTCGGACCCGCAGTGGCTCGGCGGCGGCCGGATCCTGCTCGCCGACTACAGCCGCCCGGGACGCGCGCTGATCGTGAACACCCGCGGGCGCGTCCTCTGGCGGTACGGCCCCTCGTCGGGGCCCGGCATGCTCGACCACCCGTCGCTCGCGCTCCCGCTCCGGAACGGCCTGATCGCGATCAACGACGACTACCGCGACCGCGTCGTGTTCGTCAGCCTCGCCACGCGGCGGATCGTGTGGCAGTACGGCCACACCGACGTGAAGGGCGTGGCCCCGGGATACCTCGACACGCCGGACGGGATGGACCTGCTGCCGACATCCCGGCTCGCCGGTTTGCCGGCGATCCGGGCGCTCGCCTACGGGCCGGGGCGCTCCTCGACCAGGTAGTCGTGGATCTCGGCGAGGTCGTCCAGCGCCGTCTGGACGTCCTCCGCCTCGAGCTCCTCCGTCTCCGCGGCGCGGGCGATCTCTCGTGCGGCGAGGAAGTCGCGCACGAGGTCGGGATCCTCGCCCTCCTCGACGACCGGGTTCTCGAGGTCGAACCCGCGCTCGAGGAGCATCTCCTCGACGAGCCGGACGAGCTCGGGCAGCGCCTCGTCCGGCCCGTCCGCCGCCTGGTCCTGGAGGTCCGTCCAGCGGGTCTCCCACTCGTGCAGGTCGAGTCCCGGGTCGCTCATCGGTCGGGCCTATGCCCTCGACTCGCGAGCGGAAACGGCCCTCAGGCCAACCGGTGCCGGATCCGGAAGGCGACGAACTCGGCGGGTCGCAGCGGTGCGAAGCCGACCTCGACGACGACCACGCCGTTCTCGATCTCGCGCTGCGTCGTCGTCTCGAGCCCGCAGCGCACGAAGTACGACTCCTCGGGCGTGCGGCCGGCGAAGGCGCCGGTCTGGAACGTCTCCTCGAGGAAGGCGGCGACGGTCGCCCGGATCCGCGTCCAGGTGGGCTCGTCGTTCGGCTCGAAGGCGGCCCAGGCGAGACCGCGGTCGATGCTCTCCTCGAGGTAGAGCGCGGTTCTCCGCACCGGGACGTACCTCCACTCCTCGTCCGAGTCCCGCCCGCGGCCGACGGTCCGCACGCCCCACGGCACGATCCCCTGCCCCTGCACCCGGCGGATCGCGTTCACCCCGTCTCGACGGAGCAGCGCGGCGCCGTGCGCGTCGATCGCGGACGCCGGCCCCGTGGTTCGGCGGAGCGCGCCCGCCGGGAACGCCCACACGCCGCGCTCGAGGTCGGTCCGCGCGAGCAGGCCGGCGATCGCAGCCGACGACCCGAACCTCACCCGCGCGGCCGGCTGCAGCGGGTCGGGAACCTCGAGTCGCGGGAACCAGATGGCTGCATGTCCGCGGGCCGCGGCCGCGATCGCTCCGGCGGCCGCAACGGTCGCCGCCTTCGTGCCGGCCGGCTCGGCGACGAGGAAGGCGCGCCGCGAGCGTGCGTAGGCCGCGGCGGCGGCGAGCGTCTGACCGCCGGAGAGCCCGGGCAGGCAGAGGAGGCCGAGGTCGTCGACCGTGTCGAGCGCCGCGAGCGCCTGCCGGATCGCGGCCCGGCTCTGGCCGCCCGGCCGAACTGCCCAGGCACGGCGCCCGCCGTTCCCGAAGTAGAGCTGCGCGCCGACCAGGAGGTCGTGGCCCGCCTGCGGTCCGCCGAACACGCGCTCGTACTCGGCGAGGCTCGTGACGAGCACCGGCTCGTCCGCCGGCCCCCGCAGCGCGCGGCCGACGAGGCCGGTCGTGCTCGTCGCGACCCCGTCGATGCGTGGCGGCCTGCTCATCCTCCCTCGGCTGCGCAGTATCTCCCCAGGTAGCATCGCCTGCGGTCAAGTGCCCGCGGCCACCTCCGATTCCACGCGTTTGCTCGCCGTCGGCGTCTCGCATCACCACGCGCCGCTGGAGGTGCGCGAGCGGCTGTACCTGGCCGACGGACACGCCGGCGAGCTCGCGGCCGAGCTCGGCGAGGCGGTCGTGCTCTCGACGTGCAACCGCACGGAGGTCTACCTCGCCGCCGGCGACCCGGAGCGGGTGCGCGAGCAGCTCGAGCGGTGCTCGGGCCTCGACCTCGGGGCGCTGCTGGCGCGCTGGGACGAGGGCGAGGCGGTGACGCATCTCTTCCGCGTCGCTGCCGGCCTCGACTCGCTCGTGCCGGGCGAGTCGCAGATCCTCGGCCAGGTGCGCGAGGCGTACGAGGCGGCGCGGACGCGCGGCGCCACCGGCGCGCTGCTGAACCGGCTGTTCGAGGACGCCCTGCGCGCGGGCAAGCGCGTGCGCACGGAGGCGAAGCTGCACGAGCTGCCTGAGTCGGTCGCCGCGTCGGCGGTCGAGCTGGCGGCACGCGAGCTCGCGGGCGTCGAGGGCCGGCGCGCGCTGCTCTTCGGCGCCGGCAAGATGAGCGAGCTCGCGGCCAGAGATCTGCGCGCGCGCGGGGCCGAGGTCGTGGTCTCGAGCCGGACGCTCGAGAGCGCCCAGGAGCTCGCGGAGCGCGTCGGCGGGCGCGCGGCTGCCTTCGACGCGGTCGCGGTCGAGCTGCCCGAGGCCGACCTGGTCATCTCCGCGACGCGCTGCCCGTACCCGATCCTCCACGCCGAGGCGGTGCGGCCGCGCGAGAAGCCGCTCGTGCTCGTGGACGTCGCCGTCCCGCGCGACCTCGACGCGGCGATCGGCGAGCTCGAGGGCTGCACCCTGTTCGACATCGACGCCCTAGGCGAGGGAATGGTCGGCCGGGAGGACGAGGTGCGCGAGGCCGAGGCGATCGTGGCGGAGGAGGCGGCACGGTTCGCGGAGTGGCGCCGCTCGCGCGACGCGGTGGACGCCATCCGTGACCTGCGTGCGCGGGCCGAGGAGATCCGCTCCGAGGAGCTGGCGCGCGCGGGCTCGCGGCTGGCGCAGCTCTCGCCGCGCGAGCGCGAGACGGTCGAGACGCTGACGACGCAGATCGTGAACAAGCTCCTGCACGCGCCCACCGTGCGCGCGAAGGAGACCGGCTCCGAGCCGCTGCGCGACCTCTTCGCCCTGCGCGACGAGTGACGCTCTACGAACGCGCGCTGAAGGTGATCCCCGGCGGCGTCAACTCGCCGGTGAGGGCGATGCAGGCCGTCGGCCTGGAAGAGCCGCTCTTCGCCGCGCGCGGCGAAGGCGCCTACCTGGAGGACGTCGAGGGCCGCCGCTACGTCGACTGGGTGATGTCGTGGGGGCCGCTGATCTTCGGCCATGCCGATCCCGAGACCGTCGAGGCCGTGGTCACGGCCGCGCGCGAGGGCACGAGCTTCGGGACGGCGACCGAGCGGGAGGTGCTGCTCGCCGAGGAGATCGTCGCCGCGGTGCCGTCGGTGGAGCTGGTGCGGCTCGTCTCGTCGGGGACCGAGGCCGCGATGACCGCGCTCCGGCTCGCGCGCGCGGCGACCGGCCGCGAGCCCTTCGTCCGCTTCCGCGGCAACTACCACGGGCACGCCGACCCGTTTCTCTCGGAGGCAGGCTCGGGCGTGCGGACGCTCGGGATCGACGCACGCGGGGAGGGACGCGTGGTCGAGTACGGCGACCTCGAGGCGGTCGAGCGGGCGGTCGACGGCGCCGCCTGCGTCTTCGTCGAGCCCGTGGCGGGGAACATGGGCGTCGTCGCCCCGCCGGAGGACTTCCTCGAAGGGCTGCGGCGGCTGTGCGACGAGAGCGGCGCGCTGCTCGTCTTCGACGAGGTGATCACCGGCTTCCGGGTCGCCCGCGGGGGGGCGCAGGAGCGCTACGGCGTGCTGCCCGACCTGACCGTGCTCGGCAAGATCGTCGGCGGCGGCCTGCCGCTCGCGGCGTTCGGCGGGCGTGCCGAGCTGATGGAGCGCCTGGCGCCGGCCGGCGACGTCTACCAGGCCGGGACGCTGTCGGGGAACCCGCTCGCGACCGCGGCGGGTCTGTCGGTCTTGAGGCGTCTGACACCGGCGGTGTACGAGGAGCTCGAGGCGAAGGGCCGCCGCCTGGATGCGCTGGCGCGGTACGGCCGCTTCGAGCGCGTCGGCGCGATGGCGACGCTCTTCGTCGACGACTACCCCGGCCTCTTCCGCCACCTGCTCGAGCGCGGGATCTACCTCGCTCCGAGCCAGAACGAGGCGATCTTCCTCTCGACGGCGCACGGGGACGGGGAGATCGAGCGCACGATCGACGCCGTGGCCGGCTTCGTCAGCTAGGCCACGCCTCGGCGAGCCGCCGGCGCGAGTCGAGCAGGTGCTCCGGGAGCACCTTCACATCGGCGAGCACGGGCATGAAGTTCGTGTCGCCGGCCCAGCGGGGAACGACGTGGAGGTGGATGTGGTCGACGACGCCCGCGCCGGCGACGCGCCCGAGGTTCCAGCCGAGGTTGAACCCTTCCGGCCCGTAGACCGAGCGCAGCGCCGCGAGCCCGTGTGTCGCGAGCCGGTGGATCTCCAGCGCCTCGTCGCCGGCCAGCTCGGCGAAGTCGCCGACGTGCCGGAACGGCGCGACCATCAGGTGCCCGGACGAGTACGGAAACTTGTTCAGCAGGACGAACGCGTCCTTGCCCCGGTGCACGAGGAGCCGCTCCTCGTCGTCTCCGGCGGCCGCGTCGCAGAAGACGCAGCCGGGCTGCTCGTCGGCCTGCTTGATGTACTCGAGCCGCCACGGCGCCCAGAGCTGCTTCGTCACGCAGCCGAGCCTACCGTTCCGCTCTTCACGCCCCTAAGATCCTGCACGTGAAGCGGTTCGTGCTGTTCGTCGCGTTGGCGGGCGTCGCGTGCGGAGCCGCGGCGCCGAGCGCTCAGCGCACCGCCACAGTCCGGCCCGGGGTCGCGATCGGCGGGGTCACGCTGGGCGGGCTCAGCTCCGAGCGCGCCCGGAACGCGATCGCGTGGTGGTACAACCGCCCGCTGCGCTTCGTCTTCCACGGCAAGCGCTGGAGCGTCCGCCCGGCCGCGCTCGGCGCGAGCGTCGACCCGGACAACGCCGTGCAGGAGGTGCTGAAGGCGGCGCCCGGCGACCACCTCTCGCTGCGGGTGACCGTCGACGAGGCGCGCATCCGGAAGTACGCGCGGGCGCTCGACGCGAACCTGTCGATCGCGCCGACGGACGCGACGGTGTCGTTGCGCGGCCTGCAGCCGGTGATCGAGCCGGGCACGCCGGGGCTCGCGCTGAACGAGCAGCGGACGGTCGAGCGGATCATGGGCGCGCTCGCGCTGGCGCGCCGTCCGGCCGTGCTGCAGCCGGCCGCCCGCACGGTCGCGCCGACGCTCACCGCTGCGAGCTTCGGCTCCGTCGTCGTCATCTACCGCGCCTCGAACGTGATGCACCTCTACGACGGCGAGCGGCCGTGGCGCACCTTCCAGGTGGCGACTGGCCAGGCGATCTACCCGACGCCGCTCGGCGACTGGCACGTCGTCGACAAGCAGCGTGACCCGTGGTGGCGGCCTCCCGACTCGCTCTGGGCGCAGGGACTGAAGCCGATCCCGCCGGGGCCGGGGAACCCGCTCGGGACGCGCTGGATTGGGCTCGACGCCGCCGGCGTCGGCATGCACGGCACGCCGGACGCCACCTCGATCGGCTACTCGGCCTCGCACGGCTGCATCCGCATGCGCATCCCGGACGCGGAGTGGCTCTTCGACCACGTCTCGATCGGGACGCCCGTCTTCGTCGTCGACGCCTGAGACGGCCGAAGGCCCGCGCGGCAGGTGCCCTTCGCCTCGGGCGTCAGCTCCTTGCCGACGGGATCGAGTGGAACGGCGGTCGGCGAAAACCACGGAGCCTGTGCGAGCGAGTGCAACGGGCGGCGGCCGGAGCACGGCGTTGACCGGCCGTCCGCACCGGCGGATACTCGCAGCTCACCGATGACGGAAGGAGCGGAAGGTGGCCTTTGAGGAGCTGACGGAGAAACACGCCCAGGTCTGGAGCTCTGCGCCGTTCGAGCGGATCGCCGAGGTGATCACGGAGATGCACGTGGCGCTCGTCGAGCGCCTCGCGCCGCAGCCCGGCGAGCACTGGCTCGACCTCGGTTGTGGCACCGGCGACGTTGCGTTCCACGCCGCCCGTGCGGGGGCGATCGTGACCGGCTCGGACCTCTCTCCGGCGCTCATCGAGACGGCGCAGCGGCAGGCTCGCGAGCTCGGCCTCGACCTGACGCTCGAGGTCGCGGACTGCCAGGCCCTGCATTACCCCGACGCGGCGTTCGACGTCGTCTCGTCGTCGGTCGGCGTCATCTTCGCGCCCGACCACGCGCGTGTCGCGGGCGAGCTCGCGCGCGTGTGCAAGCCCGGCGGTCGCGTCGGCCTCACCGCCTGGCGTCGCGACAGCGGCGTCGGCGACATCTTCACGGGCATGGCGAAGTTCATGCCGCCGCCCCCGGAGGGCGCGGGCTCGCCGTTCCAGTGGGGCGAGGAGGCGTACGTCGAGCAGATGCTCGGCGGCGCGTTCGAGCTCACGTTCGAAGAGCTCGACACGCGGCACGACCACCACGATCCGGCCGAGATGTGGGAGCTCTTCCGCACGAGCTACGGCCCGTCGCACGTCCTCTGGAACTCGCTCGACGACGAGCGGCGGCGCGAGCTGGACGAGACGATGACGGCCGTGTTCGAGCAACACCGGGCCGGCAACGGGATCAGCATGGAACGGCGGTACATCGTCGTGACGGGGGTGCGGAGGGCCTAGCCGCGGCGGCGCTACCGCTCAGAGCCAGCGCTTGAGCCGGAAGAACGCCGTCAGGCCGACGGCGAGGCCGAGCATGAAGGCGCAGATCACCCAGAACGCGGTCCCGGTGTCGAAGCCGGGGAAGTGGACGTTCATCCCGAAGATGCCCGTGATCAGCGTCAGCGGCATCAGGATCACCGTCACGACGGTGAGCACGCGCAGGACGTCGTTCTGGCGGTGCGAGATGACCGACTCGTTCGTCTGCTCGAGCGCCTCGACGACCTCCTTGTAGTTGTCGAGCGAGTCCCAGATGCGCTCGCTCGCGTCGACGATGTCGTCGAAGTAGAGCTCGAGGTCCTCGGGCAGGAAGCGGTCGACCTGGCGCTCGAGCACACGCAGCGTCGAGCGCTCCGGCTTGATGATCTTGCGGTAGGAGATGATCTCCTGCTTGACGTTCGAGAGGTCGCGCACGACCTCCTCGGCGCGCACCTCGAACATGTCGTCCTCGACCGAGTCGAGCTTGTGGCCGATCTTGTCGAGGATCGGGCCGCAGTAGTCGAACAGGTCGTCGAGCACCTGGTAGAGCAGATAGCCCGAGCCCTTCGAGAAGAACTGGTCGCGGAGCTCCTCGTCCTCGTGGCAGCGCGTGAACAGCCGCGTCACCGGCAGCAGCTCGACGTTCGGCAGCGTGACGAGGTAGCCGTTCCCGACGAAGAAGTCGAGCTCGGCCGCGTTGAGCCGCTGGATCGCCTTGTCGTAGACCGGGAAGTGGAGGACGCCGAACAGGTAGTCGGGGTACTCGTCGACCTTCGGGCGCTGCCGCCGCGAGAGGACGTCCTCGAGGTCGAGCGGGTGCCAGCCGAAGCGGTCGGCGAGCAGCTCCGTCTCGCGCAGCGTCGGCGCGTCGAGGTGGATCCAGGTCAGGCCGTGGTCGGTGAGCTCGGCGTGCCGCGGCTCAGCGCGCGCCTGCGCGTCCCCCGCCGGCGTGCGAGGTCTCGGACGCTTGATGCGTGGCAGGCTCGGCACCGGGACTGAGGGGGTCGTCGACTCTCATGGCAGGGGTTCGCCATAGTACCCGGAAAGCCTTTCGGCGTACCCTCTCCGGCCCCGGCGCGACCGCCAGTTCGGGCGGGATCGAGCGCTCGAGGAGCAGGAAGCCGGCGGCCGCCACGGCGCAGAGGAAGCCGGCGCCGCACCAGAGCGCGACGGGCGAGCGGGCGAGCACGATGCTGCCGAGCGCCGGGCCGGCGAGGAAGCCGACCTGCCAGGCCGTCGTGCGCAGCGCCATGTAGCGCCCGAGCAGCGCCGGCGGCGCGAGGTCGGCGACCAGCGGGTTGTTGACGGCTCCATGGGTGCACTCGGCGAGGCTGAAGGCTACGACCACGCCGCAGAGGACGAGGACCGCGGCGGTGCCGTCGAGCCAGGTGCCCGCGGCGAGGACGGCGAAGCTCGTCGCGCTGAAGACCGCGCCGGCGGCCGCGAGCGCCCGCAGCCGGTTGTGACCGCGCACGGCGCTCGCGAACGGCATCTGCGCGAGCACCAGCACCAGCGTGTTGACGAAGAAGATGGCTCCGATGCCCGCCTCGGTGATCCCCGAGTGATCCTTGACGTACGGC
>DATIER010000067.1:0-9250 GCA_035455605.1 Gaiellaceae bacterium
ATCTGCGGGATCACGTCGCCCGCCCGCTGGACGATCACGCGGTCGCCCTCGCGGATGTCCTTGCGGTTGATGTCCTCCTCGTTGTGCAGCGTCGCGCGCGAGACGGTGACGCCGCCGACCTGCACCGGCTCGAGCATCGCCCACGGGTTGAGCGCGCCGGTCCGCCCCACGCGGATCGCGATCTTGTTCAGCGTCGTCTCGGCGGTCATCGGCGCCCACTTGAACGCCCGCGCCCAGCGCGGCCGTGAATGGAGCGCCCCGAGCACCGCCTGCTGCTCGAGCGAGTCGACCTTGATCACGATCCCGTCGATCTCGTAGTCGAGCTCCGCCCGCTTCCGCTCCCAGTCGCGGCAGCGCTTCGCCACCTCCTCGATCGACTCGAGGCGCTCGGCGAACGGGTTGGTGCGGAAGCCGTGCTCGCGCAGCCACTCGAGCTCCTCCCAGTGCGAGGCGAGCCGCACGCCCTCGAGCGCCCCGACGCCGTAGACCCAGACCGCGAGCGGCCGCGAGGCCGTGATCGACGAGTCCTTCTGGCGCAGCGAGCCGGCGGCGGCGTTGCGTGGATTCGGGGCGAGCTTCTGGCCGAGCTCGGCGATGCGCGCGTTCAGCTCGCGAAAGCCGGAGAGCGGCAGGTAGACCTCGCCGCGCACCTCGGCGACCGCGGGCAGGCCGTCGCCGCGCATCTTCAGCGGCACCGACGGGATCGTGCGCAGGTTGACGGTGACGTCCTCGCCCTGGTAGCCGTCGCCGCGCGTCGCTCCGCGCACGAGCACGCCGTCCTCGTAGGTGAGGTTGATCGCGAGCCCGTCGATCTTCGGCTCGATCACGTAGGCGACAGGCTCGTCGGAGTCGAGCCGCTTGCGGACGTCGTCGGCCCACTTGAGCAGGCTCTCGTCGTCGGTCACCTTCTCGAGCGAGCCCATCGGCGTCAGGTGCTGCACCTTCTGGAAGCGCTCGCTCGGCGGCGCGCCTACTCGCTGCGTCGGCGAGTCCGGCGTGATCAGGTCCGGGTGCTCGTCCTCGAGCGAGCGCAGCTCGTCGTAGATCCGGTCGTACTCCGCATCGGAGATCTCCGGGTCGTCGAGCACGTGGTAGCGGTAGAGGTGGTGCTCGACCTGCTCGCGCAGCTCGTCCAGGCGCTGCTGCACGTCCTTCTGCGTCCGCGTCGCCATTGAGCTGATCCTAGCCAGGCCGTACGCTCCGCCCATCGCGTGGCCCTCGTCTGCGTCGCGGCGCTCGTCCTCGCTGGATCGGCGGCCGCCGACCTGGCGATTCCCTTCCGTACGCCGTCCGGGAACATCGGCTGCTACTACACCTCGAACCGCGATCTCCGCGCCAGGCTCCGCTGCGACATCCGCAGCGGCCTGAAGCCGGCGCCGCCGAGGCCGAGGAGCTGCACGCTCGACTGGGGCGACAGCTACGAGCTCGCACCGACGGGGCGGGCGCGGCTCACCTGCCACGGCGACACCGCGATCGACCCGACCGCTCGCGTCCTCCGGTACGGGACGCGCTGGTCGCGCGGCGGCTTCACGTGCACGTCGCGGAAGGCCGGGCTTCGCTGCAGCAACCGCAGCGGCCACGGCTTTTTCCTCAGCCGCGCGCGCTCGTACCGCTTCTAGGTCAGAGGAGCTCGCCGATCAGCGCGGCCGCCCGGGCGGCGCCGTCGCGCTCGACGGGCCGGTAGTCGACGTCGCGCCCGATCTCGTCCGCGATCGCCTCGGCGATCAGCTCGGGCGTGGCCGTCTCGAAGTCCATCGCACGCCCGGCGCCGTAGCGGTCGAGCCGGTGGCGAACGTGGAAGTTCTGCTCGAAGTGGTGACGCAGCGGGAAGTACAGGAACGGCCGGCGGTTCGCGGTCAGCTCCATAGAGGTCGTGAGGCCGCCCTGGACGACGGCCAGGTCGCAGGCTGCGAGGTGGCGGTAGAGCTCGTGCACGTACGGGCGCACCTCCAGGCCGTCGTGCGCGGGGAGGCTCTCGGGGTCGATGCGCGGCCCCGCAACGACGATCATCCGCAGGTCGGGCACACGTTCCTTCGCCTCCGGGAACGCCTCGATCACCCGGCGCAGGAGGTGGCCGCCGACGCCCGAGCCGCCGACGGTGACGATGCAGACGCGCTCGTCGTCGCGGTAGCCGAGCGCAGCGCGGTCGGCGAGCGCCTGCGGATCGAAGCCGGTCACGTAGCCGGCGAAGTCGAAGTGCTGCTGCGTCCAGTCGCGGATCAGCGGCAGCTCCGGGCCGAACGCGTCCGGGACGATGTCCTCGGGGCTGCCGACGAACACCGCCCGGTCGCGGACACGCGGGAAGCGCGCGATGTGCTCGATCATCTCGGCGTTGTAGTCGGCCGTCAGGAACGCCTCGTGCCCACCGCCGTCCTGCATCGGCAGCCAGCCGACGAAGTCGGTCAGCCAGACGTACGCCGCACGCTTCTGCTCCGGGTTCTCGTGGAGGTAGTAGTCGAGCTCCCACGCCTCGTCGCCGATCCAGAGGTCGTAGTCCTCCTCGCGGACGAGGTCGTGGAAGACCATGAAGTTCGCCAGCAGGATCTCGTCCATGCGGCGGATCGCCTGGAAGCAGTGGAGGTCGTGCTCCGCCGACTCGCTCTCGATGTGGCCGGACTCGTTCGCCAGGTACGCGCTCGCCGGGTGGATCCGCTCGCCGCGGGCCTCCAGCACGGTGGTCACGGGATGCTGGGCGAGCCAGTCGATCTCGAGGTCGGGATGGAGCCTGCGGAGCTCGTCCGCGATCGCCGCGTCGCGCTGCGCGTGGCCGAGGCCGATCGGCGAGGAGACGTAGAGCGCCCGCTTGCGGCGCGATCTCCCGCGGACCCAGCGTCCGGCCGGTCTCGGCGGGACGGCGAAGTCGCGCAGCAGCAGGTTGACCTTCACCGGGTCGCGCAGGTGCGGCGCGTGGCCCGAGCCCTCCAGCACGACGAGCTCTCCGCCCGTCTGCTCGGCCATCGCCGCTCCGCGCGTGACGGAGGCGATCGCATCGCCCTGCCCGTGGATCACGAGCACGGGGCAGCGGACGCGGCCCGCGAGCCGGCGCGACTCGGCCGGCTCCAGCCCCGGCGCGTCCTGCGTCGCGAGCATCGTCTCGGCATCGGTCTCCAGCCCCCAGGAGACAGCGTCCTCGATCGGCTTCGTCGAGTGCGGCTCCGTGAACATCTTCGACATGAAGAACTGGACCCAGTCGCGGTAGTCGCGAAGCCAGTGGAAGCGGTTGTGCTTCGCCCAGCCCTCGGTCGTGTCGTACTCGGTGTCGAAGTCGTAGACCGTCCGCTCCGGCAGCACGTCGCCGCCGCCCGTGAAGGCCGGGCCGATGAACACCGCGCCGTCCACGCGCTCCGGGTGCTCGGCGGCGAGGAGCAGACCACGCTGGCCGCCGAGCGAGAAGCCGACGATCACCGCTCGTTCGGTGCTCGTGGCGTCCAACACCGCGAGCGCGTCGGCGGCGAACTCCCGCTCGTCGTACGCGGCCGGCTCCCGCGGCCGGTCCGAACGGCCGTTGCCGCGTCCGTCGAAGGTCACGACGCGGGAGTGACGCGCCAGGTACGGGATCTGCAGCTTCCACTGCCGCGAGTGCACGACCGACCACGTCGGCAGCAGCAGGATCGTGGGCTCGCCGGAGCCATAGACCTCGTAGGACACGCGCACCCCGTCGCGCTCGACGTAGCCCTCCGCGTCGGGGTAGCGGGCCCGCGTCTGCTCCCGGCCGGGAGCCGTGGTCAGCTCGACAGCCATCCGTCGATCCAGTCCAGCAGCTCCCGGTGCCCGGTCTCGATCCCGCCCAGGCGCTCGACGACGACGCCGAGGTTGAACGTGATCACGAGCGAGACGAGCGCGTCCAGCGGCAGCGCGATGCCGAGCTCGCGGTGCGGCTGCGCGAACGCCTCCTTCAGCACGGCGCGCCATTCGCCGTTCACCTTCGCGAGCCGAGCGCGCACGCCCGGGTTGTTCCAGCCCAGCGCCTGCAGCTCGAGCCAGACCTTCTCGTAGGTGACGTCCTCGCTGACGAGGTAGCGCATCGCCGTCCGCCACTTGTCGACGAAGGGCAGCTCGGCGGCGTACAGCTCGCGCTGGCGAGCGATCAGGCGGTCGGTGAACCGCTCGAGCGCGCGCACCAGCAGGTTCTCGTTCGAGCCGAAGTAGTAATGGACGAGGCCGTGGTTCACGCCCGCCTCCTCAGCCAGACGCCGCGTCGTGATGGCGGCGTAGCCGACCTCCACCAGCAGCCGCTCCGCGGCGTCCAGCAGCGCCTCCTCCGCGGCCGACCGGGCGGTCGTGACCCGCGACGCCTCCGTCACGTCAATTGCCAGAGGGCGTTGGCGATCTTCCAGCCGTCACGCGTCCGCACCAGGTGGAGGTACTCGTGGTAGACGGCGGAACGCACGGTCGCACTCGCGATGTCGCCGTACACGCCCGTGACCTCGACCTCGAGGCGGCGGTCGGCGGCATCCTCGCGGCCTTCGCCCTGCCGCGTCAGCTCGAGCATCCGCGCCTTCGTCGTGATCCCGAGGTCCTCGCCGGCGCGGCGCTTGACGAGGTCCGGGTGGAGGGCCCGCTCCATCCGCGCCTCGTCCGCGTCGAACCAGCCCTCGAAGTAGTCGAGCGCCGCGGCGACCAGCGCCTCCCGATCGCCGCTCGGCCTCGTCGTCTCCAGTGCCTCCATCAGCGCCTCCTCAACCGGTTCAGCAGCTGCCGCCCGGCGATCGCGAACGCCGTCGCGGTCGCGGCCCCGGCGGGCACCAGCTGCAGGATCGACTCCTCGACCGGGATCCCCATGACGTGTCCGACTATCACTGGAAGATCTCCGTGGTGCAATCCCCGCCCTGCAGCCGCACCTCGTGCGTGCGGGCGGGGCCGCCGGGACGGTCGTGGAAGTCGACGAAGAAGTCGTGGTCGAGCTCCATCCCGCCGTTCGGATCGCAGTCGATCCGCAGCAGCCACGAGCGCAGCTCCGGGTAGAACTGGTTGTCCCACGTCGAGTAGAGCGAGTTGGTGACGTACAGGCGCCGGCCGTCGTACGAGAGCTGGAGCATGTTCGGCCCACCGCTCAGCTCTCGCCGCGCGTCGGTCGGCCTGCCGAGCACGCCGCCGAGCCAGACCCGCGCGGTGAGCTTCGGCTCGGCCGGGTTCGAGACGTCGTACTGCCGCACGTCGCCGTGCAGCCAGTTGGCGAGGTAGAGGAAGCGGTCGTCCATCGAGAGGAGCAGGTCGGTGATGAGGCCCGGCACCGGGAACGGCCAGCCCTCGAGCTCGACGGCCTCGACGGCGATCGCCTGCTCGGCCTGCCAGCTCCCGTTGGCGCGGTGGAAGTGCCACATCGTGCTCGAGAGCGCGGCCCCGACGAAGCCTTCGTCGGCGGCGGGGTCGTGCAGCCAGCGCGCCTCGAGCGGCACGAGGCCGTCGTCGCCGAGCTCGATCGTCTGCTCGAGCCTGCGCTCGCCGAGGTTCCAGAAGTGGAGCTTGCTGCCGTACCGGCCGGCGGCGACGTCCTCGAGGTCGAAGCCGGGCTCGTACGCGTTCGGCTCGCCGAACTCCGACGAGACGAGCGCGTTCTGGCGCGGCTGGTACCAGAAGTCGTAGTTGAAGCGCGGCGTCTCGCCGCCGTTCTCCCAGCGCCCCTTGAGCTCGAACGTCTTCGCATCCAGGACGGCGAAGCCGCCCGCGCCGTTGCCGTCGGCGTCGCCGAGCATCGAGATGACGACGTTGTCGCCGGGCATGCAGTGCACGGTGTGGGGCCGCGTGTAGCCGGTCTCGCGCACGACCTCCTCCGGCTCGATCACCTTCTCGATCCTCGGGCGCCGGGGGTCCTCGGCGACGTCGATCACGTGGATCCGCGACGAGCGGAACCCGGGAACGATCAGGTGCGAGCGGTCCGGCCCGTGACAGGCCGACGAGCAGCGGTTCCAGCCGAAGTGGTGCAGCTCGTCGCCGGCGTTCGGCATCGGCAGCTCGTGCACGACGCTGCCGTCCTCGGTGTCCACGACGGCGAGGAAGTCCGGGGCGTCGACCCCGGTCCCCTCGTGCAGGCACGCGAGGTAGAGGAACTCCTCCTGTGGCGCAGCGATCGCCTCCGTGGGCGAGCGGTAGAGGGACATCGCACCTCCTTTGGTCAAATGACTTAGCCATTTGACTAAAGCGGGACGGCGCTGTCAAGCGTCCTGCTGGTAGCGAACCGCGACCAGGTACAGCCCCCACGGCGGCGCCGTGGTGCCGGCCTCGCTCCGCTCGCGCCCGTCGAGGAGCGCCGCGAGCTCCTGCGGCGAGCGCTCGAGCATCATCCCGACGAGCGTCCGCACCATGTGGCGCAGGAACGAATCCGCCGTGAGCTCGAGCTCGAGCGCGTCCTCGCGCCGGTGCCACACGGCCGACTCCACGACCCGCACGAAGACCTGGTGCTGCGTCTCCGTCGGCGTGAACGCCCGGAAGTCGTGCTCGCCGAGCAGCAGCTCGGCCGACTCCGCCAGCTGCTCCTCCTCGAGCGCGTACGGGTACCACCAGGAGCGGCGCACCTCGAACGGCGAGCGCTCGCGGCGGCGGTAGACCCGGTAGCGGTAGCTCCGCGCCTGCGCCGAATGCCGGGCGTGGAAGTCCGGCGCCGCCTTCTCGGCCGCGACCACCGCGACGTCGTCGGGCAGCTCCGCGTTCAGCGCCGCGGCCGCACGTTCCGGCGGCGCGCCGCCGTCGACCTCGACCGACGCGACCTGCCCCAGCGCGTGGACACCGGTGTCCGTGCGGCCCGCCACGGCCAGCTCTGCCCAGCGCGGGTAGACGGCCGCGAGCGCCTGCTGCAGCGCCCCCTCGACGGTCCGCAGCCCGGGTTGCGCGGCCCAGCCGTGGAAGCCGGTGCCGTCGTATTCCAGCGTCAGCCTCAGCCGCACGTCAGGGCCTCCTGACCGTCTTTGTAAGGCGTGCCTTATGCTCTAATGATTTGCGTCTGTTCTGGTACACTCTAGTCATGACCGGCGAGCAGACCTTCCTCCTCCAGCGGGTCCAGCCGGCGTTGACCGGCCTGATCGACGGCTCGCTCTCGACGATCGCGCCGATCTTCTCGGTCGCGCTGTACACCCACGACCCCCACGCCGCCTTCATCGCGGGCACGGCGACGGCAATCGCCGCCGGCATCAGCATGGCGTACTCGGAGGGCCTGTCCGACACCGGCGAGCTGACGGGCCGCGGAAACCCCGTCAAGCGTGGGGCGATCACGGGCATCGGCACGTTCACGGGCGGAATCCTGCACACCCTGCCGTTCCTGATCCCGCACTACCGCGCGGCGTTGATCTTCGCGGGGGTCGTGGTCGTGCTCGAGTTGGTCACGCTCGCGTGGCTGCGCTGGCGCTTCTTCCGGACGAGCTTCGTCAGCTCGCTCGGCTACGTGACGCTGGCCGGGATCGTGATCGGCGCCGTCAGCGCGACGCTCGGCGTCGTGGGCTAGGCCTGGCGGCTAGGAGGCGGCCTCGGCCTCGACCGGCTCTTCCTCGCGGGCGCGACGGGCCGGCCGCTCACGCGGCGGCTCCGGCAGGAAGTCGACGAGCTCGAGGTAGACCATCTCGGCCGCGTCTCCCGGCCGAGGGCCGATGCGGATGATCCGCGAGTAGCCGCCCGGCCGGTCGGCGAAGCGCGGCCCGACGTCGCTGAACAGCTTGTGCACCACGTCCTGCGAGCGGAGGTACGCGAGCGCCTGCCGGCGCGCGTGCACGCCGCCGCGCCTGCCGAGCGTGATCATCTGCTCGGCGATCGGCTTGACCTCCTTGGCCTTCGCCGCGGTCGTCTTGATGCGGCCGTGCTCGATCAGCGCACCGGCGAGGTTCGCGTAGAGCGCCTTGCGGTGCGAGGCGTCGCGGCCCAGCTTCCTGCCCGACCGCCGGTGCCTCACGCCGCCGAGCCCTCCTCGCCGCGCAGGGTCAGGCCGTGGGTCGCGAGCGTCTCCTTGACCTCTTCGATCGACTTCTTGCCGAAGTTCGGGATCGCCGCCAGCTCGTTCTCGGTCTTCGTGACGAGGTCGCCGATCGTCTCGATGCCGACGCGCTTGAGGCAGTTGTACGAGCGGACGCCCAGCTCCAGCTCCTCGATCGGGAAGTTCTCCATCCCGTGGGCAAGGGCGGGCTCGGCCTGCGCCTCCGCGGCGGCCTGCTCGCCGAAGCCCTCGATCCGGTCGATGTCCGTGAAGATCGCGAGCTGCCGGATCAGGATCTCGGCCGCCTGGCCGATCGACTCGCGCGGGTCGATCGAGCCGTCGGTCGTGACGTCGATCCGCAGCTTGTCGTAGTCGGTCCGCTGCCCGACGCGGGCGGCCTCGACGTCGTACGAGACGCGCCGCACCGGCGAGAAGATCGAGTCGATCGGGATCACGCCGATCGTATGCTCGGGCCCGCGGTTGAGCTCGGCCGGCACGTAGCCGCGGCCGCGGCCGATCGTGAGCGTGACCTCGAGCTTGCCCTTGTCGGAGAGGTTCGCGATCTCGAGCTCCGGGTTGAGGATCTCGAGCTCCGCCGGCGCCTCGATGTCGGTTGCCGTCACGACGCCCGCGCCCTTCTTCGAGAGCCGCACCTCGATCTCCGGCGACTCGCCGTGCAAGCGGCAGATCAGGTTCTTGAAGTTGAGCAGGATGTCGGTCACGTCCTCGCGGACGCCCGGCAGGGTCGTGAACTCGTGCGCGACGCCCTCGATCTTCACCGAGGTCACGGCGGCGCCCTCCAGCGAGGAGAGCAGCACGCGGCGCAGCGAGTTGCCGAACGTGTAGCCGAAGCCACGGTCGAGCGGCTCGATCACGAAGACGCCGCGGTTGTCCTCCACCTCTTCGTGGACGATCCGCGGGATCTGGAACTCCATCAGGCTGGTTCGAACTGCCATTCCTTCCTTTCTACTTCGAGTAGAGCTCGACGATGAGGGATTCCTGAACCGGCGTGTCGATCTCCTCGCGCTCCGGCCACTTCAGCACCTTGCCGGTGAGGCCCTCGTGGTCGGCCTGCAGCCACGGCGTGACCGACGCGGTCAGGTCGGTCGCGTCGCGGACGATCTGCTCCGCACCGCTCCCGGGCTTGAGCATGATCACGTCGTCGGGACGGACCTGGTAGCTCGGGATGTTCACGCGGCGGCCGTTGACCTGGAAGTGCCCGTGGCGAACGAGCTGGCGGGCCTGCGCGCGCGAGGCGGCGAAGCCGAGCCGGTAGACGACGTTGTCGAGGCGCGTCTCGAGCATCCGCAGCAGCTCCTCGCCGGTGATGCCCGAGCCCTTGGCGGCCTT
>DATIER010000068.1:0-12222 GCA_035455605.1 Gaiellaceae bacterium
CGGTTAGCATCCGCGCGTGGCCGGGCCCTCCGTCGAGCTGCTGCAGCGCGTCCCGCTGTTCGCCGGGCTGGACCCGAAGGAGCTCGGCCGGCTGAGCGGCTCGTTCAAGGAGCGCACGTTCCCGGCGGGCGAGTCCGTCGCCACCGAGGGCGAGGGCGGCGCCGGCTTCTTCGTGATCGAGAGCGGCGAGGCCGTCGTCAAGGTCCACGGCGAGGAGCGTGGACGGCTCGGCCCCGGCGACTACTTCGGCGACATCGCGATGATCGACCAGGGCGACCGCACCGCCTCGATCGAGGCGGAGTCCGAGCTGAAGACGTACGGGCTCACGTTCTGGGACTTCCGGCCGCTCGTCGAGAGCGATGCGCGCATCGCCTGGCCGCTGCTGCAGGTGATGGCGAAGCGGCTACGCGCGGCCGAGTCCGAGAGCTAGCTCCTCCAGGTCGGTCAGGGCACGGGCAGGGTCGCCGCTGAGCGGCAGCGCCTCGACGCCGTCCTCGACGCGGCCCCCGAAGAGGACGCAGCGAACGCCGAGCTCGGCGCAGATGCGGACGGCCTCGCCCGGCACCTTGCCCTCGAACGTCGTCAGGTCGACGGTTCCCTCGCCCGTGACGACGACCTCCGCGCCGGCCGCGCGCTCGCGGAACCCGACCGCGTCGAGCACGTAGGCGGCGCCCGGGGCGAGCTCGGCGCCGAGCGAGGCGAGCGCCGCGCCGAGGCCACCCGCCGCGCCTGCGCCCGGCAGCTTCGCGAACGACTGGTGATGGTCGGCGAATCGCGCTTCGAGCTCGACGACGTCGTCGAGCAGCGCCCCCTTCTGCGGGCCGAACAGGCGCGGCGCCTCGGCGAGCGTCGCACGCGTGTCGTAGAGCACGACGGTCGGCGCCGGCAGCGCGTCGAGCGCCTCGAGCAGGCCGTCGCCGGCGTCCATCGTCGCCGTGCCGCCGAGACACACGAGCAGGCGCGGGCACTCGCCGACGCTCGCGATCAGCTCGCCGAGCCCGCGGCTGGAAGCGGCCCGCACGTCGAGCCGCGTCGGGTCGAGCGGGATCGCATCCGCGCTCTCGACGACCACCGTCCCGTCCGGCAGCGCCCGCACGGGCGCTTCGCGCTCCCGCCCGAACGCGTCGTGCACCCGCTCGACCCGCACGACCTTCGCGCCGAGCACCTCCGCCGTCCCCTCGCCGCCGTCTGCCAGCGGCAGCTCGTCGGCGACGAGACCCGCGCGCTCGAAGCCGCGTGCCAGCGCGGACGCCGCCTCGCGCGCGGAGAGGACGTGCTTGAGGCTAGCCGGCGACGCGAGCGCGGTCACGCGACCCGTCGAGCGCCTCGAGCGCCGCCTCTTCCTCGTCCTCCAGCGGCACCTCGGCCTGCGAGGCGCCGGGCATCCGCCGCAGCATCGCGAACGAGAGGCCCTCGCGCGCGAGGAACATCAGGCCGACGCCGACGCCGACGGACGCCTCGATCGCCTGCAGCCCGAACCCGAACGCGATCCCCTTCGCCGTCGGCACGCCGTAGGAGCGGAGCGGCAGCGCGATCGCCGCCTGCAGCAGCCCGATGTTCCCCGGCCAGAGCGGGAAGAGCGTCGCGACGTTCATCAGCAGCAGCACGAGCGCGGCGGCCGGCAGGGGGGCGTGGATGTCGAACGCCCGCATGGCGACGTAGACCGCGAACAGCTGGCAGACCCAGCCGCAGCACTGGAAGAAGGCGGCCAGCGCGGCCGGCCCGGGCGCGTGCAGCACGCCGAGCCCGTGCCGGCCCATCTCCACGAGGCGCCGGATCGGCCCCGCCGACTCGAGCACGGACTGGTGATGGCGCCGCGCGCTCGCGAACGCGAACGCGAACAGGCCGAACCCGACGCAGCCGACGATCACGAGGCTCGCGATCGCCCAGTGCGGGATCTTGGCCGTGGCCAGGACGTACAGGATCAGGAAGGCGGTCGGCACGAGGTCGAACAGCCGGTGCGCGAAGACGGTGCCGACGAGCGCGGCCCACGTCCCGTTGCCGTGACCCTGCAGCCGCATCTTTCGCGTCAGGACGGCAACGCGTGCCAGCTCGCCGATCCGGCCCGGCAGCACCGCGTTCGCGAACAGCCCGACCGAGAACGCCGAGAAGACGAGCCCGAAGCGCGGGTGCGGCGGCGGCAGCGCCTGCTTGATCACCGTCTGCCAGGCGAGCGCGCGCACGATCACCGACAGCAGGTTGAGGCCGATCGCGGCGACGACCCAGTACCACTTGACCGCGTCGAAGGCATGCCAGACGGTGCCCCAGTCGGGTCCGCGCCACCAGAGCAGCGCGCCGAGGCCCGCGGCGGCGGCGAGGACGGCGACGACTCGCATCCACGGCGAGCCCGGGATCCGGATGTTCACGCCAGCTCCTTGTAGATCGAAGCCAGCCGCCGGCCGATCTCGTCCCACGAGTAGCGCTCCTCCGCGACCCGGCGGGCCGCCGCGCCCAGCGCCTCCCGGCGCGGCTCGTCGCCGAGCAGTTCGACGACGGCATCCGCCAGCGCTCCCGGCTCCCCCGGCGGGACGAGGACGCCCGTCTCGTCGGTCATGACCTGACGGTACCCGTCGATGTCGGACGCAACCACAGGAGTGGCGCACGCGAACGGCCGCGTCAGCACCATCCCGAAGCTCTCGCCGCCGAGCGACGGGGCCACCAGCGCCTTCGCGCTCCGCAGCTCCTCGGTCAGCTCCTCCTGCGGCAGGAAGCCCAGCGCGTCGATTCCCGCCGCGCTCGCGCCGGCGCGCTGACCGGCGAGCCGCACCATCAGCGGGTCGGCGCCGACGATCCGCAGCCGCGCACCCGTCCGCTCGTGGATCGAGGGCCAGGCCCGCAGGAGCACGGGCAACCCCTTGCGCGGGTCGTGCCGCCCGACGAACACGATCCGGTTCTCGCGCCCGCCCGGGTCGGCGCGCTCCGGAATGAGGACGCCGTTCGGGATCACCTGGTAGTCGCCCGGGAACCAGCGCGTGGCCGATTCCCGCGCAGCCGGGGAGACCGCGATCCGCCGGTCGATGCGATCCATCAGGAAGCCCCACATCGGCCGCCCGGCGTGCAGCCAGCCGAGGTCGCCGGAGGCGTGGAAGGTCGCCACCACCGGGACGCGCGCCCAGGCGAGCGTGGCGGTGCAGATCACGGGCGTCATCGGCTCGTGCAGGTGGAGCACGTCGAAGCGCTCGCGCTCGAGGACGCGCTTGATCTTCGGGACGGCGCCCGGGCTGAGCACGATGTTCGGCAGCGCCCGGTTGGCCGGGACGATCACCGAGCGCCCGACCGGGATCACGTCCGCGGGCGGCGGCCCGTGGCGCCCGTGCCTCGGGTGCAGCACGCGCGTGAAGCTGCCGGCCGGGTCGTTCCCGATGATCGTGCGCGTCTCGATGCCGAGCTTCTGCAGCGACTCGGCCTGGAGCTCCGCGTGCTCGATCACTCCGCCCCAGTAGGACCAGGAGTACGGGACGACGATGCCGACCTTCATCGCCCGTCGATTCTGACGGTGAGCGAGGGGCTCGCGCGCCAGGGACGCAGGGCGAGACGCGAGCCGGCCGGAGCCGTCAGTCGCCGCCGTCGGAGTCGAGCTCCGACGGATCCGGCGTCGTCACCTCGGTCCCGACGACGCCGAGGCGGAGGCCCATCAGCACCGCCTCGAGCCGGGAATGGGCGCCGGTCGCGCGCAGCAGCGCGCGGATGTGGTTGCGCGCCGTCTCCTCCGCCACGCCGAGGCGGCTCGCGATCTCCGGCGTCTCGAGACCCTCGGCGAGCAGGCGCAGCACCTCCTGCTGGCGTGGCGTGAGATCGTCGAGGACCGAGTGGGCCGGCCCGGGCGCCTGCGGCAGCGGGATGCCGATCCCGAAGATTCCGACCACCTTCCCCTCCTGGCGCAAGGGTGCCGAGGTGATGCGCACCGTCACGCGCTCGCCCTCGCCGTCCAGCACGTTGAGGTCGAAGATCGTCGTGGTCTTGCCGACGACTTTGCGCGCGAAGTTCGTCCGCGCCTTCTGCCGGTGCTCCGGCGCGACGTAGTCGACGAACGGCTGCCCGCGGCGGTCGCCGAAGATGTCCACGTAGGCGCGGTTGACCCAGCGGAAGCGCCCTTCGCGGTCGATCACGTACGCGGGCGCCGCCAGGTCGTCCATGGTGCTGGCGAAGTCGAGACCGTTGAATTCGTCGTGGTTCAAACGTGATTCGCTGCGAAACGGAGGCCTACCGGCCGCCCCGCCGCGGGCGGCCGGTAGGAAGGGAGCCCGTCCGGCACGAGGATCCTGGCGCCCGCCTCACGCCGAGAACCAGGGGGGAAGGTATGGGCATACCTTGACCGTCCGAGCGTCTCCGACCCTCTCATCCTGTCGGTCGCAGTGTCCATGACCCATGTGGGTCAAAAGCGTAGGGCAGCGAGCTGCCCGATTGACCGCGGCCCGAACCGGTGCCATGGTGAGGCGGCCGCCAGTGACCGAGCAGCACGCGCAGCCCAAGCTCGGCCTCGCCCTCTCCGGAGGCGGCCACCGTGCGGCCTTCTTCCACGTCGGCGTGCTCGCGCGGCTCGCCGAGCTGGGCCTGCTTCGCCGCGTCGAGGTGATCTCGACCGTCTCGGGCGGGTCGATCGTCGGCGCGCTCTACTACCTGCACGTCAAGAACCTGCTCGAGTCGAAGCCGGACGCCGAGATCGGCGACGCCGACTACGTCGAGCTGGTGCGCGCGGTCGAGCGCGAGTACCGCGAGGCGGCCGCGACCAACGTCCGCGGCTCCGGCTGGGCGAACCCGCTCGAGAACTTCCGCATGGCGCTCCCGAGCTACACCCGCACCGACCGCGTCGGCGAGCTCTACGAGCAGCGCTTCTACGCCAGGGCCTGGGGCGACCGGCGGAAGCCGAACGGGCGCATCCGCATGCGGGACCTGCTGATCGCGCCGAAGGGGCACGAGGGGCGCTTCGACCCGGACGTCGAGAACGCGAGCCGCAACGCACCGGTCCCGATCCTGCTGCTCGAGGCGACGACGGTGAACACCGGCCACAACTGGCGCTTCGAGGCCATGTACATGGGCGAACCGCCGCGCCAGGGCATGGCCAACGTCGCGGCGCGGGAGGACGTGGACAAGAACACCATCCTGCCGCGCACCGTCTGGGACGACCTCCCCGCCTCGTGCCGCGACTTCCCGCTCGGGAGCGCCGTCGTCGCGTCGGCGTGCTTCCCCGGCGGCTTCCCGCCGATGCAGGTGTCGGGCCTCTACAAGGACAAGGGCTGGGTCGTGGAGCTGATCGACGGCGGCGTCCACGACAACCAGGGCGTCGAAGGGCTCGACGACCGCGGCTGCACGCACCTCGTGATCAGCGACGGCTCGGGCCAGATGCCCGACGTGAAGCAGCCGTCCGGACGGCTGCCGGCGGTGCTCGGCCGCGTCGTCTCGATCTACGGCGACGCCGAGCGCGAGCAGCGCCTGCTCGAACTGCTCGACCGCGGCGACAGCGTCGGCTTCATGCACCTGCAGACCGGCCTGCCCGCGCGGACGATGCCGGTCGCGGGCGAGGCCTCGACGGACGAGGCGCAGCTGCCGACGGCCGAGTTCGGCGTCACCGAGGCGGTGCAGCGCGCCCACGCGGAGGTGCGCACCGACCTGGACGCCTTCTGCGAGGTGGAGGCGTGGTCGCTGATGGCCGACGCCTACCAGCTCGCCGGCCGGATCCTCCCGACCCGGACCGCGCTCGCCTCCCTCGGCGCGCCGATGGGCGAGCAGGAGTGGGCGTTCGACGCCGTCGCCGGCCAGCTCGCCGAGCCGAACGACCGCTACCTCGAGCTGATCCGGGTCTCGAAGCAGCGGTTCCTCAAGCCGGCCCGGATGACGCCCGGACTGCTGCCGCTCGTCCTCCTCTTGATGCTCGCCGGCGTCGCCGCGGCGGCCTGGGGGTTGTGGCTGCTCCTCGCGCCACACGGCGACGTGCTCTTCGTCGCCGGGCTCGCCACGCTCGCCGCGCTCGCCGTCTACGCGAACTCCGAGAAGCCGTTCGTGAAGCCGGTCGCCGTCGCGCTCTTCGACGTCGCCCTGCCGGCGCTGCTCGCCCTGCCGCTCGTGCTCGTCGCGTGGCTGCAGCTCCTCGCCGGGCGCTGGTGGCTCTCGCTCGGCCGGGCGCGCCGCCTCTAGACTCGCGCCATGGTCGACGGCCGCCTCGCCGAGCTCCACACGCACCTCGGCGCGTCGGTCGCCTCGGACATCATGTGGAGCCTCGCCCACGAGCAGGGCATCGCGCTCCCGGTCAAGGACTACTGGGAGTTCGACCGGCTCGTCACGATCGCCGATCCCCGCCGGGTCGACTCGCTCGACGCGCTGAACGACATCTACCACTGGACGGAGCTGATCCAGTCGAGCCCGCTCGCGGTCGAGCGCTCCGTGCACGCGGCGATCGGCGGCGCCTACCGGTCGCAGAACATCACCACGCTCGAGCTCAGGTTCAACCCGATGAAGCGGAACCGCGGCGGCGAGCGCGACCTCGACCACATCATCATGGCCGCGATCCGCGGGCTCGACCGCGCGAGCCTGGAGTACCCGCTCGTCCGCGCCGGGCTGATCCTGATGATGGACCGCACCTTCGACGAGCGGCAGAACTCGATCATCGTCGAGAAGGCGATCAAGTACGCGCCGCGGGGGATCGTCGGCGTCGACATCGCGGGCCCGCGGCCCGGCAACGCGCGCTACCCCTACCGGGAGCTGGCGCCGCAGGTCGACGAGGCGCGGGCCGCAGGCCTCGGCGTGACGATTCACGTCGGCGAGGAGGGCGAGGAGCACGGCGAGGCCGAGATCGGCGAGGTGGTCGAGCACCTGCGCCCGGATCGCATCGGACACGGCATCCTCGCCGCGCGTCACCCGGAGCTGATGGCGGCCCTGAGCGAGCAGGAGATCGTGCTCGAGATCTGTCCCACCTCGAACCTGCTCACCCGGGCGCTGAGCGACGAGGAGGCCGTGCGCGAGACGTTCCGCGCGTTCGTCGAGCACGGCGTCGCGTTCACGATCGCGACGGACGGCCCCGAGATGATGCGCACGCACCTCCGGGACGAGTTCGAGCTCCTGCGCCGGATCGGCGCGCTCGACGACGAGGAGATCGCGGCCGCGAACCGGCGCGGCCACGACGCGAGCTTCGTCCGCGGCGCTGCGAGCGCCTCGCCCTCGCGGGCTTGACGCGCCGCTACGAGAGGGAGACGAACCGCAGCACGTAGCGCGTGCCGTCGGAGGTGTTCAGCAGCGTCACCGGCGTGTTCTTCTTTAGCGTGACGGTCGCCGCGCCGCTCTGGAGCGTGCCGCCGGCGATGCCGACCTTCGCCCCGGCCCTCGTCAGCGAGACGAGCTTGAAGACCGGGCTCGCGGCCGGGAACTGACCGCCGACCTGCACCGACTCGGGCGCGCCGTTGACGGAGATCACCGCCGTGGTCACGGCTGCGGGAGGCACGGCGGGAGCCTTGGTGCTGCTGCCGCCGCCGCTGCTACGGCTGCTGCTGCCGCTGCTGCCGGCGGGAGGCTTCGGCGTGACGACGGCGACCGTGGCGGCGCTCTTCGCCCCGGTCCGGCCGGAGCTCGCAGCCCCGCCGGACGGCCCGCTCGCCCCGGTCGCGCCGGCCCTGAGCTGCTGCACGAAGGGGTCCTTCGAGCGGAAGAGCCCGAACGCCAGCAGCTGGCCGGATGCGGGCGTCGGCACCGAGTCCGGGTCGGTCAGGCCGTCGCCGCCCGGTGCCGCGCCCGGCGCGGCCGTGGCGTTGCCGCCGGCGAGCGAGGGCGCCGCGATCGGCGTCGCGGTGGCCGAGGTCGTGGTCGCGGGCGCGCTGCTCGAGCTCGACGAGCTGTCGGTCGGCGGGTTCAGCATCTTCATCGTGCGCGGCACCTGGAAGGCGAGCACGCCGAGCAGGATCACGCCGCCGACGGCCGCGATGATCTTCTGGCGCTTCGCCTTCGCCTTGGGATCGATCTTCTTCGCCATCGCCTAGGTTCCCGCCGCCGTCGCCGTTCCGCTCGCCCCCGTTGCACCCGTCGCGCCGGTCGCTCCGGTTACCCCCGTCGACGGCGCGGGCACGGTCGGGGCGGTGCCGGTGCCGTACACGAACGCGTCGATCACGAGGTGCGCGCGGATCTGCGGGAAGCCCGGTGGCGGCGGCGCCTCCGCGAAGTCGACCTCGTCGATCGCGAACAGCCGTCCGGTCGCGTCGAGCGTCCCGTGCCGCACGTCGACGAGGTTGCGCAGCCGGTAGAGGAAGTCCGAGAGGTCGTAGAAGTTGCCCTGGAACTCGACCGTGATCGGGATCGCGAGGTAGCCGGAGATCGGCGTCGCGGTCGTCGAGGGCGAGATGTTCTCGAACGTGATCCCGCTGTCGGCTGCGACCTGGTTCAGCTCGAGGATGATCCCGGCCATGTCGACCTGGTCCGGCATCGCCTTCGTCAGCCGGTACAGGTCGGCGACGCGGATCTGCGCGCCCGTCTTCGCCTCGAGCGTGAGCGCGCGGGCGGCGTCGATCGCGCTGTTCGTGTCCGCGATCTGCGTGTTCAGGTCGGACGCCTGCGAGCGCTGCGGCCCGAGCACGAGGAAGTAGCCGCCGAGCGCCGCCAGGAGGAAGCCGACGACGATGAGCGCGATCACCGCCGACTGCGGGAGCCGGCGCTTCACGAGCCGCCTCCGGGCCGGCGCACGTCGGCCACGATCACGAAGTGGACGGCCTGCGCGGCACCGAGTTTGGTCAGCGTGCTCTGCTGGAGCTGGACGTTGACGAGATCGGGGATCACCGCGAGCCGGGTCAAGAGGCGCGCCACCGCCGCGTGCGAGTAGGTGAAGCCGTCGAGCGTGAACTCGGTCGCCGCGGTCGTGCTGCCGGGGGCCGTCGCGGGCGGCGCGACCGCCGTCGACGACGGCACGGGCGCCTTGGCGGAGATCGTCGCCAGCCAGACGTCGTTCGGCAGGACGAGCGAGAGCTCGCGGAAGACGCGGTCCCAGGCGACGCGCCGTGAGAGCGCCGTCGAGAGCGCCGTCACGCGCGCCTGCTTGTCGGCGGCGAGCGCCGACTGCGTCTTGACCTTGTTCGCGTCCGGCGTCGGGATCGCGTGCAGCTCGTCCTGGAGCTGCGCGAGCTGGGCCTGCTTGTCCTTCACCTTGCCGCTCGCCGAGAGGAACATCGCCGAGAAGACCGCGGTCATGAGCACGGCCAGGACGACCGGCACGAGCACGATCCACTGGCGCTTCTGCGGGCCGCGGCGGGCGTCGTCCCTCGGGAGCAGGTTGATCGCGCGCACGGCCTCAGTCCTCGATCCCGAGGCCGATCGCGACCGCCAGCGAGCCGAGTTGCTCGTCGGCCTCGCGGAGCTTCTTGCCGAGCTTCACGCGCAGCAGCGGATCGCCCACGGCGACGCGCACGCCGATCAGGCGCTGCAGCTCGTCGGCGACGCCGCCGAGGTGCGCGGTCCCGCCCGTGATCACGATCTCGCCGATGCCCAGAGATCCGGGCTGGTTCTGGTAGAACTGGAGCGAGGAGACGAGCTCGCGCGCGAAGGCCTGCAGCTGGCGCCGAATGGCCTCGCGAGCGCGATCCGCCTGATCCTGGGTCAGTCCTTCCGGCACGTTCGGCGTCGCGAGCGTCAGCTCCCGCTTGACCGGCTCGGCCTCCGAGGGGGCGCAGTCGAGCTCGCGCGCGATCGCGACGTCGAGCGTCGCGCCGCCCCAGTCGAGCACGCGCGTGAACTCGCAGACACGGCCGTCCGAGACGGCGAAGGTCGAACGGTCGTGGCCGACCGCGACGACCACGAGCGCGGCGTCGGACGGCGGCGCGTCGTCGGCCATCGGCTCGCCGAGCGCGCGCAGGAGGGCGAACGCCTCGAGGTCGATTCCCGCCAGCCGCACGCCGGCCTTCTTGCACGCCGCGACGTAGCGGTCGATCAGCTCCCGGTAGGCGACGACGAGCAGGATCTTCCGGACGACCTGGCCCTCGTCGTCGGTGCGCTCGCCGAGGACGTGGTAGTCGAGCACGGCCTCCTCGATCGGGATCGGCAGCGCCTCCTGGGCGCGGAAGCGGATCGCGTTCTCGAGCTGCTTCGGGTCGGTGATGCCCGCGATCTCGAACATGCGGACGCCGATCCGGTTGTTGGCGATGCCGAGGCGGACGCCCTGCCGCGGCAGCTTGTGCTTGCGGAAGAACGCGCGCAGCTCCTCGGCGAGCAGCTCCGGCTCGCGCAGCTCGCCGCCGACGACGATCCCTCGGCCGAGCGGCTCGCGGGCGACCTGCACGAGCTCGGGCGCGCCGTTGTTGACGATGCGCGCGGCCGCCAGCTGGGAGCCGCCGATCTTCAGCCCGACGAGGCGCTTCGTGCGCTTCCCCGAGGCGGACGAGCGCTCCTTGCGCACCCGCGCCTTGCGCGGCTCCTTGGCCTTCCGCTCGGGCTCCGGCGCCAGGTCCTCGTCGATCGGGCCGCTCTTCCGGCGGCCGAACGAGGGCAGGCTGAGCTCCTTCTTCAGGCCCGAGCCCTTCGGCTTGGCGGGCTTCTCCTCGCTGGCCTTCGGCTGCTTCGGCTTGCGCCGGAAGGAGATCTCCTTCTTCAGGAGCGACGTCTTCTCTTCGGGCTCGGGCTCGGGCTCCGGCTCCGGCTCGGCCTCGAGCGGGGCGACCGGCTCCGGGTCGGGCGCCGGCGCCGCGACCGGCTCGGGCGTCGACTCCTGCGTCTCGCCGAGAGACGCCTCGGCCCGCTCGGCGTCGGGTCGCTCGTTCCACTCCACCGTCACGCCTCCGCCACCCGCAGCGTCTGGGCGCCGGGAATCGCGAAGCCGGCGCGCTCGAGCAGCCCGTGGAGCTGCTCGGGCCGGCTGGAGCGGGCGAGCGCGGTGTCGAACGTGACCACGCCGCGGAGCGTGAGGTCGGCGAGCGACTGCTCCATCGTCTGCATGCCGCGCGCCGTGCCGGTCTGCATGACGGAGTAGATCTGCTCGACCTTCGCCGTGCGGATCAGGTTCCGCACCGCGTCGTCCGGGAAGAGGATCTCGAGCGCCGGCACACGGCCCGCGCCGTCGGCCGTCGGGAGCAGCGCCTGGGTGACGACGCCCTCGATCGTGGCCGCGAGCTGGATCCGGATCTGTTCCTGCTGTGCCGCAGGAAAGGCGTCGATCACGCGGTCGATCGTCCCGGGCGCGCTCTGGGTGTGCAGGGTGGCGAAGACGAGGTGACCGGTCTCGGCCGCGGTCAGCGCGGTCGAGATCGTCTCGAGGTCGCGCATCTCGCCGAGGAGGATCACGTCTGGGTCCTGGCGGAGCGCGGCGCGCAGCGCGTTGGCGAAGGTCGTCGCGTCGACGCCGATCTCGCGCTGGTTGACGACGCAGCGCTTGTGGCGGTGCACGAACTCGATCGGGTCCTCGATCGTGAGGATGTGCTCGGCCCGCTTGCGGTTGATCTCGTCGATCAGGGCGGCGAGCGTCGTCGACTTGCCCGAGCCGGTCGGGCCGGTGACGAGCACGAGGCCGCGCGGCCGGTCGGTCAGCGAGTGGAGCGCGGTCGGGATGCCGAGCTCCTCGAGCGTCTTGATCTCCGTCGGGATCAGGCGGAACGCCGCCCCCAGCGCCTCGCGCTGCCAGTACACGTTCACGCGGAAGCGCGCGAGGCCCGGGATCGAGTGCGCGAGGTCGATCTGGCGGTCGACCTCGAGGTGCTTTTGCTGCTCGGTCGAGAGGATCCGGTAGAGCAGCTGCTGCGTCGCGTCCGGCGTCAGCGGCGCGATCTCCTGGAGCGGCTCGAGCTTCCCGCGCACGCGAATGACAGGGTGCGCCCCCACCGTCACGTGCAGATCGGACGCGTTCCGCGCCACCATCTGCTCGAGCAGATCGTCGATCGAGTACAGAGTGTCCGCCATTGCCGCTGCGCTCGCTATCGGCAGCGCGATTCGCCGACTTGAGGGCCTGCTGGCGGCGCTCGATTCGCCGGCCGGACTTCACCTTTTCGGGGGGTGCGCTCCGGTACATCGGCGGGCCGATAGAGCCGGCAGGCCATCTGCGCACCTCAAGGAGGACTCTGCATGTCTGCAAGGCTTTCGCACCGACTCGGCCAGGTGCGGCGAGACGAGGGCTTCACCCTCATCGAGCTCCTGGTCGTGATCATCATCCTCGGGATCCTGCTTGCGATCGCGATCCCCTCGTACCTCAGCTTCCGCACGCGGGCGAACAAGTCCGCCGCGCAGGCGAACGTTCGCGCCGCCGTCCCCGGTATGGAGGCCTAC
>DATIER010000069.1:0-12660 GCA_035455605.1 Gaiellaceae bacterium
ACATGTCCCCAAGGTCGCATCGCAAGGCGCCCGCGGGAACCGGGCAGCCCCCCGGAACGGGGGTACGGGTGGCTGGTGTCCGCCCCTGGGGCAGACCGTCAGGAACGCAGGAACGTGAGCACGGCGAGCACGCGCCGCGACTCGCTGCCGGTTGAGGGCAGGCCGAGCTTGGTGAAGATGCTCGAGACGTACTTCTCGACCGCGCGCACGGTGATGACCAGCTCGTCCGCGATCCCCTGGTTGGAGCTGCCGGCGGCCATCAGCTCGAGCACCTCGCGCTCGCGCGGCGTCAGCTGCGCGAGCGGGTCGTCCGGGCGCTCGCGCGAGACGAGGGTCGAGACGATGATCGGGTCCAGTGCGGACCCGCCGTCGGCCACGCGTCGCAGCGCCGCGACGAACTCGTCGACGTCGCTGATCCGGTCCTTCAGCAGGTAGCCCACGCCCTCGGCGGAGTCCGCCAGCAGCTTCAGCGCCAGGCCGAGCTCGACGTACTGCGAGAGCACGAGCACGCCGACGTCCGGGTGCTGCGAGCGGATCTCGAGCGCGGCGCGCAGGCCTTCGTCGTTGTGGGTCGGCGGGAGGCGGATGTCGACGATCGCGACGTCCGGCGCGTAGCTCCGCACCTTGAGCAGTAGGTCGTCTGCGTCGCCGGACTGGGAGACGACGTCGATGCCGGCGTCGTCGAGCAGCCGCGCGAGGCCTTCGCGGAGCAGGACGCTGTCCTCCGCGATCGCTACTCGCACGGGATCTCCGCCTGCACGCGTGTGCCGCCACCCACGGGCGTCCAGACGCGGAGCCGGCCGCCGAGCGCCTCGACCCGGTCGGCGAGGCCGCGCAGGCCGGTGCCGCGCTCCGTGTCCGCGCCGCCGACGCCGTCGTCGGTGACCTCGACCGTCAGGCGGTCGCCGCGCCGCCCGATCGAGACGCGCGCCTCGGTCGCCCGGGCGTGTTTCGCGATGTTGGCGAGGCTCTCGGCCACGACGTAGTACGCCGCGACCTCGACCCGTTCGGGGAGGCGGTCGTCGACCTCGATCGCCTGGCGCACCGGCAGCGGCGCGCGCGCCGAGAGCGACTCGACGGCGACGCCCAGGCCGTGGCCGCTCAGGACGGCTGGGTGGATTCCGCGCGCGACGTCTCGCAGCTCCTCGAGCGAGAGCGCGATCTCGCGGCGCGCCGCGTCGAGCTCCTCCCGGGCCGCTTGCTCCCGGGGCAGCCGCCTCTCGAGCAGCTTCAGGCGCAGCGAGAGCGCAATCAGGCGCTGCTGTGCGCCGTCGTGCAGGTTCCGCTCGAGCCGCTGCCGCTCCCGCTGGCCGGCTTCGATGACGCGGGCCCGCGAGCCCCTCAGCTCCTCGACGCGCGCCCGGAGCTCCGCGTGGAGGCGCGCGTTCTCGAGCGACATCCCGGCAGCGGCTCCCACCGCCTCGAGCAGCTCGCTCTCGTCTTCGAGCCCGCGGTCGTGGATCAGCGCCGCGACGCGCTCGCCGTTCCGCTCGATCGGCGTCGCGGTCCGTCGCTCGTCGTCGGGCAGTTGCACGGGCCGGCCGTTCACGTCGACGTAGGCCTGAAAGTGCGGCAGCCAGTAGGCGAGTGTCAACGACGGGTCGCGCAGCGCGTGCGCGAGCGCGTCCCGCAGGTCGGGAGGCGCCGGGTCGTGGCGAAGCTCGAGCACCAGGTCGCCGACCGCCGACCGCGCGAGCCGCGCGTCCAGCAGGCCGAGCAGGAACACGAGCGGCGAGAGGCCGATCAGGAACAGCGTCGCCCGCTGCACCTCGCGGAAGCCGGGCAGGTCGAACGTCGCGAGCACGAACAGCAACGCGACCATCACCAGGGCGATCGCGAACGAGTCGATCACGATCGCGATCGAGCGCCGGCGCGGTCGGCCCGAGCGCCGGCGTCGACCGGCGAGCACGCCCAGGGCGACGAGGGCGCAGGCGCTCAGCGAGAGCAGCTGGACGTCCTCGATCGTCGCCACCAGGTCGGGCTGGCGCCACATGTCGAGCAGGTTGGCGGGGTCGACCCCGCCGAGGAGGAGCTTCACGAGCTGCAGCCCGACCGCCGCGGTGTAGGCGACGCTGACGAGCACGCGCTCGATCGTCGACCGCAGCCGGCCGTCGGGGAACGCGAGGCACACGTGCACGAAGAGCGCGGCCGGGAGGAGGTCGAACGCCGCGCCGAACGTGTACGCAGCAGACGCTTCGGCGAGCTGCCAGCCCGAGAAGGCGCTCGCGAGGCCGCCCGCGACCATCAGCGGCCCGAGCCGGCTCTCCGGCCGCCGCGACCACGCGAGCACGCCGGCCACGACGTAGGGGACGGCCACCCACTCCATCAGGAAGACCTGCGTGGGATCGGGGCTGCCCGCGGCGAGCGCGAATCCGAGCGACGCCGCCGCGGCGGCCACCGCCAGCACCGCCGCCGCCGGGACGAGTGACCGAAGACGCCGCCGCTCGGCGGGCGCCAGCTTCGAGGGCACTGCCGTCGCCATCGCCTGCCCTACCTCCCAACCGTGCGAGACAGCCTCACGGCGACCCTAACGCCGTTCAGGCGACAGGGGAAGCAATCGGCCAGTTACCCGAACCCCGGTCTACCTGCGTGCCGCGTTGAGGCGGGCGCTCGAGGGTGGGACGCTGGGCGGCATGAGCGTCGCCGCACGCGCCGAGACGACGATCGCCGCGGCCGGCCTCGCCGCGATCGGGTTGCACGTTCTGGACGACAGCTTCTTCCAGCCCGAGCCGGGGATCTCGGCCGCGGACCACCTTGCCAGCGGGCTCGTTCCGGTCGCCGTCCTCGCCGGTGCCGGCGTCGCCTACCCGCGCCTGCGCCCGGGCTTCCGGGCGGCGCTCGCGATCGTTCTCGGCCTCTTCGGGATCGTGGTCGGCAGCGTCGAGCCGGTGTACTACGGGCCCGACGAAGGGCTCTCCGGCGACGACTTCACCGGGCTGCTCGCCGCGGCCGGCGGGCTCGCGCTCGTCGCCCTCGGCACGCGGACGGCCTGGAGCTCGCGGAAGCACGACGGGACGAGGCCGAGGCGCTGGGGACGGCGCGCCCTGCTGGCGGTCGGCTGGGCGCTCGCAGGCGTCTTCGTGCTGCTGCCGCTCTTCCTGTCGTACGGGTTCACGCACGTCGCGCGACTCGAGACCCCGAGCGGGAACCTCGGCGCGCCGCACGAGCAGGCCTCGTTCCACGCCCGCGACGGGTTGCGGCTGGACGGCTGGTTCGTCCCGTCGCGAAACGGCGCGACCGTGATCGTGTACCCGGGCACGAAGGGCACGCAGCGCCACGCACGGATGCTCGTCCGCCACGGGTACGGCGTGCTCGTCTTCGATCGCCGCGGGGAGGGCACGAGCGAAGGCGACCCGAACGCGCTCGGCTGGGGGTTCGACCAGGACCTGCTCGGAGCGCTCGCCTACCTGCGCGGCCGCGACGACGTCGACCGGCGGCGGATCGGCGGACTCGGCCTGTCGGTCGGGGGCGAGGCCCTCCTGCAGACGGCCGCGGAGACGAGCCGGCTCGGGGCGGTCGTGTCCGACGGCGCGGGCTCCCGCTCCGTCCGCGAGGACACGGTCCGGACGAGCCTGCGGAAGGTGCCGGAGATCGTCGCCTCGGGCGTGATGACGGCCGGGACTGCGGTCTTCTCCGACCGGCTGCCGCCGCCGAGCCTCGAGCAGTTCGCGGGCCGGATCGAGGCGACGCCGGTGTTCCTGATCTACGCGACGCGAGGCGCGGGCGGCGAGGACAACCAGCCCCGGTACTACGAGGCGTTGCCGGGCCCGAAGCAGATCTGGAAGATCGACACCTCGCACACGCACGGCCTCTCGGCGCGACCGCGCGAGTACGAGCGGCGGGTGGTCGGCTTCTTCGACCGGACGCTGCTCGGCAGGTGAGCGGCCGCTACCACTTCGACCGGCGGCCGCGACGGCTCGTGTAGACGAGTCGCGCGGGCGCCGAGCGCATGCCGGCGTCCTCGAATTGCTCGCTGTGGCCGAGGCGGCGGGCGACGCGGCTCGTCTCGGCCTGCTGGTCGGGGAGCACGAACGTGATCGCCGTGCCCGTGCGGCCGGCCCGGCCGGTCCGACCCGTCCGGTGGACGTAGCCCTTGTCCTCCTCCGGCGGGTCGAAGTTGATCACGTGCGTGATGTGCTCGAGGTCGAGGCCGCGGGCCGCCACGTCCGTCGCGACGAGCGTCTCGATCTTGCTGCTCTCGAACCGGGCGAGCGCTCGCTCACGCGCGTTCTGCGACATCCCGCCGTGCATCGCGGCGGCTGCGACGCCGTGCCGCGAGAGCTTCTGGACGAGCCTGTCGGCCCCGCGCTTGGTCCGGACGAAGACGAGCGACGCGCCCGAGGAGCGGATGTGCTCGACGAGCGTCTCGACCTTCGTGTCGGCCGTGACGGACACGAAGCGGTGCTCGATCTCGCCGGGCTGGCGGTCGGAGGGCAGCGAGCCCTCGATCCGCGACGGGCTGTTCGTGTACCTGCGCGCGAGCGCACCCACCTCGCCGTCGAGCGTCGCCGAGAAGAACATCGTCTGGCGGTTCCTCGGCAGCCGGCGCACGAGCTTGTCGACCTGCGGCTGGAAGCCCATGTCGAGCATGCGGTCGGCCTCGTCGAGCACGAACGTCCGCACGTGGCCGAGGTCGACGAGGCGCCGCTGCGCGAGGTCCTCCAGCCGGCCGGGCGTGGCGACGAGCACGTGCGCGCCCTTGATCCGGTTCGCCTGCGAGCGGATGGGGACGCCGCCGTAGGCCGGCGCGACCGAGAGGCCGCGCGCCTTCGCCAGCGGCGCGATCTCGTCGGTCACCTGCGCCGCGAGCTCGCGCGTGGGCACGAGCACGAGCGCCGAGGGGCGGCCGGCGCGAGCGTCGGTTCGCTCGACGATCGGCAGCGCGAAGGCCAGGGTCTTGCCCGAGCCGGTGGGCGACCGGACGAGGACGTCCAGGCCGTTGAGGGCATCCGGGAGGACGCGCTCCTGGATGTCGAAGGGGCTGGTGATGCCGCGCGCGGCGAGCGCGTCCACGACGGGAGCGGACACGCCGAGGCGGCGGAACGACTGCTGTGACATTCGGTTCGACTCCTTACGGGCTCGAGACTTGCCGACCTCGAAACGCCCGAAGGAGGAACGAGAAGCTCATCTCACCGGGCGGCGGGATTGCCGCCCGTCTCCGAACCGTAGCAGGGGCCGGGTACCCTGCCGCGATGCCCAACGAGAAGGCCGAGCATCTGACCGCCGCGCAGAAGGAGCAGCTCGAGGCCGAACTGGCGGAGCTCGAGGGCCCGAAGCGCGCAGCCGTGGTCGACGCGATCAAGACCGCCCGCGGCTTCGGCGACCTCTCGGAGAACTTCGAGTACCACGCGGCCAAGAACGAGCAGGGCCTGCTCGAGCGGCGCATCCGCGTGCTGCGCGACCGCCTCTCGCGTGCGGTGCTCGTCGACGAGGGCGCGGCGGACGCGGGCGTCGTCGGCGTCGGCTCGAAGGTCGAGCTCGAGGACGAGCAGGGAGCGCGGCTGGACGTCGAGATCTCGAGCGTGGGCGGCGTCTCGCCCGACTCGCCCGTCGGTCAGGCGCTGATCGGGCGGACGGTCGGCGACGAGGTCGAGATCGACGCTCCCAAGGGCGCCTGGCGCGCCCGGATCATCTCGGTCGGTCGCTAGCCCGGCCCCGGCGGAGACGGCGCTCCACGGCGCGGAAGCGCGCGAGTGAGTCGCGCGGCTGCGGGCGCCCGCGGCCGAGCCACGCGGCCCGCGCGTAGCGTCGCGAGGCCTGCTCGTCCATCGGCGTCACGACCGGGCCGTGGACGACGACCGAGGCGCCGCGCTCGTGTGCGAGCTTCGGCAGCAGGTCTTCGGCCAGCCACTCGCGGCCCGGCGCGACGGCCGCAGTGGCGGTGATGCGGAAGAGGCCGTCGCCGAGCTCCTCGGTCTCGACGACCGTCGGCGGGCGCACGAACTGCGTCGGGCCGGTCGGCACGATCCGTCCGAGCCGCTCGACGAGCTCCTGCCCGCGGGCGGCGTCGTTCACGAACAGCTCGATCTCGAGCTCGCGCACGCCGTGCGGGACCATGCGCGTGGCGAGCACCTGCGAGTTCTGGACGCGGATCACCTCGCCGCTCAGGCTGCGCAGCGTGAGCGAGCGGAGCGAGACCTCCTCGACGACGCCCGACAGCGCCCACGGCTCGACCGTGACCGTGTCGCCCACCTCGAACCAGTCCTCGAAGAACATCAGGAGCCCGGCGATGAAGTCGGCGAGGACGCGCTGGACGGCGAAGCCGAGCACGATCGCGAGGAACGCGCCGCCGGCGAGCGTCTCGGCCCGGCGGCCGCCGCTGAGCGCCACGACCGAGAGGACGATCGCGAGCGTGAACGCGAGGTAGCGCACGGTGGTCTGCGTCAGCGAGGCGGCGGTCTCGCGCCGCCGCAGCCGCGCGAGCGCCACGGTCGAGGGCTCGGAGTCGCCCTCGCGCGGCAGCGCCCGCCGCGCGACGAGCTTGCCGGCGAGCATCCCCGCGACCCGGGAGACCACGACCGCCGCGATGAACAGCCCCGCGATCACGACGATCACGGACAGGGGGTGCGGGAGCGGAACGGCGTCGACGATTCCGCGCATCAGGTGGTGATTGCCGGTTCCGGGCCGGCGGCAAACGACGCGCTAGCCGAGCACGTGCTCCGTGCGGGCGACCGCGACCGCCTCGAGCCGCGAATGCACGCCGAGCGCGCGGAAGACGCCGCGGATGTGGTTGCGGACCGTCTCCACGCTGAGCTGGAGCTCGCTCGCGATCTGGTGCGTCGAGAGGCCGCGTTCGAGCAGCCGCAACACCTCGGCCTGGCGCGGCGTCAGGTGCGGGTGCGGAGCCGGCTCGGCTTCGTCCGAGACGTCCACGAGCTGCCCGAAGACGCCGACGACGCGGTGGCCGTTGTAGAGGCAGACCGAGCTGACGTCGACGAGCCGGCGGTCGCCGTCGTCGTCGAGCAGCAGCACCGGCGCGTCGATGTCCTCCTCGCCGATCATGTGCCGGTAGAAGGCGTTCCGTGCCCGCGACGTCTCCTCGGGCGCGACCACCGAGGTGAACTGGCGGCCGCGGACGTCGCCGACGAGCTCCATCGCAGCAGCGTTGACCCAGCGGATGATCCCGTGCTCGTCGATCACGTAGCTCGGGACCTTCACGCGGTCGAGCGCGTCCTCGACGTCGCCGCCCATCTCGCGCAGTCGCGACATTCGCCCATCCTCGTCCGCCTGGCGGAGCGGGGCATCGTCCCGTGTGGGCGATGTCAGGGAAGCAGCCGCAGGGCGAGCGCGACGTCGTCGCGGAGATCCTCGAGCCCGCGGATGTCGGCGGGCTCGCTCGAGCGCTCGCGGCGCCGCACCTCGGCGAGCGCCGAGTCGATCGAGCCGAGCGCCTCCACCAGGCGCGCGCGGCGCGACCTCGGCCCGGGCAGCTCCGGCACGACGGCCACCGACCACTCGGAGTCGCCGCCGTCGAGCACGTACGCGCGACCGTCGAGCTCGTAGCGAATCGCGCCGAGTGACTCGTCCCGCACCCACGCCTCGACGTCGCGGAGCACCGCGGACACGTCGCCCGGCTCCCGGTGCAGCTCGGCGACGACCGACTTCACGTACTCGCTCTCGGCGAAGAGGATCACCGGGCGGCTGCGGCCGAGGCGCTGGGCGAGGCGGACGGCGGTCGCGAGCTCGACGACCTCGAAGCGGACGGTGTCGGAGACCATGCAGCGATAGTTCCCGGACCGTCCGGTCTCCAGCCTGACACACGTGCGTTAACCGCTTCACCCGCTTGGCACGACGCACCCGCCGGTCGCGCCCGCCGAGAATGGCGAACGATGTTCAACCGCTTCCCGTTCGGGCCCGTACGCGGAGTGCTGGCCGACGAGGCCGAGCGCGCGATCGACGCGGCGCTGGCCGGGCCGCTGCCGGAGATCGTCGGCCGGTCGCTCGTCGAGCGGCGCGTCGCAGAGCGGGTCGTCACGGCGATGCTCGACGCCTCCGCGCGGCAGGACGGCGCCGGCGACGCGGTCGAGCAGGTGCTGCGCAGCGAGGCGCTCGAGCGCTGGCTGGCGAGCGAGGATGCCGCGCGGCTCGCGGCCGTCGCCACCGAGCGGGTCGTCCACAGCGAGGCATTCCGGCGGGCCGTCTCGGAGCTGCTCGCGAGCCCGGAGGTGCGCAAGGCGCTCAGCGAGAGCGCGACCGGCTTCGGGGAGGAGGCGGCCGAGGCCGCGCGGTCGAAGGCGCGCACCGCCGACTTCCGCGTCGAGGCGTGGGTGCACCGGCTGCTGCGGCGCGCGCAGGCGGCGCTGCCCGGGTTCGCCGGCGTGGCCTCGCGCGGGCTCGCGCTCGTCGTCGACGGGCTCCTGGCGCAGATCGCGTTCCTCGTCGCCGCGGCCTCGATCGGGCTCGTGCTCGGGCTCGCCGGCGGGCTTCGGCCGGGCTGGCTCGAGGGGACGCTCGCCGGCGGCGGCTGGCTGATCGTCGTCGGCGCGTACTTCGCGCTCTTCTGGGCCGGCACCGGCCAGACGCCCGGCATGCGTCTGCTCGGCGTGCGTGTGCTCGCCCCGTCCGGGGAGGAGCCGTCGCTCGTCCGCGCGGTGGTGCGCGTGGTCGGGCTCGTGCTGGCGATCATCCCGCTCGGGGCGGGCTTCCTCCCGGCGCTCGTCGACTCGCGCCGGCGGGCTCTCCCCGACTACCTCGCCGGCACGACCGTAACCTACGAGTCGTGAACGATCTGTGGCTGGACGTCGCGGGCGCGCGCATGCACGCCCGGGAGCTGGGCGACGGCCCGCCGGTCGTGCTGCTCCACGGCTACGGCGTCTCCGGCACGTACATGCTCCCGCTCGCCCGGCAGCTCGCGGGCGACTACCGGGTGCTCGTCCCGGAGCTCCCGGGCCAGGGGGCGAGCGAGCCGCGCCCGGGACTGCGCAGCGTCCCCGAGCTGGCGGACGCGTTCGCCGCCTGGCTCGACGCCGCCGAGCTCGACCGGCCGGCCGCGGTGGCGAACTCGCTCGGCTGTCAGATCGTGACGGAGCTGGCCGCGCGCGAGCCCGAGCGGCTCGGGCCGCTGGTGCTCGTCGGCCCGACGGTCGACCCCGCCCGGCGCGGCGGGCGGCACCAGCTGTTCGCGGCGCTCCGCGACTCGGCGCAGGAGCCGCTGCAGCTGGTCGCGATCGCGGCGGCGGACGACCTCGGCGTCGGCCTGCGCCGGCTCGTGGCGACGGCGCGGGCTGCGCTCGACGACCGGATCGAGGACCGGCTCGCGCTCGTCCAGCAGCCCACGGTCGTCGTCCGCGGCGGCGCCGATCCGTTCGTCGGCGCCGACTGGGCGGAGCGGGTCGCGTCCCTGCTACCCGACGGCCGGCTGGTCGTCGTCCCGGGCGAGCCGCACGCCGTGCACTTCACTCGGCCCGACGTCGTGGCCCGCGTCGTTCGCGAGTTCCTGCTCGAGGAAAGCGGCGACCTGGTCGGCGACCGCGGCCGGCTGCTCCAGCATCGGCACGTGGCCGCACGGCAGCAGCTGCAGCCGCGCGTCGGGAACGAGGCGCTGCCACTCCTCGGCGACCCATAGCGGCACCAGCCGGTCGTGCTCGCCCCAGACGAGCAGCGTCGGGGCACGGACCTCCGGTAGGTCCGCCCTCAGGTCGCGCGAGGAGACGTAGGCGATGCCGTGCGCGAGCCGGAGCGGGCCGGCCCGCAGCGCGTCCGAGAGCACGAGCGGGAACGAGCGGCGCAGGTCGTAGAGCGTCTCGACGAGCGGGATGCTCCGTGCCGCGACGCTCCGGCCGCACGGGATGCCGGCGGGCGCGACGAGGACGAGCCGCCGCACGCGCGCCGGCCTGAGCGCCGCCAGCTCGGCTGCCACGAGGCCCCCGAGCGAGTGCCCCGCGAGGTCGACCCGCTCGAGCCCGGATGCCGCGAGCCGTCCCTCGAGCCACGTCGAGAGCTCGGCCGCCGGAACCGTCGGCCGCCGGCGCGGCAGGTCGATCGCATGGACCCGTCGCGTCGCGGCGAGGCGCTCGAGCACCGGCGACCACCAGCGCCACGAGCCGGCCAGTCCGTGCACCAGGACGAGCGGCTCGCCGCTGCCGACGACGATCTCGCCCGGTCGCTTCATGCCAAGCGCACGATGCCACGGCCGCGCCGGCGTGGGAACCTGCCGGCGATGAACGGCCTCACGATGAGCGCTGCCGGCCGCCCGGCCACGCGAGAGCAGGCGGCCGGCGTCTGGTGGCTCTTCCTCGTGATCGGCATCGGCTGGCTCGTCTTCGCGCTGCTCGTCTTCCGCGTCGACGCGAGTTCCGTGCACGGGATCGCGATCCTCACCGGCGTCGTCTGTCTCGCGGGCGCCGGGCTCGAGCTGCTCGGCGCCGCGACGGTGCACGGCGGCTGGCGGATCGTCCGGCTCCTGCTCGCGCTCGCGTTCGTCGTGATCGGCGTGCTCGCGTTCATCCATCCCGAGAACACGTTCAGCGCGCTCGCGACGATCTTCGCCTTCTACCTGCTGCTCTCCGGGCTCTTCCAGATCGCGTGGGCGCTCGTGGAGAAGGGCGCGCTCTGGTGGCTGCGACTGCTGGCCGGGCTCGCCGAGGTACTGCTCGCGTTCTGGGCCGCGGGCAACTTCGGCCACAAGGCGTTCCTGCTCATCGTCTGGGTCGGCGCGGGCGCCCTGATCGCCGGCATCGCGCAGATCTCGTACGCCTTCGAGCTGCGGGAGCACGCGGGCCCCGCCGAGGCCTGAGGCTCAGCGGGCGCTGCGCGAGGGCAGCCCGCGGAGGCCGCTCTTGTCGATCCCGAGCGTGACGAGGTCGGTCTCGAGCGACGCGAGCGCGTCGGCCGGGACCGAGATCGCCCGCTTCCACCACAGGTGCCCGCGCAGCAGCGTGAGCGAGCGGAGCCGGCCGTCGCTCTCGACCTCGACTCCGCGCACGCACCCGACGTGGTGCTCGTCGGCGGAGTACACGTCGCTCGAGGCGCGCAGCTCCACCTCGCCCTTCGGCACCCGGTCGTAGACGACGCTGACGTTCGGGTCGAGCTCGGGCTCGGCCGGGTCGAGCGGCGCGTAGGTCGGGGTGACGAGCACGTCCTCGACGCCGACGCCCCACTTGTCGTCCTCCTCGGGACGTGCCCCGGCGGGGAGGTACGCGAACTCGCGCACGGGGTCGAACCCGTCGAGCACCTCCGCCGTGCAGCTCAGGCCGATGCCGTCCGCGGCCTCCTGCGCCAGCGCGACCGGGACGAGCCGCGCCCCCTCGCGGTGGCCCTTCGGCTCGACGACCAGGTGCGTGACGCGCTTCGCGGGCGCGTCCACGACGAGGTCCGCGAGCTCACGCTCCGCCCCGTCCGAGCAGCGGACGCGGCTCCCGAAGTCGAGGTTCACGGCCCGCGGCTAGATCGCGCGCTGGTGGCGCTTGTCGTAGACCCACCCGAACGCGAGCGCGACGATGCAGATGAACGCGAGCGCGCCGAAGAAGCCCCACGAGTACCAGGCGGCGCCGATCAGGATGAACAGGATCATCCCGCCGATCCCGATCGCGAGCGCGACCCCGATCACCCAGAGCCAGAACTTCCAGCCAAACCCGTCGTCGTTCATGCCGCTCCCTTCGTCAACGCGCCGTTTGCTCGGGCTCCAGCGTCGGCTCTCCGCCGTCGGCGGGCATCGCCCCGACCGGATGAAAGGCGTCACCCGGCGGCTTCGGCCGCTGGCGCCGCCAGGTGAACGCGGCGCCGAGGCCGAGCAGCAGCGTCGGGACCGCGGTCAGGAAGCGGTAGACGAGCACCGCCGCGACGACGCCGGCGTTGTTGCCGCCGAAGCCGACGAGCGTCCCCGTCAGCGCGAGCTCGACGACGCCGATCCCGCCTGGCGTGATCGGGACCGACCCGACGAGCCGCGCGACCGACCACGCAGCGAACGCCTCGACGCCGGTCACCTGCGCGGCCGAGACGCCGAGCGTGCGCAGCGAGATCAGCAGGAGCAGGAAGACGGTCAGGTTGCCGGCGAGCGAGGCCAGCGTGAGCAGGTGCCAGCGGCGCTCGAGCAGGTCGCCCGCCTCGTTGCGGAAGCGCTCGAAGCTCGTGCCGTCCCACTTGACGGGGCCGCGGCGGATCTTGCCGAGCGCCCAGTCCGCGAAGCGCGCGGCGACGTTGCCGATGTCCTCGGCGAGCCGGTCGCTGACGAGCACGAGCACGAAGCCCGCGATCACGACGCCGAGGATCGCGACGCCGACGAACGCGATCGTGGCGAGCGCGGCCGTGCTCTCGCCCTCGAGCGCGAGGGCGAAGACCGCGACGATCGGGAAGGTCAGGTTCAGGAACTGGTTCCAGAGGCCGGTGAGCGTGATCGCACGTGTGACGTCGTTGAGCGGGAAGCCCCACTTGCGCAGGATCCCGTAGGAGCCGGCGACGCCGGCGGCGATCCCGCCCGGGACGACGATCGAGAGCGCCGTCGAGGCCTGCGTCACCGTCAGCGCCTGCACGAAGGTGAGGCCCGGCAGCGCGACCATCCACGGCGGCGCGAAGGTGGCGAGGTTGACGGCCGTCGCGCCCAGCAGCAGGAGGATCTTCTGCCACGAGAGGTCCTTGACGACGCCCCAGACCTGGCCGTAGTTCGCGATCGTCGGCAGGAAGTAGACGAAGGTCGCGACGACGATCGCGAGGCTCGCCGCG
>DATIER010000070.1:0-3564 GCA_035455605.1 Gaiellaceae bacterium
GGGCGCTTCGACGAGGCGTTCGAGCTCGGTCAGGAGCTGCTGGCGTCGCTCCGCGGCGGCTGGCTCGAGGCGCTGCGGACGGACGTCGGCGTCGAGCGCAAGCTCACGCTCTAGGGCGCTTCGTCGCGCGGCGCGAGCACGATCGTGTTCTCGACCGAGAACCACTCGCCCTCGACGCCGTCGGGCCGCTCGGGATCGTCGCCGTCGCGGCGCACGAACTCGCGCAGCAGCGACGGCTTGACGGCGAAGACCGCGTCGGAGTCGAGGTACTCGCTCTCGCGGTCGAAGATGTGCGTCGCCAGCGTCCGGTAGCCGGGCGCGCGGACGATCATGTGGATGTGGGCCGGGCGCCACGGATGGCGGCCCGTCGCCTCGAGCATCTTCCCGACCGGCCCGTCGGCCGGGATCGTGTACGGAACGGGGCGAACCGCGAGGAAGGCGTAGCTGCCGTCGTCGCGGGTCGTGAACCTGCCGCGGAGGTGGTTCTCGGGCGCTTCCGGGTCCTGGACCGCGTAGAGCCGGTCGTCGCCGTTCTGCCAGACGTCGAGCTCGGCGCCGCCGACGAACTCGCCGCCGACGCCGAGAACGCGACCGTGCACCCACGCCGGCACGCCGGCGGCCTCCTCCGCCATCGACGCCCCGTACGGCCGCACCGGCGCGTCCGGCACGTAGAAGGGGCCGAGCACGGTCGACTCGGTCGCGCCCGGCGGGAGCGGATTCGCGAGCGCGTCGACGAGCATCGACAGCCCGAGCGCGTCCGACCAGAGGATGAACTCCTGGCGCCGGTCGTCGGTGATGTGACCGGTCTCGGTGAGGATCCGGATCCCCGCCTCCCACTCGCGCCGGGTCAGCCCGACCTCCGTTGCGAAGGCGTGCAGGTGGCGGGCGAGGCTCACGGCGAGAACCCGCAGCCGCTCGTCGTCGGCGCGCTCGAAGCTCGCGACCACCGCCGCGGTGATGTCGGCCGGCGCGGTCCGCTCGCCGTTCAGACCGGCGGTTCCGGGTCGTACGGCATGGACGGCCTCACCCCTCAACGCTACTCGCTCCTTGTGATCGAGACGGCTCTAGCAAGCCATGCTGTTGTGGAGGTCTAGCTCGAGGAGGGCGGTCCCGGCCCGACCCCCAGGGCCACCGCCCCCTCCCCGGCCACCGCTGCTGTCACTGGGAGACACGGACGGTGAAATCCCGGTGGCGGAAAGAGCGGAGGCACTGCAGATGACGTCTGAAGATCCCTTGGAAGCCGACCCGAGTACCTCATTCGGTCCGCTCCGGGCTCCCGGGGGGTTCGTCTTGACCGACCCTCGACCCTTTGAGAGGGTCGTCACAAGCTCGTACCCGAGGGAAGGAGAGAGAGGATCCCATGTTCCGTGTCGCCGCCCGACGCATCGTAGGAGTGACCGCCCTCGTAATTGGCGCGGTGCTCGTCGTCTCAGTTCTCGGTGGAAATGCCTCCGGCGCTCTGCGCGCGCAGAAGGCCGCGTTCGCGCCGCTCGGCCCCAAGGCCAGCCAGCTCTCGATCGGGTTGCGGGTGACGCCACGCACTGCGACCCGCGGAAAGACCGTCACCTACCTGCTGCGGCTCTCCAATACCGGCGATGCTTCGGCCAGGCTGGTGCGGGTCTGTTACCAGATCCCTGGGGTTCCGCCCAGGTTGATCCTGGTCAGCGCGCCTCCCGGATTCGTGCGCGGTGGTGGCGGATTGGTCTGCAGGAGATTCGCGAGCCTCCCGGTCGGCGGAACGCTGATCTTCAAGTTTCGGATGCAGGTCCCAACGTCGGCCAGAGGTGGAGTGATCATCAGCCACGCCTACGCGAGGTCGAGTGGCATGGTCAGCTTCATCTCAGCCACGACGCCGCTCACGGTCGGCGTGCCGGTTGGGTGCTTCCAGTCGTGCTGAGGCTCACCCGCTCATAGAACCGCCGCGCGGTTGAGCCGTTAGACCGGTGGCTCAGGGTCGTACTGGATGTAGCGCCGCACCTCGCGGGCGCGCTCGGTCGAATGCAGGCGCGCGACCAGGTGCAGGGCCATGTCGATGCCGGCCGAGACGCCGGCCGCTGTGAGGACGTTGCCGTTGTCGACGAAGCGGTCGTGCGGGCGCACCTCGATCTCGTGCCCGAGCGTCGGCAGCAGCTCGAGCGAGCCCCAGTGGGTCGTCGCCGGCCTGCCGTCCAGCAGTCCCGCCGCGGCGAGGACGAGGGAGCCGGTGCAGACGCTCGCGACCACCGTCTCCCCGTTCGCGAGCCCGCGGATCCAGTCGAGGACGGCCTCGTCCTCCAGCTCGCGACGCGTCCCGCGGCCGCCGGGGTAGACGAGCACGTCGAGCGGCGGCGCGGTCTCCCACGTCTCGTCCGGCAGCACGCGCAGCCCCTTGGCGCAGGTCACCGGCCGATCCTCGCGCGCGAGCGTGAACGCGTGGACGCCGTCGTCGGGCCACTGCTCGGCCCAGGCCGCCAGCACCTCCCACGGCCCGGCCCAGTCCAGCTCCTCCGCGCCGTCGAACAGCGCGATCCCTACGTTCACCGCGTCTGCGGAAAGCCCAGGTCGACCTTCGACGTGGCCGGGTCGGGCCAGCGCGAGGTGACGACCTTGCCCTGCGTGTAGAACTGGATCCCCTCGGGCCCGTAGATGTGCAGGTCGCCGAAGAGCGAGCTCTTCCAGCCGCCGAAGGAGTAGTAGGCGACCGGCACCGGGATCGGCACGTTGACGCCGACCATGCCTGCGTTCACCTCGAACTGGAACTGCCGGGCGACGCCGCCGTCGCGGGTGAAGATCGCGACGCCGTTGCCGTACGGGTTCTCGTTCACGAGCCGCACGGCCTCCTCGTAGGTGTCGACGCGCGTGATCCCGAGCACCGGCCCGAAGATCTCGTCCTTGTAGACGTCCATCTCGGGCGTCACCTCGTCCAGCAGCGAGACGCCGAGGAAGAACCCCTGGCCGTCGGGGGCCGTCTCGCGGCCGTCGGCGATCACCTTCGCGCCCTCGTCGCGGCCCTTGTCGATGTACGCCGCGACCTTGTCGCGGTGCTCGCGCGTGACGAGCGGGCCCATCTCGGAATCGGGGTCGAGGCCGCTGCCGACCTTCACCTTCGGCAGCCGCTCCTGGATCGCCGCCACCAGGTCGTCGGCGGCGTGGCCGACGCAGACGAGCATCGAGACCGCCATGCAGCGCTCGCCGGCCGAGCCGTAGCCGGCCGAGACGGCTGCGTCCGCGGCCATGTCGATGTCGGCGTCGGGCAGCACGATCATGTGGTTCTTCGCCCCGCCGAGCGCCTGCACGCGCTTGCCCTTCTTCGTGCCCGTCTCGTAGACGTACCGCGCGATCGGCGTCGAGCCGACGAACGAGACGGCGGCGATTCCGGGATGCTCGAGCACCGCGTCGACGGCGACCTTGTCCCCGTTTACGACGTTGAACACGCCGTCGGGGAGGCCGGCCTCCTTGAGCAGCTCGGCGGTGAGCATCGAGGCGGACGGGTCCTTCTCGGACGGCTTCAGGACGAAGCAGTTGCCGCACGCGATCGCCGGCGCCCACATCCACATGGGCACCATCGCCGGGAAGTTGAACGGC
>DATIER010000071.1:0-8992 GCA_035455605.1 Gaiellaceae bacterium
TGTCGCGAACGCCCGGGCGCTCGCGAACGACCCGCCGCTGCTGCTCGCCGACGAGCCGACCGGCGCGCTCGACTCCGAGACGGGCGACCAGATCGTCGCGCTGCTGCAGCGCCTGCGGGAGACGCGCGGCATGACGATCCTGCTCGTCACGAACGACCCGAGCGTCGCCGACCGGGCCGACCGCGTGCTGGAGCTGCGCGACGGGCGGCTACTCGCGCCGGAGCGCGTCGATCGGCGCTAGGCGCGTCGCCCGCCATGTCGGGTAGACGGCGCCGATCACGCCCACGCCGAGCGCGAACGCGAGGCCCCAGGCGAAGACGCCGGCCGTGAAGTCCGGCTGCAGCAGCGTCGCCGCGTCGCCGCTCGAGGTGAACAGCTCCGCCGCCGCGTAGCCGAGGGCGAGGCCGACCGCGAGCGCCAGCAGGCAGATCGCGAGCGCCTCGCACACGAGCAGCGCTCCGATCCGCCACGCGGGCCAGCCGACCGCGCGGAGGATGCCGATCTCCCGTACGCGCTCGAAGACCGACATCGCCATCGTGTTGGTGACTGCGATCCCGCCGACGATCAGCGCCAGGAGCGAGACGATCCAGCCCGTGGTGAAGATCAGGCGCGAGCTCGTGTCGATCTTCACCGCCTGGCCGGGCTCGGTGACCGCGAGCGTGTTTGGGAAGTCCGCCTCGATGCGCGCCGCCACCTGCTTCGGCCGCGCGCGCGGGTCGACCGTGATTCCGAGCGTCGTCACCTCGTGCGGCCGGCCCGCGAGCCGCTGCACCGCGGCGAGCGGGAGCACGGCGCCGTTGTCGACGAAGGCGTTCCCCGTGTGGAAGACGCCCGCGACGCGGAACGACCGCTTGCCGAGCCGCAGCTCGCCGCCGGCGCGCAGGCCGAGCCGTCCCGCGGCGCCCGTCCCGACCAGGGCCTCGTCGCCGACCGCCTGCGATCCGGACACGACGACCATCCGCCGGGCCGGGAACGAGCCGTGCGCGTAGCCGAAGACGAGCAGCTGCCTGGTGTCGAAGAGGAAGATCGGCGCGACCGCCGCGACGCCCGGCTCGCGCGCGACCTGCCGTGCCAGGCTCTCGGGGAGCAGCGACTGCGTCAGGTCCGAGGTGCCCGCCTGGAAGACCCCGAAGTCGGCGCGGCCGACGTGGATCAGCGACGCGGCCGTCTGCCTCGCGCCGTACGAGATCGACAGGAGCGCCACGATCAGCCCGACGCCGAGCGAGACGCCGGCCGCGGTCAGCGCCGTTCGCACGGGCCGCCGGAGCAGGTTCCTGCGCACCAGTCCGAACCAGGTCACGGAGCCCATCTTCGCTACGGTGCGGCTGAGATGGAACCCTCGCGCGAAGCGATCCTGAAGGCGCTCGAGCAGGTGATCGACCCCGAGCTGAAGCGGAACGTGGTCGAGCTCGACATGGTGCGCGACGTCCGCATCGACGGCGGCGACGTCACCGTCGGGATCGCGCTGACCGTCGCCGGCTGCCCGCTGCGCTCGAGCTTCGAGCAGCAGGTGGCGCAGGCGCTCGCGCCCGTCGACGGCGTGCAGGGCGTCTCGCTCGAGTTCGGCGTGATGACGCCGGAGGAGCGGAGCGCGCTGACGGCGCGGTTGCGCGGCGCCGTCACCGAGCGCACGCAGGGCATCCAGCTCGACCGCTCGACGCGCGTGATCGCGGTCGCGAGCGGCAAGGGCGGCGTCGGCAAGTCGACGCTCAGCGCGAACCTTGCCGCGGCGTTCGACCGGCTCGGCCAGCGCACAGGCATCCTCGACGCCGACGTCTACGGCCACTCGATCCCGCACCTGCTCGGCATCCGGCAGAAGCCCGTCGCGGTCGACCGGATGATCGTCCCGCCCGTCCGCGGCGAGCTGAAGCTGATGTCGATCGGCTTCTTCCTCGACGACAACGAGCCGGTGATGTGGCGCGGGCCGATGCTGCACCGCGCGCTCGAGCAGTTCCTCACGGACGTGCACTGGGGCGAGCTCGACACGCTCGTCGTCGACATGCCGCCAGGCACCGGCGACGTCTCGATCTCGCTCGGCCAGCTGCTCCCGCGCGCGGAGGCGGTGATCGTGACGACGCCGCAGCCGCTCGCGCAGGAGGTCGCCGCGCGGGCGGCGCTGATGGCGCGCAAGACGAACATGCGCCTGCTCGGCGTGATCGAGAACATGAGCGGCGAGGCCTTCGGGAGCGGCGGCGGCCAGCGGCTCGCCGACGAGCTCGAGGTGCCGCTCCTCGGCACCGTCCCGCTCGATGCGAGGCTTCGCGAGGCCGGCGACGAGGGCGAGCCGATCGTCGAGCGTGACCCGGACTCCGAGCCCGCCCGTGCGATCACCGCGCTGGCCGAGGCGATCGCCGGGACGAAGCGCGAGCAGGGCATCGGGATCGTGAAGTCCCTGCCCGTGCTCTCCTAGAGGTAGTCGGTCCGCTTCAGAAAGGCACGCAGCCTGCGCTCGTACGCGGTCGGCTTCAGGTCGCCGTGCACGCGGCCGGTCTTCGACAGCGCCGCGATCGACCGGAACGCGACGTTGCAGCGGCCGAGCAGGCACTGGTCGGCGGCCCAGGCGGCCATGATCCCCTGGTTGCTCGGCTTCCGCCGCCCGCGCGCCATCCCCTCGTGCCAGAGCGCGGCCGAGTCGCGCCTGATCTCGGCCGGGTACGACTTCGTCACGACGATCAGCCTGCCGGCGCGGTAGGCGAGGATCCGCACGGGCCAGCGCGAGTCTGCGAAGTCGGCGAAGGCGTACGAGAAGCGGTCGTCGCGCGTGACGAGCTCCTGGCGTCCGTCGTGGTCGAGGTCGGCGAGCACGTAGTTGACGTCCCCCCAGACGTGGACGAGCGGCCGGTAGTGCTGCGAGGTGGCGTTGTAGCGGTAGATCTGCGAGTACCAGCAGCAGTGGGCGCCGCCCCAGTAGAGGTCGAGCACGACCTCGGGCTCGCCGTCGCCGTCCAGGTCGCTGAGCGAGACCGAGCGCTTGTGCGAGAAGAAGCCCGCCGGCTGCGCGTTCGCGGTGCCGCTGACGACCGGCGGCTTGCGCAGGAACTCCGAGAACCGCTGCGTGCCGCCGCGGCTGATCGTGATGTGCTGGCGCGAGAAGCGGAACCGCGCCGGGTCCCACGCGTACGTGAAGACGGCCTGGACCGTGCCCGTCTGCGCACGCTCCACATGCGGCCTGGGCGCGGCGGCGGCGTTCGTCACGACGACGGCGCCGAGCGCGACGGCGAGCGCTGCGACCCCTTTCACCCAGCCGTTATAGCCGCGAACGCCGAAGGGCGCCAGAAGGCGCCCTCCAGGTGCTCCAGCGGACCCCGGGGCTTCGTAACGAGGCCCCCGCTGAAACCAGAGACTTAGACGCGTTCGGCGGGCGGAAAGCTGTGCCGCTCCGTAAGGATTTCGTGAAGGTGGACGAACGGGAGGCATTCGAGACCATCCGCGGGCTCGGCTTCGAGGAGCCCGAGGCGCGGACGCTCGTGGCGCACTTCGCAGACGCCGAGCGACGTGGCAAGACCGGCCACGGCTTCTCGCGCGTCGAGTGGCTCGCGACGCGGCCGTTCGAGCTCGACCCGTCGGCCCGGCCGCGGCGCGTCGCGCACGAGCCGGGCTACGAGCGCTGGGACGGGAACGGCACGCTCGGGTACCTGACTCTGGCCGCCGTCGTCGAGGCGCAGCTCGCCGAGCCGCCGGCGCACGCGTGCGTGGTCGTCGCGCAGCGCTGCTTTCCGACCGGGATGCTCGGCTACTGGGCGCGGATGCTGGCCGAGGGCGGGCTCGTGGCGGCGCTGACGGCGACCTCGCCGCCGCGGCTCGGCCATCCCGACGGCGGTCCGAAGCTCGCGGGCACGAACCCGCTGGCGATCGCGATCCCGTCGTCGGCGGGCGAGCCGCTCGTGAGCGACGTCTCGATGGGCCGCGTCACCTACGGGGCGGTGCTGGCCGGCGAGGCCGCGGCGGACGAGCTGGTGCCGTTCGGCGGCGAGCAGGCGCACAAGGCGTTCGCGCTCGCGGTCGGGCTGCAGCTGCTCGTGGACGCCCTGGTGGCGGAGCCGGGCCACGGCGCGGTGCTGCTGGTCGCGCGGCCGGAGGCCGACCCGCTGCCGCGCCTACGGCGTCTGGCCACCGCCGCCGGGGTCCGACTGCCGGGTGAGCGCTAGGAACTCCGGGTCGTCCTTCACCGACGCGAAGTCGGAGTCATCCGGCGCGTACCTCGCGACGACCTCCTGGTTGATCTCGGCCGCTCGCCCGAGGTTCTCCAGCGCCGCGTCACGGTTGCCGAGCCGCGCCTCCGCACACGCGAGGTTGTAGTAGCCCTGCCACGCGTCCGGGTACGCCTCGATGCCGGCCCGGAACTCCCGCCGCGCCGCCTCCTCCTGGCCCTGGTTGAGCAGCGACATGCCGGCGAACGTCCACTCCCAGCCGGACGGCTGGAAGATCTCACCCGGCTTGGCGCCGATCCCGAGCACGGTCGTCCCCGGCTCCTCCGCGAACGCCTCGCGCAGCGTTCCCGACGGGCAGTGGACGAGCGTGCCCGCGGGCGCGTCGTGCGCCTCGCCGTCCAGCACGAAGCGGGCGCGTCCGCTGACGACGACGTACAGCTCCTCGTGGCCGCTCTCCTCGCGGTGCTCCTCGACCACGCGCTGCCCGGCCTCCTCGGCGGTGTACGCGTTGACGCCGAACGCCTGGATGTCGAAGTGTCGCCGGACCGGCCGCCACGTCAGCCCGTCCTGGCCCTCGATCGGGTAGAGCTCGAGCTCGTCGATCCTGACGACGCGGCCGCTCACGTCTGTCTCCGCAGCTCGGCGAGCACGACCGGGTCGATCCGCTCGACGCCGTCGACTCGCTCCTCGAGGTTCTCGTTCCCGGCCCAGGCGAAGAAGGCGTCCCCGAGCTCGCCGTCGTAGCCGAGCGCGCCGAGGCGCTCCCGCAGCTCGCTCGCGAGCTCGCCGTCGACCGGCAGCCACTGCTCGCGCGGCGTCTTGCCGAAGATTGCCTGGTGCATGGCGTAGATGCGCCGCAGCTCCTCGAGCGGCCGCTCGTGCTCGTCGACGCGGAGGTCGACCACCTCGTCCGAGAGGCCCGCGTAGCCGCCGTCGCGCTCGACGACGAGCAGCGCCGAGGACTGCTGCCCGCGCCGGTCGCCCCCCGCCGCCTGCGCGGCGTCGAGGCAGTCGAGCAGGCGCTCGGCGAGCGGCGCGCCCGCCGTGCGCTCGAACGTCTCGGCGATCGCGTCGACCGTGGCGGCCGAAACGAGGATGTTGCCCTGGGCCGCGTAGCCGGGGCCGGTGTGGCCGCCCGCCCAGTCCATGCACTGGGAGCCGGTGAAGGTTGCGCTCCCGCCCTTGGCGTCGACGACGCCGAGCTGCCGGTGGTCGCGGCCGTCGTCGGCCTCGGTCAGCCGCCCGACGACCTCCTCGGCGCTTGCGCCTTCGCGGAGGAGCGCGAGGCCGTCGGAGCCGTAGCGCGGGTTGGCGTAGGCCTGCGTCGCGATCGCGCCGGCCTGCGGCTCCGCCCACGGCACGACGGAGCCGACGCCGAGGAACTTCGACTGCGTCGCCACGCCCCACTGGCCCGCCTCGAGGTCGCAGGCCGCGATCGAGTAGGTGGCGACGACGCTAGCCGTAGGTGAGCTCCGTCAGGTCGAGCTCGAGCAGCTCGCGGCGGTCGTCTGGCACGAGGACCGACGCCACCTCGGGCCGCGCCAGGGCGCTCTTCACCGCCTCTGCGGAGTCCGCGCGCACGACGACGGGACGACCTCGGTCGTGCGCCTCCTTCAGGGCGGCCTCGTCGGACACGTCGTCGAGCATGAGCGCGCCCTCGACGTCGAGCTCGCCGTCGACCGCGATCTCGGGAACGAGGCGGCCCGTCGCGCCGAACCAGCGCTCTCTCAAACGGTGACCGTCTCCCCCGGCTGCAGCTCGATGATCTCGACGCCCGGCGCGTGCCCGCGCAGCTCCTCCGGCGTCCCCGTCAGCACCGGAAAGGTGCCGTAGTGGCACGGGATGCAGCGCTTCGCCCCGAGCAGCTCGAGCGCGACGCCCGCCTCGCGCGGGTCCATCGTGAAGTAGCCGCCGATCGGCAGCACGGCCACGTCGGGCGAGTAGATGCGCCCGATCAGCTGCATGTCGCCGAACACGCACGTGTCGCCGGCGAAGTAGACCGACGTGCCGTTCGAGAAGGTGAGCACGAGCCCGGTGCACTCGCCGGCGTAGGTGCCGTCCGGCGTCGCGTTCGAGTGGAACGCGTTCACGAGCGTGATCTCGGCGCCGCCGGCCTCGACGGTGCCGCCCTTGTTCGGCCCCATGTCCGGGACCTGCACCCCCTGCTGGCCGAGCCACGCGTTCAACTCGAGCAGCGCGACGATCTCCGGCGAGAACTTCTTCGCGAGCTCGACGGTGTCCCCGACGTGGTCGTCGTGGCCGTGCGTGAGCGCGATCACGTCGACGCGCTCCGGCTCCTGCTCGCTCTCCGGGCACTTCGGGTTGCCCTTCAGGAACGGGTCGACATAGATGCGCTTGCCCTCGGGCGAGTCGAGGCGAAAGCTCCCGTGACCAAGCCACGTCACCGGCACATCGGCCATGCAGCACTCCTTTCTGGACGAGTTCGGTGAGCGTAACGAAGGAGGCTCGGCGGACGCGCCGAACCCCTGCGCATGGCTCGTCGGGCGATACCCGTTGGGCTCGTGATCGCGGCGGCGGCGGCGGACGGGGCAGGCTTTCACGGGGTGGCGTTCTACGCGCTGCTCCTCGCCGTGCCGGCCGCGGCGATCGCTGCGCTCGACGCCTTCGGGCGCGTGCTCGACGGCGCGGACGAGCAGCTGCACGCCCTGCTCTGGACGGTCGTGCTCGCGCTGGTGGTCGTCGGCTGCGCGTTCCGGGCAGCCGCGGTCGCCGACGGAGCGGTGCCCGCGCTGGCCCGGTCGGCGCTCCTCGCCTGTCTCGGCGTCTTCTGCGTGCAGGCCGCCGTCTCGGCCGCACGAGAGCTCCGCGGCCGCTAGAGCACCTTCCCGAGGGCGATCCCTCCTACGACGGCGACGACGCCGACGACGATGCTCCCCGCCGCGTCCGCGATCCCGAGCGCCGTATGCCCTTCCGAGAAGAGGTCGTGGCTCTCCTGCGCGAACGTCGAGAAGGTCGTGTACGCGCCCAGGAAGCCGACGACGACGCCGGCCCGGATCCAGCCTGGGACGTCGTGCCGGTCGACGAGCACCGCCACCGCGACGCCTGCCGCGAAGCAGCCGGTCACGTTGATCACGAACGTGCTCCACGGGAACACCGTCAGCACGTGGTGCTCGATGAAGCGGTCGAGGCCGTAGCGGGCGAGGGCGCCGGCCGCGCCGCCGACTGCAACCGCAAGGACGAGCGGCATGAAGGCTCCTTTCGTCGGTAGGAGCCATCAGCCGTCGCGGCGGTTGAAGGCGGGCTCCATCGCCCGGACTCGTGTCGAAGTCTAGAAGCGGAGCGACTCGGCCGCGTGCCTGCAGATGTCGATCAGCGGCTGGACGGCGAAGAACGACCCGACCGTGACGACGACCGCGGCGGCGACGGCGGACTGCAGCAGCAGCTCCCGCGGCGGCGAGCCGCCTGTCACCGTGGCCAGCTGCAGCTCCTCGGAGGGGCGGAAGTACATCGCCCGGATGACGCCGAGGTAGTAATAGAGGCTGACCGCCGTCGCGACGACGCCGACGATCACGAGCCACGTCCAGCCGTGCCGGTACGCGGCCGAGAAGACGTAGAACTTGCCGACGAAGCCGCCGGTCAGGGGGAAGCCCGCGAAGCCGAGCATGAACAAGGTCATCGAGCCCCCGAGCAGCGGCCGCTCCCAGCCGAAGCCGGCGAGCGAGTCCATCGTCACCGGCCGGTTCAGCTCGCGCTCGCGCGCCGCGACGACCGCGAACGCGCCGACCGACATCGCGCAGTACGGGATCAGGTAGTAGAGGAGCGCCCGCGCGCCGAGCGCGTTGTTCGAGGCGATCGCGATCAGCATGAAGCCGGCGTGCGAGATCGACGAGTAGGCGAGCAGCCGCTTCAGGTTCGTCTGCACCAGCGCGGCGAGGTTTCCGACCGCCAGCGACGCGCACGCGATCACGGCGACGGCGACCGTCCAGAGCCGCGCCTCCTGCGGGAACGCGGTCACGAGCACGCGCAGCATCAGCACGAGCGCCACGGCCTTGGTGGCGGCCGACATGAAGGCCGTCACCGGCGTCGGCGCCCCCTCGTAGACGTCCGGCGTCCACATGTGGAACGGCGCCGCCGAGGCCTTGAAGCCGAGCCCGCCGATCATCAGCGCGAGGCCCGCGACGAGCAGCGCGTCGTCGCTCAGCCCCTGCGCGCTCACCTGTGCCGCGATCTGGTGGAACTCGAGCCGGCCGGTGGCGCCGTAGACGAGCGCGGAGCCGAACAGCAGCATCGCCGACCCGAAGCTGCCGACGATCAGGTACTTCAGGCCCGCCTCCAGCGAGCCGACGAGCGTCCGGTCGATCGCGCAGAGGATGTAGAGGCTGATCGAGAACCACTCCAGGCCGAGGAACAGCGTCAGCAGCGTGCTCGCCGTCGTCAGGAAGACCATGCCGGCGCCCGCCCAGGCCAGCAGCGCGTAGTACTCGGCGACGTGCTCGTCGCTCATGTGCTCGCCGAAGGAGACGCCGACGGCGAGTAGCCCGGAGCCGGCGACGATCACGGTCGCGAGCGCGCCGAGCCGGTCGCGCTGGATCGCGTCGGCGATCACCCCGTGGCCGTCCGGCGTCTGCTGGTAGAGCGCGACGGCGAACGCGATCGCAGCGGTGTAGCCGAGCGCCGCCACGATCGACGCGACGACGCGGCGGTCGCCGCGTGGGACGAGCACCGCGACGAGCAGGTTGACCGCGCCCGCGGCCAGCAGCGAGAGCGGCGCGGCGAGGGCGAACCAGTCGATGTGCGGAGTGGCGAGGGCGGCGATCATCGCGAGCCCGCGAGCTCCGTCAGCGTGCGGCCGGTCGGGAACGAGCGCTCGGTGATCGCGG
>DATIER010000072.1:0-3127 GCA_035455605.1 Gaiellaceae bacterium
GCGACTGGCTGGTGTTCTTCCGTGACGGGATCGCGGCCTGGCTGCCGCTCTTCTTCGCGGTCCTGCTCGTCCTGATGGTCTACATCCTCTGGCGCACGCTCCAGGTGATGCCGCGCGTCACCGCGGCGAAGACGATCACCAGCGACTCGAACGTCACCTGGGACGACGTCGCCGGCCTCGACGAGGCCAAGGAGGAGCTGCACGAGGTGATCGACTTCCTGCGCGACCCCGTGCGCTTCGGCCGGCTGGGCGCGCGCGTGCCGAAGGGGATCCTGCTCTACGGCCCGCCCGGCACCGGCAAGACGCTGCTCGCGAAGGCGATCGCCAGCGAGGCAGGCGCCCGCTTCTATGCGCAGAGCGCCTCGGCGTTCGTGGAGATGTTCGCCGGCCTCGGCGCGGCGCGGATCCGGAAGCTGTTCGAGGAGGCGCGCAAGAACGCGCCCGCGATCGTCTTCATCGACGAGCTCGACGCGGTCGGCGCGCAGCGCACCGGACACGGCTTCTCGCGGGAGCAGGACCAGACGCTCAACCAGCTGCTCGTCGAGCTCGACGGCTTCGAGGCGCGCGACCAGGTGATCGTGATGGGCGCCTCGAACCGGCTCCAGGACCTCGACGCCGCGCTGCTGCGGCCGGGCCGGTTCGACCGGCAGGTGCTGGTGGCGGCACCCGACCTCGCCGGCCGCGAACAGATCCTCAAGGTGCACACGCGCGGGAAGCCGCTGGCGCCCGACGTCGACCTCAAGTCGATCGCTCGCCAGACCTCGGGCCTGACCGGGGCGGAGCTCGAGAACATCGCGAACGAGGCGGCGATCTTCGCAGGCCGCGGCGGGCGCAACTCGATCCGGCAGGTCGAGTTCGAGGATGCGATGGAGCGCGTCGTCGCCGGTCTGCAGCAGCGGAAGGTGATGACCGAGAAGGAGCGGCGGATCATCGCCTACCACGAGGCCGGCCACGCCGTCATGTCGCACCTGACCGGCGACCTGCTGCCGGTGCACAAGGTGACGATCGTCTCGCGGGGGCAGGCGCTCGGGTACACGCTCAACCTGCCGAACGAGGAGCGCTACCTGCACACCGCCGAGGAGTTCGCGGATCTGCTGCAGGTGTTCCTCGGCGGGCGGGCAGCCGAGCAGATCGTGTTCGGCCGGGTCACGAACGGTGCCGCGAACGACCTCGAGAAGGCGACCGAGGTCGCGCGGGCGATGGTGTTCGAGTACGGCATGTCGAACGCGACGGCGTCGCGGACGATGCGCGCCGACAACTACGCGCTCTCGGAGGAGACGAAGCGGCTTCGCGACCAGGAGCAGGCGCGGCTCACCGACGAGGCCTACGCCGAGGCGATCCGCCTGCTGACGAAGCACCGCCCCGTGCTCGACCGGATCGCGAGGGCGCTCCTCGAGAAGGAGACGCTCGACCGGGACGAGCTGAACGAGCTGCTCGACGGTGTCGAGCCCGAGTCGCGGTCTTCCGAGACCGTCGGGACAATCCGCGCCGTAACGGCAGAACGGCGCAGTTAGCCCGGACGATCGGGCGAAGCCCGACCGTCCTCCAACCGGCACCGCAAGCGGTGCCTCGTCCGAGACCGTCGGGACAATCCGCGTCGTAACGGCAGAACGGCGCAGTTAGCCCGGACGACCGGGCGAAGCCCGACCGTCCTCCAACCGGCACCGCAAGCGGTGCCTCGTCCGAGACCGTCGGCACCGTGCGAGTCGTCGCCGCGGACTGACCCGATAGCATCGGCGGCGTGGAGCCGCACGGGATTCATCACCTCGGCGTCGCCGTCGACGATCTCGACGGCGCCGTCGCCACCTACGAGCGCCTCTTCGGCGCCCACGTCGAGCATCGCGAGAGGGTGAGCGACCAGGGCGTCGAGGCCGCGTCGCTGCGGGTCGGCGCGAGCCGCGTCGAGCTGCTCGCGGCGCTCGACGACGACACGCCCGTCGGCAGGTTCCTCGCCAGGCGCGGGCCCGGGATGCACCACGTCGCCTACGAGGTCGACGACGTCGGCGCCGCGCTCGACGAGCTGCAGGCCGAAGGCGCGGAGCTGATCGACGAGCGGCCGCGGCGGGGGCTGTTCGGCCTCCAGGTCGCGTTCGTCCATCCCGATTCGGTTCACGGCGTCCTGGCGGAGATCGTCAGCGGTGGCTGACGAGCGCATCCGCATCGAGATCGCCTTCGACGGCGGCCAGATCATGGGCGCGTTCGTCGACGAGGGAACGGCCGACAAGCTCGAGCAGGCGATCGGCGACGACCGCGACGGCGCGTTCGCGCTGCCCGCGGAGGACGGCTGCTACACCGTATCCCTGCGTCGCGTCGTCTACGTGAAGCGGTTCATGCGCGAAGGCCGCGTCGGCTTCACGTCGGGCTGAGGCGTTAGCCGTCGGTCGCAGGGGGGCAAGGCTCTCGAGTGAGCGCTGTCGCGCGGACGAACACGGAAGAGCTGCGCAAGCTCGTCGAGCTCGCCCAGCGGGGCGACCGGGAGGCGCTCGAGGCGCTGTACCTGCTGCACTTCGACCGGATCTACAGCTACCTGCACATGAGCGTCGGCAACCGGCACGACGCGGAGGACCTGACGACGCAGACCTTCCTGAAGATGCTGGAGGCGATCGGGCGGTTCCGCTGGCAGTCGGCGCCGTTCTCGGCCTGGCTCTTCCGGATCGCCCACAACCTCGCCATGGACCACTTCCGCGCCTCGCGCCGCTGGCAGCCCGAGGAGGAGGTGCCCGAGCCCGAGGACGCACCGGAGCCCTCGGCGGAGGAGGCCGCGCTGCACGCGATCGGCCGCAAGAGCATGCTCGAGCTGATCGACGACCTGTCCGTCGAGCAGCAGCAGGTGTTGATGCTGAAGTTCCTGTTCAACTTCTCGAACGGCGAGGCGGGCACGATCCTCGACAAGTCGGAAGGCGCCGTGAAGTCGCTCCAGCATCGCGCTCTGGCCTCGCTGCAGAAGCAGCTCGCGCAAGACTAGGGACGTGCTAGAGGCAGGAATCGTCGGCCTCCCGGCGGCCGGGAAGACCACGCTCTTCAACGTGCTCACGCGCGCCGGCGTCGGCCCCGACTTCGGCAAGGAGCACGTCGGGATGGCGCCGATCGCCGACGAGCGGCTGGAACAGCTGGCGGAGGTCGTCTC
>DATIER010000073.1:0-3315 GCA_035455605.1 Gaiellaceae bacterium
GATCCCGCCGGCCGCGGTCACGAGCGCCGCGATGATCAGGACGAGCCAGACGGAGATGTGGATCCCGTTCGCGGTGTGCGTCACGCCGACCGAGCCGAAGTGGAAGCGCACCTGCTGGAACTGCCCCGACGCGAGCCACCCGGCCGTGTACGCGCCGATCGCGTAGAAGGCGACGTAGCCGAGGTCGAGCAGCCCGCAGTAGCCGACGACCACGTTCAGGCCGACGGCCATCATCGTGAAGACGATGATCGTCACGGCCGAGCGCACGGACGGGAACGAGTAGATCAGCGGCACGTTCCCGGTCGGCAGGCTCGAGAGGTAGTACGGGTAGAGGACGGCGACGATCAGGACGAGCAGCGCCGGCCCGTAGCGCCGTACGGGGCCGGGCAGCCGGTTCCACCAGCCGCGCACGTGGTGCAGGCCGGACTTCTGCGCGGCCTGGCTCCTGTACGAGCGCACGGCGCTCCGTGCCTGGTCCCTGCGCCGCGGCACTAGCCGCCCTCCGGGGTGCGTTCGCCGAGCAGGCCCTCCGGCCGGAAGACCAGGATCGCGATCAGGATCGCGAAGACGATCGAGCGGGTCCAGTCGCTCCCCGGCGCCCACAGGAACGGCCCTTCGTTGAACGCCTGGATCATCCCGATGATGATCGCGCCGAGGACGGCGCCGGTCAGGTTGCCGATCCCGCCGAGCACCGCGGCCGTGAACGCGATCAGGCCGAGCTCGAACCCCGTGTCGTAGCGGATGTTGAACTCGACGAGGAAGAGCACCGCGCCGATGCCCGCCAGCGCGCCGGCGAGGGCGAACGTGAACGTGATCGTCCGGTTCACGTTGATGCCCATCATCGCCGACGCCTCGGGGTCCTGGGCCGTGGCGCGCATCGCCTTGCCGTGACGCGTGCTCTTGACCAGCCAGCTGAGGATCACGAGCACCGGCGCCGTGACCAGCACGACGAAGAGCGCATCCCAGCCGTAGTGCACGCCGCCGACCGTGAGCACGTCGTGGTTCGAGATCAGCGGCGGGACGCTGCGGAAGTTCACGCCGAAGACGGCGAGCGAGACGTTCTGGATGATGAACGACATGCCGACGGCCGTGATCAGCACGGCCAGGCGCGGCGCGCTTCGCAGTCGCCGGTAGGCGACGAACTCGATCGACGAGTTGATGATCGCGCCGAAGGCCATGCAGATCAGGAAGGTCGCGCCGAGGCCGACGATGATGGTCGTCGCCGGGTCACCCGAGTTGAGGTCGAAGTGGCTGACGATCAGCGTGCTGGCGAACAGGCCCGTGAGCGCGAACACGTCGCCGTGCGCGAAGTTGATCAGCTGGAGGATCCCGTAGACGAGCGTGTAGCCGAGCGCGACGAGCGCGTAGACCGAGCCCTGCGTCAGGCCGATCAGGAAGATCTGGAAGAAGTCGGTGGGGCTGCTGGTGAGGTTGTAGCCCAGCCACGCCAGGAAGACGAGGACGAAGCTCAGGCCGACGAGCGACAGGACCGCAGGGCGCTGCCGCCGCCGACCCGTCCTGCCGCGGGGGGGCTCCTCGGTGCGGGCATCGACCGCGATCCGGGGATTCTAAAGCGCAGAGGGAGGGCGTCCAGTGCCCTCCCTCCGCGACGTTCGCGTTCCGGCGAGCTGCCTAGCCGGAGGCCTCCTTCCGGGCGGCGTCGACGAGCTTCGGGTCGGGCGCCGTGGTCTTGACCGTCTGGAGGTGGTTCTTGCCGGTGTAGATCGTGAAGAGCACGGCCGCGCCCTTCGCACCGGAGAGGTCGCCGTTCTTGTTGAACGAGAACGAGCCGATCAGCCCGTTGTTCACCTTCGTGGCGTACATCTTCTTGATCACGTCGGAGCGGGTGCCGTCCGAGTTCTTGATCGCGCCGAGCATGACCTGCGCCGCCTGCGCCGCCAGGATCGCGTACGGGTCGACAGGCTTGCCGTTGAGCTGTGCCTTGAAGCCGTTGATGAACTTCAGGGCCGCGCCCTTGTACTGGTCGATGCCGACGCCCGCGACGCTGAAGTACGCCCCCGACGCCTCGGGCGTTCCGCCCTGCGAGCGGTCGAAGATGGCGTCGGTCGTGAACCCGTCCGGCAGCATCAGCTTGACCTTGCTGTTGTCACCCAGGACCGCGACCTTGTCGTTGATCAGCTGGCCGCTGTTCTCGTCGATCAGGCCGCCGATGAAGACCGCGTCCGGGTTCTGCTGCTTGATGCGCGTGAAGAGGGCCTGGAAGTTGGCCTGCTTCGGGTCGTAGGCGGCGAAGCCCGTGACCGTCATGCCGGCCGCCTTCGCGGCGCCCGCGAAGTTCTTCGCGACGCCGAGGCCGTACGCCTCCTTGTCGTTCAGCACCGAGACCCGCTTCACGCCGAGGCTCTTCAGGAACGCCGCGTCGACGGCGCCCTGATTCGGGTCGCTCGGCGCGACGCGCGCGTAGTTGCGCGTGCCGCTCGGGTAGTACTTCTCCGGCTCGTCGCCCGCGCACGGCTCCGTCAGGCAGCCGTACGTGTTCGCCGGCGAGAGCATCGCGAGACCGCCGCCCGGCGCCTGGTTGAGGACCGGGATCTCGATCGCGGCGCAGCCGGAGTTGAAGGTCCCGATCAAGCCGAGCATCTTGCTGTTCGACGCGTACGCGTGCGCGTTCGCGCTGCACTTGTCTGGATCCCACTTGCCGAGCTGAGCCGTCGAGTCGTCGCACGGCTGGTAGGCGATCGCGAACTTTCCGGCCTTCCAGCCCTGCTGGTCGAGCACGTAGGCGATCGCCTTCGTCATCTGCACCGTCTGGGTGCGGGAGCCGCCCTGCATCGGCAGGTCCGAGGCGATCAGGTACTGGGCGTCGCCCGACCCCTTGTACTGCATCGGCGCGCACGAGGACGCCGGCAGCGCGGTCACGTTGCCTCCGCCGCCGCTGCCGCCGCTGCCGCTGGTGCCACTGCTGCTGCTCTTGCTACTGCCACCGCAGCCGGCAGCCAGCAGGGCCAGCGCGCCGACGGACGCCAGCAGCAGTCCGATCGAAACGGGTCTTCTCACTCTTCCTCCTCTGTCTCCGCCCGTGTCCGTGTCCGTGTCCGCGAAGTGCCCCCCGGCGCGCGCCGGAGACCGGCTTCGTGTTGGGGGGCAGTATCGAGACAACGGCTGGCGCTTTCAACTCCGAGTGCCCGCTCCCTTCCTGGCCCTCCGCCCGGCCGGGGCCGAAGCGACGGAACGGGCAGAGGGCCCGAGGTGACGGAGGTACCCACGCTTCCCCCGGGGGGCCGGTCCAGGTCGCGCGAGAAGCGCCGCCGGCTCGGCGACGGCGCAGTCTCGCCGAGCCGGGCGCGCCGCTCG
>DATIER010000074.1:0-5288 GCA_035455605.1 Gaiellaceae bacterium
CTCGAAGACGTCCCGGTACTCGCCCTTGCGGTCGCGCACGACCGGGGCGTTGACGGTGAACCTCGTGCCTTCCGGGAGCTGGAGGATCTGGTCGACGATCGCCTCCTGGCTCTGCCCCGCGATCGGGCGGCCGCAGACCGGACAGTGCGGCTTGCCGATGCGCGCGTAGAGCAGGCGCAGGTAGTCGTAGATCTCGGTGACCGTGCCGACCGTCGAGCGCGGGTTGCGGCTGGTGGTCTTCTGGTCGATCGAGATGGCCGGGCTGAGGCCGTCGATCGAGTCGACGTCCGGCTTCTCCATCATCTGGAGGAACTGGCGAGCGTAGGCGCTCAGGCTCTCGACGTAGCGGCGCTGGCCTTCCGCGTAGATCGTGTCGAACGCGAGGCTCGACTTGCCCGAGCCGGAGAGGCCGGTGACGCAGATCAGGGCGTGGCGCGGCAGGCGGACGGTGATGTCCTTGAGGTTGTGCTCGCGCGCGCCGTGGACGACCAGCTCTTCCTGGGCCATAACCGGGCAAGTTTAGCCCGGCCGCCGCGGACGAACAAGTGTTCGCTTTCGCTGTCCAGCGATGCTCGGCGGGTCGGATTGCGAGGCCGGCCCGCACCGGGTTGTGGACGACGTACTCGATCGTCGTCGCGAGGTGCTCGTCGTCCGCGACGACGCGTGCGGCGAAGCGCTCGCCGAACAGGTGACCCCAGCGGCGGTGTCGGCGGTTGAACGCCTGCGCGTACGTGCCGTTCAGGCGCTGGAGGCCGTCGGAGAGGCGCCAGAGCTGCGTCTCGACGACCAGGTGGTAGTGGTTCGGCATCAGGGAAAAGGCGTGCACGTTCCAGTCGTGTCGCTCGACCTGGCGGGCGAGCAGGCGCAGGAACTGGCGGTAGTCGTCCCTGTCGTGGAACGTCGCCGTGCGGGCGACGCCTCTCGCGGTGACGTGGTAGATGCCCTGCGGCGGGAGCTCTCGGCGAGGACGTCGCACGTCGTCGACGCTAGCGGTGCGGGAGCGCGCGACACGACCGGACGGGCGGTTCGCGCACAGTTGTCACGCTTTCGTCACACGGGCCGTGGCCGTTTCGGCCGACCCCGGGGACAGTCCCTGGTTCTTCGAGCCGCGGTCAGCCGGCGAGCCGCTCCACGAGCCGGTAGACGCTCCGCGGCTCGGGAACATGATCGATCTCGAGGGGACCGGCCACGAGCGTTCCGTAGCCGAGCACACGGCCCGCCATCGTCTGCTCGAGCTCGAGCTTCTCGACCGCCCGCAGGCGCACCGCCGACGACCGTCGCCGCAGCGTCCCGTCGAGGAGGCAGACCTTCTCGGTCGTCACCACGAGCCGCGTCCGCTCCCAGCGCCAGACGGCGCGCAGGACGATTCCCGCAGCGAGCACGACGAGCGCCGCGCCCGGCACCGGCAACGGCCACGCCTGCGCAAGCAGCACCGCGCCGACGAGGACGAGCGCCGCGCCCTGTGCAAGCGGCCACGCGAGCACGACGCCATGCCGGCGCGCGTCGAAGCAGACCTCTTCGTCGCGGGTGACCATGGGGCCGACCGGCTTCGCCGCAACCGTCGCCGTTCCTGCGTTTGCGACGAACGCAACGCGGCGACAACACGCCCAAGCTATGGCCAACACCGCCCGTAAGGCCTTCGTCGCGACGCTGGTCGCCGTGGCCGTGATCGTCCTCGCGCTCGCGATCTGGAAGATCAAGATCGTCATCGCGCTCGTCTTCCTCGGCCTGACCATCGCCGCCGCGATGCGGCCGGGCATCGACTGGCTCGCGAGGCACCGCGTGCCGCGCCCGCTCGGCGTTGCCCTTCACTACGTGGCTATCGTGGGCGCGATCGCGCTGCTGCTCTGGCTTGCCGTCCCGCGGGCGATCGACCAGGTCGATCAGGCGCTTGGCGGTGTGCCGACGTCGCAGCAGGCGCTGAAGCAGAAGGCGAAACACTCGACGGGGATCAAGCACCAGTTCTTCGTCGGGGTACAGCGGCGCCTCAAGAAGCTCCCGTCGGCGGGCGGCGTCTTCCACCTTTCGGTCACGGTCGGCACCAAGGCGATGGAAGTGATCGTGGGCATCTTCTTCATCTTCGCCACCGCGGCGTACTGGATCTTCGAACGCGAGAAAGCCATCCGGCTCATAACGTCTTTGATGGCGCGCAAGCACCGCCGCGTCGTTCGCGACACGTGGGAGCTGATCGACGCCAAGCTGGGCGCGTACGTGCGCGGGACGCTGCTGCTCGTCGCGTTCGTCGCCACCGTGCTCTCGCTCGGCTTCTGGGCGATCGGGCTACCGTTCTGGCTGCTGGTCGGCGTCTTCGCGGGTGTCGTCGAGATCGTCCCGGTGATCGGCCCCCTCGTCGCCGGCATCCTCGCGATCGGCGTCGGCCTGACGGTGTCGATCCACACCGCCGTCCTCGCCGGCATCGTCGTGCTGGTGGTGCGGCAATTCGAGGACTACATCGTGATCCCGCGCGTGATGGGCCACGTCACGGGGCTCTCGCCGCTCGTCGTGCTCGTCGGCGTGAGCGCGGTAGGCCTGCTCTTCGGCGCGTTCTACGTCGTGCTGGCGACGCCGCTCATCGCCGTGCTCGCGACGCTGCTCGACGTGATCGTCCGCGACAAGGATCCGGCCGAGGAAGAGGTTCCGACCGTACTGTTCGCGAACGCGAAGGAATCCTCTGGCTAGGCCTTGCGCCAGCGGCCGAAGATCAGCCCGCCGAGCGTGAAGCCGAGACCGAAGGTGCCGAGACCGAAGGTGCCGATGGCGAGCGCCTTGCGCCAGGACGACAGGCGCGCCCAGCGGCCCAGCGCTTCGTGGTCCTCGGTCGTCAGCGGCTCGCCGCGACGCTGCTTGCGCAGGGCGCCTCCGGCGCGCAGGCCGAGGTACAGATCGTCGAAGATTTCGGCTGATTCTTCGGCCATGATTTGAGTGTATAGCCTGCTTCGGCGTTGGCTACACGGCTCCTCCACATCTCGGATCTGCACGCCGGAAGCGTGGAGGAAACTGCGGTCGAGGCGAGCCTGGCGCCGCTCGTGGAGCGGGTTTCGCCGGAGCTGATCGCCGTCACCGGCGACCTCGCCCACCGCGGCCGGCGCCGCGAGCACGAGCGCGCCGCCACCTTCCTGCGCGGCCTCGGCCGACCGCTGCTCGTGATCCCCGGCAACCACGACATCCCGTACGCGTTCCCCGCCCGGTTCACGCGTCCCTGGGCGGAGTTCGAGCGCCAGTGGGAGACCGTGGAGCCGGTGTTCCGCTCGGACGGCGTCGTCGTGGTCGGGCTCAACTCGGTCCGCCCGTGGCGCCACCAGTCGGGCGGCGTCCGCGCCGGCCAGATCGAGCGCGCGGCGGAGCTCCTCCGGGACGCGCCGACGAGCGCGCTCAAGGTCGTCTGCCTGCACCACCACCTGATCGGCGCGCCGTGGCGCTCGCGGAAGCGCCCCGTCTCCCGCCGCTCGGAGGTCCTCGCCGGCCTCGTCGACGCAGGCGCGGAGCTGATCCTCGCCGGCCACATCCACCAGGCGGCGGTCAGCGAGCGCCACGAGTTCGAGGTCGAGCACGACGGCCTGCGCGGCGTGACCGTCTCGATCGCGCCGGGGCTCGGACAGCCGAGGCCGAACCGGCGCGGCGAGGCGCGCGGCCTGCACGTCTACGAGGCGACCGAGACGTCGCTCCTCGTCCAGACCTACACGTGGCGGGACGACGACTGGGGCCTCACGGCCGCGCGGACGTTCCCGCGCGGCCGTGAGCCACTAGGAACAGAGCCTGCCTAGGTCCCGACGAGGCCACCGCGGCGCTCACCGAAGAACCGGCCGACGAGTGCGACCAGGACGATGGCGACGACGATCCCCACCAGGAACTCGAGCCAACCGCTCGAGAAGATCAGGCCAGCGATTACCAACGATGCGATGCCGATCAGGATCGTGACGATCCACCCCATCGGATCCCGCCCCGGGTGGAGCAGGCGGCCGAGGGCGCCGACGAGCGCACCAACGAGAATGAGCCATATCCAGTGCATGGCCCTCTTGTGCCCCGTTTTCGGCGCAGGAAACTCTCAGCCGGGCGGGCGCCGCGCGCCGGGGCCGGTGATCGGCCGGTGCTGCACGTACTTGCGGTAGAGGATCACGAGCAGCAGCGCCCCGAGGAAGGCGAAGAAGAAGCTGACGCCGGTGCCGAAGAAGATCCGGGTAACGATCCCGCCGAGCAGCGAGCCGCCGATCCCGATCGCGATCGTGAGCCAGATCGGCATCGGGTCGGGGCCCGGAACCGCGAGCCGCGCGAGCCCCCCGATGATCAGCCCCCAGAGCAGGATGAAGAGGATGAAGGTGAGCGTCACGCGGGCGCCTCGGCGGCCGCCTGCAGCTCGCGGCGCAGGTCCTTGATCTCGTCGCGGAGCTTCGCCGCGTATTCGAACCGGAGCTCCTCGGCCGCCGCGAACATCTCCTCCTCGAGCTGGATCACGAGCTTCTCGAGCTCGGCCGGCGACATGCCCTCGACCTCGGCCTTGCCCCTGCGCCGGCGGCCGGGGACGGTCGGGGACTCGAGCGCCAGGAACTCGGCGATGTCGGAGACGCCCTTGACGATCGACTCCGGCGTGATCCCGTGCTCCTCGTTGTAGGCGAGCTGCTTTGCGCGGCGCCGGTCGGTCTCGTCGAGCGCGTACCTGATCGCCTCGGTGTGCTTGTCGGCGTACATCAGCACCTTGCCGTTGACGTTCCGGGCGGCGCGCCCGATCGTCTGGATCAGGCTCGTCCGCCCGCGCAGGAAGCCCTCCTTGTCGGCGTCGAGGATCGCGACCAGCGACACCTCCGGCAGGTCGAGGCCCTCGCGGAGCAGGTTCACGCCGACGAGCACGTCGTAGTCGCCGAGCCGCAGCTCGCGGATGATCTGGATCCGCTCGAGCGTGTCGATCTCGGAGTGCAGGTAGCGCGCCTTGACGCCCGACTCGAGCAGGTAGTCGGTGAGGTCCTCGGACATCTTCTTCGTCAACGTCGTGACGAGGACGCGCTCCCCCACCTGCTCGCGCTTGCGGATCTCGCCGAGGAGGTCGTCGATCTGGTTGCGCGTCGGGCGAAGCTCGACCTCGGGGTCGACGACACCGGTCGGGCGGATCAGCTGCTCCGCGACGCGCGTCGAGTGGCGCAACTCGAACGCGCCCGGCGTCGCCGAGACGAACACGAGCTGCGGCGCCTTGGCGAGGAACTCGTCGAACCGCAGCGGGCGGTTGTCGAGCGCCGACGGGAGCCGGAAGCCGAAGTCGACGAGCGTCTGCTTGCGCGAGCGGTCGCCCTCGTACA
>DATIER010000075.1:0-4230 GCA_035455605.1 Gaiellaceae bacterium
GTCGCGGATCGCCTCGCTGGTCGCCTCCTTCAGCGTCCTCGTGCCGAACTCGACCGGACGCACCTCGGCGCCGAGCAGCGCCATGCGCTCGAGATTCGGACGCTGGCGCCGCATGTCCTCGGCGCCCATGTAGACGACGCAGTCGAGGCCGAAGCGTGCGCAGACCGTCGCGGTCGCGACGCCGTGCTGGCCCGCGCCCGTCTCCGCGACGATGCGCCGCTTGCCGAGCCGCAGCGCCAGCAGCGCCTGCCCGAGCGCGTTGTTCAGCTTGTGCGCGCCCGTGTGCAGCAGGTCCTCGCGCTTCAGGTAGAGCCGCTTGCCGGGCGCGAACCGCTCCGCCAGGGTGACCGGGGTCGGGCGGCCGCCGTACGAGCGCCCGAGCTCGTCGAGCTCCGCCGCGAACGACGGGTCGTCCTGCGCCTCGCGCCAGCCCGCCTCCAGCTCGTCGAGCGCGGGGATCAGCGTCTCGGGGACGAACCGCCCGCCGTACTCGCCGTACGTCAGCTGCACCGCGCCGCCTCGACGTAGGCGCGCACGCGCGCGTGATCCTTCACGCCGGGCTCGCGCTCCAGGCTCGAGCTCGCGTCCACCGCCCACGGCCGGACGCGCTCGACCGCCTCCCGCACGTTCTCCGGCGAGAGGCCGCCCGCCAGCATCACGCGCCCGTCCGCCGCGGCGGCGCGCTCGAGGTGCCCGGCGTCGTCGGCCTGCCACGCGCGGTCGATGACGCGCGCCACCTCGCGCCCGTTCCGCAGCAGGACGCCCTCGCGCGAGCGGTGGTCGCGCTCCCGCGCGTAGAGCTGGACGAGGTCGGCGCGGTCGTCGGTGATCTCGCCGACGTGCACGGCGACGCTCAGCATCGTGTCCGGCACCGGCAGGACGCCCGGGGCGCGGCGCGGCGTCTCGCGGGCGAGGATGAACCCGGCCAGGTCGGCACCGGCCTCGGCGGCGGCGGCGACGTCGTCCTCGCGCGTCAGGCCGCAGACCTTCACGAGCGGCCGCGCGATCAGCTCCGCGAGCTTCGCGGCCGGGTCGGCCGCGCGCATCAGCGTCGAGCCGACGAGGATCGCGTCCGCTCCGGCAAGCTCCGCCTCGGCTCCGTGCGCGCGGGCTGCGATCGCGCTCTCGGCCACGACCACGCGCTCGCGCGGCGCCGCCTCGACGAGCTCCAGCTGCGCGTGCCGGTCGATCGCGAAGGTCGAGAGGTCACGCGCGTTGATGCCGATCACGGCCGCCTCGAGCTCGACCGCGCGCCGCAGCTCCTCCGCGTCGTGCGCCTCGACGAGCGCGTCGAGCCCGAGCTCCTCAGCGGCCCCCAGCAGCTCCCGCATTCGGGCGTCGTCGAGGTCGCGCAGCAGGAGCAGCACCGCGTCGGCGCCGAGGCGCCGCAGCTCCTCCAGCTCGGCCCGGTCGGAGAAGAACCCTTTGGCCAGGAGCGGAACGCCGGCCGACGCGCGCGCGGCGGCGAGGTCGGCGTGCGAGCCCGCGAAGCGCTCGTCGACGAGGATCGAGACCGCGGCCGCCCCGGCCAGCTCGAACGCCGCGGTGAGCGCGGCGGGATCGGCGTCCGGCCGCAGGTCGCCGGCCGAGGGCGAGCGTCGCTTGACCTCGGCGATCGCCGCCAGGCCGTCTCCCGCGAGCGCGTCCCGGAAGCGGCCCATCAGGCGCCCACCTCGGCCGCCTGCGAGAACGCGATCAGCGCATCGAGCCGGTCGAGCGCGGCGCCCGAGTCGACCGCATCGCGCGCGAGCTCCAGGCCCTCGCGCAGGTCGGCCGCGTGACCGGCGGCAGCGATCGCGCCGGCGGCGTTGAGCAGGATCGCGGAGCGCTTGCCGCCGTCCTCGCCGCGGAAGACGCCGCGGATCGCCTCGGCGTTGTCACGCGGCGAGCCGCCGCGCAGCTCGCCCGGGTCGCAGCGCGGGACGCCGAGCTCGAGCGGGTCGATCTCGCGCTCGCGCACGCCGCCGTCCACGACCTCGCAGACGAGGTTCGGCCCGGCCGGCGAGAGCTCGTCGATCCCGGCCGCGCCGTGCACGACGAACGCGCGCCGGGCGCCGAGCTGGGCCAGCACCTCCGCGATCGTCCGCACGAGCGACGGCGCGTAGACGCCGACCACCTGCGCCCGCGCGCCAGCCGGGTTCGTCAGCGGCCCGAGCACGTTGAAGACGGTCCGCGCGGCCAGCTCCTGGCGCACGGGCGCCGCATGCCGCATCGCCGGGTGGTGCGTCGGGGCGAAGAGGAAGCCGAAGCCGAGCTCGTCGATCGAGCGCTCGATCCGCGCCGGCTGCAGCTCGAGGTTGAACCCCAGCGCCTCGAGCACGTCGGCGGAGCCCGAGGCCGACGAGACGGCGCGGTTGCCGTGCTTCGCGACGCCGGCGCCCGCCGCGGCCGCCACGAGCGCCGCCGCCGTCGAGATGTTGATCGTGCGCGACGAGTCGCCGCCGGTGCCGGCCGTGTCGACGAGGTCGTCCCGCTTCGGCCGAACGGAGAGCACGTGCGACCGCATCGCCTCGGCGCAGCCCGCGATCTCGTCCGGGGTCTCGCCCTTCAGGCGCAGCGCGACGAGGAAGCCGCCGATCTGGGCCGGCGTCGCCTCCCCGAGCATGATCTCGTTCATCACCTCGCGCGCCTCCTCGCGCGAGAGGTCGTGCCCGTCGAGCAGCCGCGCGAGCGCGCCCTGCACCGTCATCGCGCTCCCTCCAGGAAGTTGCGTGCCAGCTCGGGGCCGGCAGGCGTGAGCACCGACTCGGGGTGGAACTGCAGGCCGTCGACCGGCAGCTCGCGGTGGCGGATCGCCATCACCTCGCCGTCGACGCAGGTGGCCGAGACCTCGAGCATGTCGGGAATCATGGTGGCAGCGAGCGAGTGGTAGCGCCCGGCCTCGAAGCGCTCGGGCAGGCCGTGGAAGAGGCCGCGGCCGTCGTGCTCGATCTCGCTCGGCTTGCCGTGCACGAGCCGCTTCGCCTGCCCGACCTCGCCGCCGAACGCCTCCACGACCGCCTGATGGCCGAGGCAGACGCCGAGGGTCGGCGTCGTCCGCGCCAGCCGGCGGACGATCTCGACGGTCGCGCCGGCGTCCGCGGGGCGGCCGGGGCCGGGCGAGACCACCAGGTGCGAGGGCGCGAGGCGCTCGGCCTCGTCGGGGTCGAGCGCGTCGTTGCGCCGGACGACCACCTCGGCGCCGAGCTCGCCGAACAGGTGCGCGAGGTTGTACGTGAACGAGTCGTAGTTGTCGATCAAGAGGATCATGCGGCCGTCCTCGCCTCCGCCAGCTCGATCGCCAGCTCGAGCGCGGCCAGCTTGCGCAGGCACTCGTCGTGCTCGGCGGCCGGGTCGGAGTCGGCGACGATCCCGGCGCCGGCCTGGAGCAGCGCGACGCCGTCGTGCAGCACGACCGTCCGGATCGCGATGCACGCGTCCAGAGCCTCGCCGGGAAGCGCGTAGAGCACCGCGCCCGCGTAGGGCCCGCGGCGGTAGCGCTCGAGCTCGGCGATGAGCTGCATCGCCCGCACCTTCGGCGCGCCCGACACCGTGCCGGCGGGGAAGCAGGCCCGCAGCAGGTCGAACTGCGACACCTCCGGCTGCAGCTCGCCGGCCACCTCGGAGACGAGGTGCGTCACGTGCGAGAAGCGCTCCGGCTCGAGGAAGCGCTCGACCCGCACCGTCCCCGGCCGGCAGACACGCGAGAGGTCGTTGCGGCCGAGGTCGACCAGCATCACGTGCTCGGCGCGGTCCTTCTCCGACGACAGCAGCCGCTCCGCGTCGCCGTCGCCCGGCCGCGTCGTGCCGGCGATCGGGTTGAGCGAGGCACGCCGTCCCTCGGCCTTGACGAGCGTCTCCGGCGACGAGCCGACGAGCGCGAGGCCGTCGAGCTCGAGCAGGAAGAGGTACGGCGATGGGTTCACCCGGCGCAGCGAGCGGTAGAGCTCGAGCGCGCCGGCGGAGGTCGGCCGCTCCGCGCGCTGCGAGAGCACGACCTGGAACGCGTCGCCGGCGCGGATGTGCTCCTTCGCCTTCACGACCGACCGCTCGTACTCGAGTCGTGACGGCAGGCGCCTGGTCGAGCCCGGGCGCGACCGCGACGGCGGGGCGGCCGACGGCTGTGGGCCTTCGAGCAGCTCGGCGACCGCGGCGGGATCGCCGCAGAGCACCTCGGCCATCCCGAGCCCGTGGTCGAACCGCACCAGCGTCTCGGCGACGACGAACCGGCTCTCCGGCAGGTCGCGCCCG
>DATIER010000076.1:0-17869 GCA_035455605.1 Gaiellaceae bacterium
GGAGCTCGAGGCGTTCGCGCTCGAGCACGACCTCGCCGAGGACGAGGTCGAGCAGCTGACGCGCGAGCTCGAGGCGATCGGCCTCGAGGTCGGCGAGCCGGCGTCGGAGCCCGACGACGAGCCGCAGAAGGCGCGCGAGGCCGCCGCTGCCGAGGCCGCGCAGCAGGCCGCCGCGCAGCCGCTCGTGGGCGCGGCCGACAGCCTGCAGCTCTTCCTCGCCGACATCGGCCGGCACAAGCTGCTGACCGCGGCCGAGGAGGTCATGCTCGCGAAGGCGATCGAGCGCGGCGACGTCACCGCCAAGCGGCGGATGATCGAGTCGAACCTGCGCCTCGTGGTCTCGATCGCGAAGGGCTACCGCGGCCTCGGCGTCCCCTTCCTGGACCTGATCCAGGAAGGCACGCTCGGCCTCAACCGCGCGGTCGAGAAGTTCGACTGGCGGCGCGGCTACAAGTTCTCGACGTACGCCACCTGGTGGATCCGCCAGTCGGTGCAGCGCGCTGTGGCGAACCACGCGCGCACGATCCGCGTGCCCGTCCACGTCGTCGAGCGACAGCAGAAGCTCGGCCGGGCCGCGCGCCGGCTCGAGGTCGAGCTGGGCCGCGAGGCGACGAAGGAGGAGCTCGCCGAGGCGACGGGCCTGCCGATCCAGCACGTCGACGAGGCGCTCGGCGCGGCGCAGGCGTCGGTTTCGCTGAACCAGACCGTCGGCGCCGACGACGAGGGCGAGCTCGGCGACCTCTTCGCCGACCGCGAGGCGGCCGATCCGTTCGAGGAGGCCGAGGAGTCGCTGCGCCGTCAGGGCGTGCGGCGCGCCCTCGACGCACTTCCCGAGCGCGAGCGGCGGATCCTCGAGCTGCGCTTCGGCTTCGAGGGCGAGCCGTGGACGCTCGAGGCGATCGGGCACGAGCTCGACCTGACGCGCGAGCGCGTCCGCCAGCTCGAGGGCCAGGCCCTCGCGCGGCTGGCAGCCCTCCGCGAGCTGCAGACGGTCGCCGCCTAACGCCGCGTGATCTGACCGGTCGGCGCTAACATCCGGCGCCTGCCCAGCGTCCGTACCTACGGGCAGGTTCTCCGTCGACCGGGAGGTTGGAGTGAAGCGCTGGTTCGTGGGTTCCGCGTCGGTGCTGATCGCGCTCGCGTTCGTGGCAGCGGGCTGCGGCGGCTCAAGCAAGAAGTCGAGCTCGGGGACGACCACGGGCAGCAGCAGCGGAGGAGGCGCCAAGGGTGGCACGCTCGTCACCGTCGCGAACGCAGCGCCCTCGGGCTCGCCGGACCCGCAGGTCAACTACACCTTGCAGGAGTGGCAGCTCCTGATCATCACGCACGACGGCCTCGTCGGGTTCAAGCGGACGAGCGGGAAGGAAGGCACCAAGATCGTGCCCGACCTCGTCACGTCGATCCCCAAGCCGACGAACGGCGGCAAGACCTGGACGTTCACGCTCCGCAAGGGGATCAAGTTCTCCAACGGCCAGACCCTCACCGGCAAAGACGTCAAGGCGACCTTCGAGCGCCTGTTCAAGATCGGGAACAGCCCGAACGCGGGCACCTGGTACAACGTCATCCAGGGCGGCGACGCGTGCGTCAAGACGCCGAAGACGTGTGACCTGTCGAAGGGGATCGTCGTCAACGGCGACCAGGTCACGTTCCACCTGACCACCGCCGACCCCGAGTTCCTCGACAAGCTCGCGGTGCCGTTCGCGTTCATCCTCCCCGCGAGCACGCAGACGACGAACGTCAACATCCCGCCGCCCGGCACGGGCCCGTACAAGTGGGTGCAGTACGCACCCAGCAAGCAGATCAAGCTCGTCCGCAACCCGTTCTTCAAGCAGTGGTCGGCGGATGCCCAGCCCAACGGGAACCCCGACGTGATCACCCAAAAGTTCGGCCTCAGCGTCGAGGCCGAGGTGACGGCGGTCCAGAACAACCAGGCCGACTGGATGTTCGACCAGCCGCCGGCCGATCGGCTCGGCGAGCTCAGCAGCCAGAAGTACGCGAGCCGGGTGCACGTGAACCCGCTGACGGCGACGTACTACTTCGCCCTGAACAACAACGTCCCGCCGTTCAACAACCTGAAGGCGCGGCAGGCGGTCAACTTCGCGACCGACCGCAACGCGCTGGTCAAGATCGCCGGCGGCCCGAAGCTCGCCGTCCCGACCTGCCAGGTGCTGCCGCCGAACTTCCCGGGCTACGAGCCGTACTGTCCGTACACGAAGAATCCCGGCAGCGGCAAGTGGACGGCGCCCGACATGCAGAAGGCGCAGCAGCTCGTCAACGCCTCCGGCACCAAGGGGATGGCGGTCAAGGTCAACACCGACACCACCGACACGGACAAGGCGCTCGGCCTGTACTTCGTCGGGCTGCTGAGGAAGCTCGGGTACAACGCGTCGCTCCAGGCGCTGTCGTCGGACATCCAGTACCCGTACATCCAGAACTCGAAGAACAAGGTCCAGTTCGCGTTCTCCGACTGGTACCAGGACTATCCGGCGGCCTCGGACTTCCTCGTGATCCTGCTCGGGTGCGACTCGATCCACCCGAACAGCAACTCGAGCCCGAACATCGCCCAGTTCTGCGTCAAGTCGATCCAGAAGAAGATGGATCAGGCGGGCCAGCTCGGCATCACCAACCCGACGTCGGCGAACAAGCTCTGGGCGCAGGTGGACAAGGAGGTCACGGATCAGGCGCCGTGGGTCTCGATGTACAACCCGAAGTACATCGACTTCCTGTCGTCGCGGGTCTCGGGTTACCAGTTCAGCCCGCAGTGGTACTTCCTCCTTGGACAGGCTTCGGTGAAGTAGCCAGGAAGGTCTTCCGGGACAGACAGTGGCTGAGTTTGCGTTCGAGCCGGAACCAGAAGTCCGGCTGGCGCCCGGCGAGAGCGTCAAGGAGATCGCCGGCAGGAGCCCTTGGCGTATCGCCGGGCGCCGCCTCGTTCGCAACAAGCTCGCGATGGGCGCGCTCGTCCTGTTCCTCCTGATCGTCGTCGTCAGCCTGCTCGCGCCTGTCTACGCGCACCACGTCGCGCACACCGACCCGTTCAACTCGAACCTGACGGGCACGACGACCGTCAACGGGAAGCAGGTGGAGGTGATCCAGCAGGGCGGCGGCGTGCTCGGTCTCGGCGAGATCCCGATCGGCCCGACCTGGCATTCGAACTACTTCGTCGGCGCCGACAACCAGGGCCGTGACGTGATGGCGCGCGTCCTGTACGGCGGCCGGGCGTCGCTTCAGATCGGCGTCGCGTCCGCGCTCATCTGCTCGTTCATCGCAGCGGTGCTCGCACTGCTGGCCGGGTTCTTCCGCCGTGGAACCGACGCGGTGCTCTCCCGGGCGATGGACCTGATCTGGGCGTTTCCGGTCTACCTGCTCGCGATCTCGCTCGCGACCGTCCTGCTGACGAAGTCGACCGGCCTGCAGTGGGGCCCGATCCAGGTCTCGGCGTCGAGCCTGTGGCTGCCGACGATGATCATCGCCGTCGTCTACGTGCCCTACGTCTACCGGCCGGTTCGCGGGCAGGTGCTGTCGGTGCGGGAGAAGGAGTACGTCGAGGCGGCGATCTCGCAGGGCGCGTCGAACTTCCGCCTGATGTTCAGCGAGATCATGCCGAACGTGCTCTCGACGATCATCGTGCTGCTCCCGCTGATGATCGCGACCACCGTCCTGACCGAGGCTGCGCTGTCGTTCCTCGGCATCGGCGTGCAGCCGCCGCAGGCCAGCTGGGGCACGGTGATCGACGACGGCCAGTCGCTCCTCTACACGCGGCCGTGGGTCGCGATCGTCCCCGGAATCATGATCGTGCTCACGGTGCTCTCGCTGAACGTGCTCGGCGACGGCGTCCGCGACGCCCTCGACCCCCGCGCGAAGGTGCGCGTGAGGGAGTAGCCGGCGGTGTTCGCGTTCATCGTCCGGCGGATCATCGGCCTCGTCGTCGTGCTGTTCGCCGTCTCGGTGATGACGTTCCTGATCTTCTTCGCGATCCCCGGGATCCACCCCGAGCGGCAGCTCGCCGGGCGCAACCCGACGCCGGAGACGATCGCCGCCGTCAAGCACGAGTTCGGCCTCGACCGGCCGCTCCCCGTGCGCTACGCGCTGATGATGAAGCGGCTCTTCATCTCGCGCGACCTCGTCTCGTACGGGAACCAGGCGCTGAAGGTGGTTCCCGCCATCTGGGAGGCGGCGCCGGTGACGTTCTCGCTCGTGCTCGGCGCGGCGTTCCTGTGGGTGGTGGGGGCGATCGTGATCGGACTGGTGATGGTCACCTTCAAAGGCACCTTCGTGGACCCGATCCTGATGATCCTGGCGTTGATCGGGATATCCATGCCCGTCTTCTGGCTGGGCGAGGTGGTGAACCTGCTCTCCCAGGATCGGCTGCACGACACGTTCCTCTTCAGCTGGGTGCCGCCACTCGGGTACGTCCCGCTGACGCAGGACCCGTGGCAATGGTTCCTGCACCTCGTGCTGCCCTGGATCACGCTCTCGGTCCTGTACATCGGGTTCTACGCGCGCGTGCTGCGCGCGAACATGCTCGAGATCGAGAGCGAGGACTACGTCCGGACGGCGAGGGCCAAGGGCCTGTCCCCGCGCCGCGTCCTGGTTCGCCACATGCTGCGCACGTCGATGATCACGTTCGTCTCGCTATTCGGCCTCGACTTCGGCGTGCTCGTCGGCGGGGGCGCGCTCCTCACGGAGGTCGTGTTCGGCCTCCCGGGCGTCGGGATGCTGACCTACAACTCGCTGCGCTCGCTCGACCTGCCCGTGATCATGGCGACCGTGCTCTACGGCGCCTTCTTCATCACCATCATGAGCGCCGTCGTCGACATCATCTACGCACGGCTCGACCCCCGGATCCGGCCCGCGTAGTGCAGCTGCGCGTGTGCGTTGCGGAGGTCGCGCCAGTGCGCGCCGAGCCGGACGACGGCGCCGAGCAGGTGACGCAGGCGCTCGCCGGGGAGCCGCTCGCGGTCGAGGCCGGCGACGGCGGCTGGTCGCGGATCCGGACGGCCTACGGCTATCCCGGCTGGATCCGCGAGGACGCGCTCGGCGGCGAGCCCGACGGCGAATGGCCGGGCCTGCCGCTGCCCGGCGACCCGGTCGCGAAGGCGCGCGCCTACCTCGGTACGCCGTACGAGTGGGGCGGCATGACCAACCGCGGGATCGACTGCTCGGGGCTCGTGCACATGGCCTACCGCGGCCTCGGCCGGCTCGTCCCACGCGACGCCCACGAGCAGGAGGCGGCGGCGGAAGCGCTTCAGGGCCAGGACTCGCGCGCCGGCGATCTCGTCTTCTTCGGGCCGCGCGAGCGCGCCCACCACGTCGCCTTCTGGCTCGGCGGGGGACGCATCCTGCATGCAACGAGCCGCGAAGGCGTGCAGGCGGTGGTCGAAGAGCCGCTCGAGAACGTCCCGCGGGAGCACGAGCTCCGCGCCGCGCGGCTCTGAGAAAAGCCCTATCCAGATCGTCTCCGCTTTGCGAAGATTGTCGCTCGCACGATCGGGGCTTCATCCACGGGAGGTGCAATGACTGGAAGGCGTAGGGGAACCTGGCTCGTCGGCGCGATCGCGCTCGCGGCCGGGGTCTCCATGATGGTCGCGGCGTACGGCGTCGCGGCGACCCGGAGTTCGTCGGCGCCCAAGCAGGCGCACGCGAAGCTCGGGACGCTGAGGGCCGTGCTCGACACGATCGACTTCCTCGACCCGCAGCAGGCCTATACCGGCCAGAGCTGGTGGGCGATGTGGAACGTGTACGAGACGCTGCTGACCTACCGGCACGTCGACGGGCCGGCGGGCTATCAGCTCGTGCCGGGGCTCGCGCAATCGCTGCCGACGATCTCGAACAACGGCCGCGTCTACAGGTTCACGCTTCGGAAGGGCCTGAAGTACTCGAACGGCAAGCCCGTGCTCGCGTCCGACTTCAAGTGGGCGATCAAGCGCGGCTTCCTCGCCACCGGCCAGGGTGTCGGCTTCTACACCGACATCGCAGGGGCCGAGGCGTACTCCAAGCACCCGACGAAGAGCGGGAACATCTCCGGGATCATCACGAACAACAAGAAGCGCACGATCGTGATCAAGCTCGCCAAGCCGCGTGGCGACTTCCTGACGATCCTTGCGCTCATGTTCGCGGCGCCGGTCCCGGCGAACACGTCGACGGCGATCCTGAACGGCACGATCCCGGGGACGGGGCCGTACCGCTTCTCGAGCTTCGACGCGAACCGCGGCTTCACCATGGTGCGGAACAAGTACTTCAAGCCGACGAAGTACATCCCGCGCGGGAACCCGGACAAGATCGACGTCTCGCTGATCGGTGACGCGAACGCCGCGACGCAGCGCGTGATCAGCGGGCAGGCCGACTACTCGAACGGCGCGATCCCGCCCGACCGGATCGCGACGGTCAAGAACCAGGGTCACCTCGTCCTGCGACAGACGGCGAACACCTACTACTTCTGGATGAACATCCGGGAGGCGCCGTTCAACAAGCTGGCCGTGCGGCAGGCCGTCAACTACGCGATCGACCGCGCCGCGCTGCAGAAGATCGTCTGGGGCGGCCTCGGCCAGGCGACGCAGAACGTGCTCCCGCCCACGTACCCGTCATACCAGAAGCTGAAGCTGTACAGCCACAACGTCGCGAAGGCCCGGCAGCTGATCAACTCCGCCGGCGCCAAGGGCGCGAGCGTCACCGTCTGGACGCGTGACGTCAGCGACGCGGTGGACGCCTCGCAGTACTACACGAGCGTCCTGAACTCGATCGGCCTGAACGCGAAGCTGAACATCCTGCCGAAGGCGACGTACTACTCGACCATCGGCAACGTCGCCACCCACGCCCAGACGGGCTGGGCCCGGTGGCTGGAGGACTACCCGCACCCGCTCGACTGGTTCGACGTCCTCCTGAACGGCAACCGCATCACGAACACGGACAACAACAACTACGCGTGGTACTCGAACAGAAAGACCAACGCGGAGATCGAGGCCCTGAAGAAGTCGCAGGTCCTCACGCCGGCCGTCAACAAGAAGTGGGCGACCGTCGAGAAGCAGATCATGTCCCAGGCCCCGTGGGCGCCTTGGTCGAACCGGGTGTTCCCCGAGTTCTTCAGCAAGAAGATCGGGTGCATCCACATCCAGCGCCTCTACGGGATCGACTTGGCACGTCTCTGCAGGAAGTAGAGGAGCCCAGAACGACGTAGCAGTGAGGGCGCCTCCGGGCGCCCTCACTGACTACACTCGCCGGGGAGGGGTATGGAGCCCGCAACCGATCTCACGCTCGACGCCGCAGCGCATCTCGCGGCCGAAGAGCACGAAGTTTCGATCGTCGGGCGCAGCCCCTGGAACCTCGCGTGGCGGCGGCTCCGGCGCAACTACATCGCCCTGGCCTCGCTCGCGGTGTTCATCCTGATCGTGCTCGCGTGCGCCCTTGCACCGGTCTACGCGACCCACGTCGCGCACACGGGCCCGAACGCGATCCACGCCCAGGACAAGGTCAGGGTCGGCGGCAAGCTCGAGCCGGTGATCGGCGGCGGCTCCTACTACGACGCCAAGACCAACTCGTTCGTCGTCAAGGCGCCCTCCTACCTGGGGCCGACCTGGTGGCGCGCCAACGGACGCTTCGTGCTGGGTACCGACAACCTCGGCCGGGACGTGGCCGTCCGGCTGCTCTACGGCGGACGCAACTCGCTGCTCGTGGGGATTGGCTCGGCGTTCATCTGCACGTTCTGCGCGCTGGTGCTCGCGCTGCTCGCCGGCTTCTACGGCGGCTGGCTCGACTGGGTGGTGAGCCGCTTCTTCGACATCATCTGGGCATTCCCGGTGCTGCTGCTCGCGATCGCGATCTCGAGCGCGCTCGCGATCAACGGCTTCCACCACTTCGGGATCAACATCGAGCCGGGAAGCCTCTGGATCCCGACGCTGGTGATCTCGTACGTCCTGATCCCGTACATCGGCCGTCCGATCCGCGGCCAGATACTGTCGCTCCGCGAGAAGGAGTTCATCCAGGCCGCCGTGGGCCAGGGCGCGGGGCCGTTGCGGATCATGTTCTCCGACCTGCTGCCGAACGTCGCCTCGACGATCCTCGTCTTCTTCACGCTGATCATCGCGACGAACATCCTCACAGAGGCGGGCCTCTCGTTCCTCGGCGCGGGCGTCCGCCTGCCGAACCCGTCGTGGGGGAACCTGATCGCCGCCGGCGAGGACCAGATCCAGACGGCGCCGTGGCTCTCGCTGATCCCGGGGATCGCGATCGTGCTGACCGTGCTGTCGTTGAACATCTTCGGCGACGGTCTCCGCGATGCGCTCGATCCGCGCGCGAAGGTGAGGATCGAGCACTGACGACCTTCATCATCCGGCGGATCATCGGGATGGTCGCCGTCCTGTTCGCGGTCAGCGTGCTCGTCTACATCGTCTTCATCCTCGTGCCGGGCGGCGATCCGGCCGAGCGGATGGCCGGCAAGAACCCGACCCCGGACAACATCCGGAACATCCGCGAGAAGTGGGGCTTCAACAAGCCGTTCTACGTGCAATACGGGCTGATGATGCAGAAGGCCTGGAACGGCCTGATGCCGGGTCAGCACAGCGAGTACGACATCCTGCGCTCGTTCGACACGCGCCAGAACGTCGTGCAGGAGATCAAGAAGGGCATGCCGGCCACCTTCTCGCTGTGCATCGGCGCCGGGCTGATCTGGCTCTTCTTCGGCACGCTCGTCGGCGTCATCTCCGCCGTCACGGCCGGCCGCGCGTCCGATCGGTTGATCACGACCCTCGCGCTCGTGGGAATCTCGATGCCCGTCTTCTGGCTCGGCATCGTGCTGCGCTACTTCCTGGCGGAGAAGAACCAGATCTTCCCGGACGGTGGGTACGTGCCGTTGACCCAGGACCCGTGGCAGTGGCTGTACCACCTGATCCTGCCGTGGTTCTGTCTCGCGGTGCTCTTCATCGGCTTCTACGGCCGCGTGCTCCGGTCGAACATGCTCGACTCGATGAACGAGGACTACGTGCGCACCGCGAAGGCCAAGGGGATCTCGTCGCGCGCCGTGCTGAAGCGGCATGTGCTGCGCAACTCGCTGATCCCGATCGTGACGCTGTTCGGGCTCGATTTCGCGGCCGTCCTCGGCGGCGGCGCGATCCTGACGGAGACGGTCTTCGACCTGAAGGGCGTGGGCTGGTACGCGGCGCAGTCCGTCGGAGGGCTGGATCTCCCGCCGATCATGGGCGTCACCCTCTACGGTGCGTTCTTCATCGTGCTCTTCAGCGCCATCGTCGACTTCGTCTACGCCTACCTCGATCCGAGAGTGAGGCCCACGTAGTGGCCGAGAAGCTGCTCGAGGTCAAAGGGCTCAAGGTTCGCTTCACGACGGAGGACGGCGTCGTGCGCGCGGTCGACGGCGTCGACTTCGAGCTCGAGCGCGGCAAGGTGCTCGGGATCGTCGGCGAGTCCGGCTCCGGCAAGAGCGTGACCGCCATGACGCTGCTCGGGCTCACGCGCGACAAGAACACGCGCTTCGAGGGCGAGGTGCTCTACGGCGACCAGGATCTGCTCAAGCTGCCGGAGTCGCGTCTCCGCGAGGTGCGCGGCAACGAGATCGCGATGATCTTCCAGGACCCCATGACGTCGCTGAACCCGGTCTACACGGTCGGCGACCAGATCGTCGAGGCGATCACGACGCACGAGCAGGCGTCCAAGGGCGACGCGAAGCGGCGGGCGGTCGAGCTGCTGCGGCAGGTCGGGATCCCGAACGCGCAGACGCGCGTCGACGACTATCCACACCAGTTCTCGGGCGGGATGCGCCAGCGCGCGATGATCGCGATGGCGCTGTCGTGCAACCCGGACGTCCTGATCGCCGACGAGCCGACCACGGCGCTCGACGTCACGATCCAGGCGCAGATCCTCGAGCTGCTCGACCGCCTCCGGGCCGACTTCGACTCCGCCGTGATCCTGATCACGCACGACCTGGGCGTCGTCGCCGAGGTCGCGGACGACATCGTCGTCATGTACGCAGGTCGCATCGTGGAGCGCGGCGCGAAGCGGCAGGTCTTCTACGACCCGCAGCACCCGTACACGTGGGGCCTGCTCGGGTCGATCCCGCGACTCGACCGGCCCAAGCCCGAGAAGCTCCACTCGATCGAGGGCACGCCGCCGTCGCTGATCAACCTTCCGCAGGGATGCAAGTTCCGGCCGCGCTGCCCGCATGCGTTCGACAAGTGCATCGAGGAGCCCGAGCTCAGGAACCGCGTCGAGGCCGCCGGCCACCTCGACCGCTGCTGGCTGTCGATCGAGGACAAGCGCCGGTTGCGCGAGGACACGATCGCGGGTGAGGCGAGAGTCGCGTGACGGAGCCGCAGACGCAGAACGGCGCCCTCGTCGAGGTGCAGAGCCTGAAGAAGTACTTCCCGATCCGGAAGGGCGTGCTCGCGCGCGAGGTCGCCCGCGTCCACGCCGTCGACGACGTCACCCTCAGCGTGGCCGCCGGCGAGACGCTCGGGCTGGTCGGCGAGTCGGGCTGCGGCAAGTCGACGCTCGGGCGCTGCATCGTCCGGTTGCTCGAGCCGACGGCCGGCGACGTGGTCTTCGACGGGAAGGCGATCGGGCACCTCAAGGCGCGCACGCTGCGGCCGCTGCGCCGCGAGATGCAGATGATCTTCCAGGACCCGTACGCCAGTCTGAACCCGCGCAAGCGCGTGGGCACGATCATCAGCGACCCGATGCGCATCCACGGCATCGGCGACCGCAAGGAGCGCAAACGCAAGGTCGAGGAGCTGCTCGAGACCGTCGGCCTCTCGCCGGAGCACTACAACCGCTTCCCGCACGAGTTCTCCGGCGGTCAGCGCCAGCGGATCGGCGTCGCGCGCGCGCTGGCGCTGCGTCCGAAGTTGATCGTCGCCGACGAGCCGGTGTCCGCTCTCGACGTCTCTATCCAGGCACAGATGGTGAACCTCCTCGAGGAGCTGCAGGACGAGTTCCGGCTCACGTACGTGTTCATCGCGCACGACCTCGGCGTCGTCCGTCACGTCTCCGACCGCATCGCCGTCATGTACCTCGGCAAGCTCGTCGAGCTGTCGCCGGCCGAGGAGCTCTACACGCGGCCGATCATGCCGTACACGGAGGCACTGCTCTCGGCCGTGCCCGTGCCCGACCCCGATCTAGCCGACCAGCGGGAGCGCATCGTGCTCGAGGGCGACGTGCCGAGCCCGATCAACCCGCCGAGCGGCTGCCGGTTCCATCCGCGTTGCCGCTATGCGACGGAGATCTGCTCGCAGGTCGAGCCGCCGCTCGTCGACTACGGCAACGGTCACCTTGCCGCGTGCCACCATCCGCTCAACGTGGATCGGGAGACGCTGGCCCGCATCGAGGCCTCGCCGGTGCACACTCCGGAGGCCGCCGACGCGACGGCACTGCCCGAGGATCCCGGGAGGGAAGTGGCCGAGCCGGTTCCGCGTCCCGAGTGATCCCTCGAACAGGGTAGGCGCCGAAACTAAAGACCGCCCGTTTCGAGGCCGATACGGCGTATACCGTGGACGCCGCCGAGCGCAAGGAGATCCTGTCCCGTTACGTCGACCACTCGCGGCGCTTCGACGCCGTCGCGAAGCGACGCAGCGGCGTCGCCGAGGTCATTCCGTTCGCCGGCCCGCTGCAGGAGCTCGAGCAGGAGCCGACGGCACGTGAGATCGAGGTGCTCCAGCTGATCTCCGACGGCCTCGTCAACCGGGAGATCGGCGTCCGCCTCTTCCTCTCGGAGGAGACGGTGAAGTCGCACGTCCGCCACCTGCTGGCAAAGCTGCAGGCCCGCTCCCGCGCGCATGCGGTCGCAGTCGGCTTCCGCCGCGGCCTGATCGCCTAGCGGTTACAACCGATAAATGCCGAACCATGTTGGTTCGGTGTCTGTTTCCACACCCCTGTGGAAATCACTCAACAGGGTGATGTGGACAGCCTGGGGAAAACGGAAGCTGTGGCGCCTAGAACGACTTCGAATTTCCCACGATCGCGGCGAGGACAACCAGAGTGCCGACAAGGCCGGTAACGCGAATGCGGAATCCCGTCATTGCGGGAAACCTCCTTGAGGAGGAGACTGACGACGGGGCCAGTGTATACCCCTTTTGGGGGAGGTTCAACTCAGGCTTAGGCCACGCGAGTCACCTTCGTCTCGCCCGTTCATTCGTTAGGCGTGAACGTGTGACCCTGCTATGGATCGCGGCGCTTACCGTCGGTTGCGTTGCCGTCGCGGGAACATTACTCGGGCAGGGATATCAACTTCCGTCCGTTTGGACCTTCGGAGCTCTGGCTCTCGTGACAGCGGCAGCGGAGCGTCAAAGCGTGCGCGTCGCCCGAAACGTTGAAACCTCAGTGGCCTTCCTGCCCTTCGTGTTCTCCGCCGTCGCGTTCGGGCCGCTCGGCGCACTTGCAGTCGGCCTCATGGCCAATGCGCTCGACTTTCGACGGCCCTACCTTCGTTGGGCCATCTACGTGCCAGCGCGAGGCCTAACAGGGGCGTTGACCGGCTTGGCCGCTGCAAGAGCAGTGCCTGCTCATTCAAGTTTTGTCGCGATTACTGTTGCGACGATCGTCGCAAGTGTCGCAAACGTGGTCTTTGACGGGGCCTTCAATGTCTCGACACTATTGATTAGGAAGTCAGCGCCCGTAAGTGCCTTCGTCAAGTCTGTAGGTCCGTTCGCGCTTCTGTCGTTGCCTCTCTATGTCCCGTTAGTCGCGGTAATGGTTTATGCCTCTGAGCGGTACTCCTTCTGGACAGCTGCGATGTTTCTGGCGCCTACAGTTGCTTTCCAGCGTGTCGTTCATCTCTATCAAAAACAGCGAGAGGTTTCGGACAAGCTGGTGACGGCGAACGCGCGCCTTGAAGCGGCGAATCTGTCCTTCGCGGCTGCTCTGGTGACAACGCTCGATGCCAGAGACCGGTACACGGCTGGACATTCGGCCTCAGTTGCCACCTATGCGCGTGACATCGCGGCGAGGTTGGGACTCAGTGATGAAGAGCAGCAACTTGCGCACACGTGCGGTCTCGTCCATGACGTTGGCAAAGTGGGGCTTCCTCCGGGCCTGCTGGAAAAGCCAGGGCCGCTATCGCTAGAAGAGCGGCGGCACATGGAGCAACACCCGGTCATTGGCGAGCGGATCTTGAAGAATGTCGCTGACTACGGCAAGATCGCACTAGTAGTGCGCCATCATCACGAGCGGGTGGACGGTCACGGGTATCCCGACGGTCTGCGAGAAGATGCCATTCCGCTCATCTCAAGGATTATTGCTGTCGCTGACGCCTACGATGCAATGACCTCCGACAGGCCGTATCGCGACGCCATGCCTCCGCAGGTCGCGCGTCTGCGAATGGCGCAAGCGGTTGGGAGCCAGTTTGATACTACGGTCGTCGCCGCCTTCGAAGCCATTCTTGCTCAGGCGACTGAAGACTACCGCGTAGGACTAGGACCTGAATTCGTTTTCGAGACTCTCGCGGAGCGGGAAATCGCTACGTATCCGTCGGCGCGTCCCGATCCAGCTTTTCAAGACGTTCACGCGCGAGTCTCGTAGCGAGGATTGCGGCTTCAGTTCGAGACCGAACACCAAGCTTCCGAAGAATGTGCCGGACGTGCACTTTCGCGGTTGCCTCTTCGATCACTAGCCGTGACGCGATTTCCCGATTCGTCAACCCCAGACGGAGGAGCGCAAGGACGTCTCGCTGACGGGGCGTGAGGGTATCCAGCGGTCCACGTACACGGCCGTCCGGTCTCGCTCTTGTTCTGAGGAGACTTCGAAGTTCGGGATGCTCCACTGCTTGGCTGAGCACTCTCACCAATTCGGGCGAAGCGCGTTGGGCGATGACCAACCCGTCGACAGCTCCAAGATTGTTGATCTCTTCGAGATGAGCAAGAAGAGCTTCATGGTCAGCGCCATGTGCGGCCATGACCGCTCTAGCGGCCAACGCGAGAGAGGCCGCATCGGGGTGGAAGTCCAGCAGTGGTAGCGATGCGATCAGGCTGCGCGCTTGCTCAATCTCTTTGGCACACGCGAAGGCGAGCGACCTGGTCGCGAAGAGCTCAGCGGAGAGGCCCGCCGTCACATTTCGCGGTGCCTCTTCAGTGATGCGGAGCGCCTCGCCGATGTCGCCGCTACAGAGGGCAATCTTCGCGCGAACAATGCGCACATCCACAATATTGTGGCGATCGCGAATTGCAGTGGCGACTTCGTGTGCCTGGTCGAGAGCCTCGTTCGCACCGCGATAAGCCTCGCCGCCAACAAGTGCGACAGCGCGGGCGAGCAGTCCGTGTGGTCGAACGAACGTTAGGCCAACGCGTTCAGCGTAAGAGATCGCGCGATCCGCCGCGTCGAGACTGTCTTCATACCTTCCACCCAAGCTGAGAAGCCGGCTAAGTGCATTGAGGAAGCTGCTGGCCACGAGTGGATCGCACTCTTCGACGAGGTCAATCACGGCAAGTCCATCGTCAAGAGCGGACTCCAGATCGCCCAGGATGCCGGACGCGTACAGCCGCGCATTCGCGGCGCGGATGACACCGTCAGCAGACGGAGGTGCATATTCGAGGAACTCCTTGAGGGCTCGGGCGAGTTCGTCCTTGTCATGCAGAGCGCTGGCGGAAACGAGTGCCCCCCACCGCGCTTCGTGACGAGCGTCATCCGACGTCGCCACGGTCTCTGCCTCCCGGAAATATGCGAGAGCGACCGCATCGCGATCATCGAGGTGCGCCGCTCTACCTGCGACACAAAGCGCCTCAAAGCGGAGGTCGTGCTTCCTCAGATTCGCGACGTAGAGCGCCAGCCGCTCCGCTTGAACGGCTCGACCTTCGCGAGCGGCGAGTTCAGCCTTGAGAAGCTCGGTCGCCGCCGAAACGCGTCCCGCGCGCGACGCAGCTGCTAGCCATTCCGTGAGGGTCGCTGTCCGCCCAAGCCGGAGAAGAGGCTCTCTTCCTGCGTCGATCAGCCGCTCCAGTCCTTCGGCGTCCATCTGGTTCTGCAATACGTGAAACGCGCTGTCCCAAGCTTCTTCTTCGATGTAGAGCTGCACCAAATCTCGCGTAGCTCGAACTGCTTCCCGATCATTTGGATCCAGCTTGTCGAGTAGGAAGCTCTTGAGCAGAGGATGAAACGCGAGGTACTCGATACTCTCTGTGAAGTACCCGGCGGCCGTAGCCTCTTCCAGCAGGGCGGATGCAGCGTTGCCAGCTACAGCCGTCGCTACGCTGGGACGAACATTGGGAGCGAGGGCGAGCTTTGGGAGGGCCGTCCGCAGCTCTCGAGAACTCCTGAAGAAGAGCTCTTCGGCGAGAAACTCATACAGCATCTCTGGAAGAACGTGAGAGAGGTCTTTTGTTGATCGTGTGGCAGCCAATCCCAACACAGCAGGCCAACCCTCCGCGGCACGAATGACGTCGTTAGACCCCGCAGGGCCACTTGAGCTCACCACGCACCTCGCTTCGTCGTTCGTCATCTTCAGGAGGCGCTGGTCGAGCACACTGAAGTCACCGTAGACACGACGACGAGCCGACGCCCACGTTGGCTTGCGTCGACTTGTGATCAATAGTCGAATGTTCGATCCGTCAACGAGCAGGCGCACGTACTCTTCACACGTCGGTGACTCAGTGATCCATTCGTACTCGTCGAAGACAAACCAGGCGTCGGTCGGCCACCGCGCGAGATCTTCGAGTTGAAGTGCCGCGAGCGCCTCGAGTGAATCGGCGGGGTTCGACGTAACCTTCAACCAGTTTGCAGTTGCCGGAGACGGTTCTCCGAGCACCGACGCCATGCTTCCTGAGATCGCGGCTGCTAGTGCGGCTACATCCGCCGACGCCGACGTCGCATGGAGCCAGGCGTGAGTGCGTTGCCGCATCCATTGCCGTGCGAGAGTTGTCTTCCCATAGCCAGCCGGAGCGACGAGCAGGATTACGCGCGCCGTCGTCTCGTCGAGCAGGCGCGTCAAGCGCGGCCGCTCGATGATGTGGCTGTTCGCTACTGAAAGTGCCTGCTCTTCCAGTTCTGTCATGCGGCCGGCGGGCGCCGCATCCCCCGTCGTCGTGAACCCTACGTGCTCGGCCCCCGCCGGGCCAAGTGTGTCTCAAGGGACTCCGCGCCTGCGACCCAGGAGGGCCGCAGGCGCGGGTGCCGTCAGTCCCCCGGAGTCGGTCGTCCCGCTCCGAGGCTTTGAGGGAGGGGGTCCCGCCCGGTGATGGCTCGGTACGCGCTGGGAATCTGCCGACGTCGCGCGCACCCGAGCTTCTGCCGGAGCACGTCCGAGTGCGCCTTCGCGGTTCTCGGCGAGATGCCGAGCCGCTCCGCGACCTCGTCGTTCGAGCATCCGGCGGCGATCAGCTCGATCACCTGAAGCTGCCGATCGGTGATGACGGGCGGTCCCTCGTGCAGGACAGTGACCATGGCAGCGACGCTAACAGCGGTCTCGAGTGCCGCCAATTGACTCTACGGCGTGTCTTTTCCTATACGCCGGAGGGCGTACGCCTAGCCGGTCGACTGGTCGAACGTGGAAGCAACGCGGGCCAACGGCCGGCCCGTGAGATTCCGCGCTTCGCGGACGACTACGGTGACGAGCTTCTCGGCCCGGCCGTTGGTCGGCGTCGTGGACGTGATGTAGGTGTCGACGCGGTAGCTCTTGCGGTCGGCGCCGGTCGCGGTCCGGCTCGGCAGGCACTGGTTCGGGAGCGGAGAGCCGCTGCACGTGGCGGTGATCTCGCCCGAGGTCGAGTTCGGGCACGAAGAGCCGAGCGCGGTATCGCACTTGTACGTGTTGTCGACGGTGCCGAGCGAGATTGTGTCGAGCGCGATCGAGTCGTACTTCAGCGCGCGGAAGAGCTCCATCTGCGAGTCCGCGAGCGCCGACGCGGTCGAGATCTTGCTGGCCCGGTTGAGCGCGAACTGGCTCGAGCTGAAGGCGGCGACGATCGCGAGGATCCCGATGTTCAGGATCACCATCGCCATCAGGAGCTCGATCAGGCCGAAGCCCGCCTCTGAGCGGAGCCGCATGCGCACGTCAGCTCTATCGGCAGCCTCCGCGCGCGTCTCAAGCGGTCGAATCCCCCTGCCGATACGAACGTCGTATGGCGGCGTACAGCTACAGCGCGATCAACGCTGAAGGCTTGCAGCTGACCGGAGAGGTGCACGCACCCGACCTCGACGCGGCGCGCGAGCAACTCCGGGTTCGCGGCCTGCTCGCGGAGTTCATGGAGGAGCTCCCGGCGAGCGGCGAAGACGGCGTTCGCACCGTCTTCAAGAAGATCAAGCCGAAGACGCTGCAGATCTTCTCGCGCCAGTTCGCGACGATGATCGAAGCGGGCCTCAACGTCGTCAGCTCGCTCGTGATCCTGGAGGAGCAGACGGACGACCCGTACTTCGCGCTCGTGATCAAGGAACTGCGCGCCGACGTGGAGGGCGGCCTGCTGCTCTCGCAGGCGATGGCGCGCCACCCGAAGATCTTCAGCCGCCTCTACATCGCGATGGTCGAGGCGGGCGAGGCAGCCGGCATCCTCGACCAGGTGCTCGACCGGGTTGCGCTCCAGATCGAGAAGGAGACGCAGATCAAGCGGCGCGTAAAGGGCGCGATGATGTACCCGACGATGGTGCTGATCTTCGCCACCCTCGTCCTGATCGGCCTGCTCATGTTCCTCGTGCCGGTCTTCGTGAAGATCTTCGCCCAGCTGAACGGCCAGCTGCCGACGCTGACCCAGTGGGTCGTCGGCGCCTCGAATCAGCTCCGCAGCCACTGGTTCATCATCTTCCCGGCGGTCGGCCTGATCATCTGGGGCGTCCGCCGCTTCAAGAAGACCGAGCCCGGCCGGCAGCTCTGGGACCGGATCAAGCTGAAGATCCCGATGAAGATCGGCGACGTCGTCCTCAAGGTGACGATGGCGCGCTTCTC
>DATIER010000077.1:0-6203 GCA_035455605.1 Gaiellaceae bacterium
GCCGCGAGCGCCCGCAGCCGGTTGTGACCGCGCACGGCGCTCGCGAACGGCATCTGCGCGAGCACCAGCACCAGCGTGTTGACGAAGAAGATGGCTCCGATGCCCGCCTCGGTGATCCCCGAGTGATCCTTGACGTACGGCGGCAGCATCGTCGCGACCTGCGCGTAGGCCGCCGCGACGAGCACGGCAGTCAGCACGAGCAGCCAGACGAAGCTTCGGTTGCGGAGCACCTGCCGGTAGCTGCCCGTGCGCGCCGCAGCTCCGGCGCGCGCAGGCTCCGGGACCCACATCAGCAGCAACATGAAGGCGACGAACGTGCCGGCGTCGACCGCGAAGAGCAGGTCGTAGCTCGCCGGCACCTGCGTGGTCGCGATCAGGCCGCCGATGCCGAAGCCGAGGTTGTCGGTCACGCGGGTGAGGGCGTACGCGGCCGTGCGCTGCTCGCCGGAGGTGAGCGCCCCGAGCAGGGTCGAGTGGCTGGGCGCGAACCCGGCGTTGCCGGCGCCCGCGACCAGCGCGAGGGCGAACGCCTGCCAGGTCTGCCGCACGAAGGGGAAGCCGCCATAGCCCGCCGCGAGGAGGGCGAGCGAGGAGATCAGCGTGGGCCGGGCGCCGACCCGGTCGACGACCCGTCCCGCCAACGGGCTGCCGACGACGCCGATCCCGAGCAGCACCGCCACCACGGCGCCCGACGTGCCGAGACCGATGTGGCGGACGTCGTGCAGGTAGATGACGAGGAACGGGATCACGATCCCGTTGCCGAGCGAGTTGGCGACGCCGCCCGCTTCGAGCAGCCACACCGGGCGCGGCAGCTGCGGCTTCAGGCTCTGGAGGTACGCGGTGACGACGTTCAGCGCCGCACGAGGGTACTGCGAATTGCGCAGGTTGACTAGAGGCTGCGCTGCGGCGGCTCGACCGACGAGCCGAACCTCGGTCCCGCGTTCTGCTCCTCGCCTGCTGCCGACGTGCAACCGGGCCGCCGTCGGGTTGGCAGTGAACGCGAAACCGACGCCACAGAAGGAGCAGTCATGAAGAAGCTCGCACTCATCGGAATGGTCGTCGCCGGCCTCCTGCTCTCGACCTCGACCGCGTGGTCGAAGCCGACCGGGATGACGAAGGCGGAGTACCAGGCGCTGATCGCTCGCAGCGAAGGCCTGAACCAGAAGTACGGCCTCGGGCAGTCGTCGCAGACGATCGTGCGCCAGAAGCTCGGCGAGATCGGCGCCTGGGCGGTCCCGTCCAGGCAGCGGCTCGCGCCGAGCACGAACCAGAAGCTCGAGGAGATCGGTGCGTGGGCCGTGCCGTCGAAGTCCGTCTCGACGCCGATCACGAGCTCGACCGGATCGGGGTTCGACTGGAACTACGCCGGCATCGGCGCGGCGCTGGCGCTCGCCGGGGCGCTCGCGCTCGGGGCCGTGTTGACCGTGCGGCACCAGCAGCACCGGCCGATCCCGCACTGAGCCGATCTGGGGAGGGGCCATCACGACGGAGGGCGCCTGAGCGGCGCCCTCCGTCGGTCGAGCCGTTCTTCGGCCGTCAGTGCGCGGCCGCGACGAGGTCCGGGATCAGCGCCGCCGCGTTCGGCGTGCCGAGCCCCGTCACCGGATCCCAGCCCCGCGTCACCGGGTAGCCGGGGATGCTCGGATCTTCCTGGTTGTCGTTCACGTGGCCGGCATCGCCGGTTTGCGTGATGTCGAAGAAGTCGTTCGCGTACTTCGACGGATTCGCGCCGAGCTTGTACAGCGCCGGGTTGATCGGCCCGAGCCCGCCGCCGTTCAGCTGGTCGGCGATCGCGACGAGGCCCGCCCACTGCGGGCAGCTGAGCGAGGTGCCGCCGATGTCGTACCAGCCGGTCTGGTTGATGTTCGAGTCGTTGCCGTCGGGCGGCAGCGACAGGTAGACGAGGGCGCCGGTCGCCGCGCTCGCCTGGAACGCGATGTCGGGCACGCCCCGGCTCGCCGCCGGAATCGCCGTGCTGCCGGCGGGAAGCGTCCCCGCCTGGTAGCTCGGCCGCGCGAACGTGTCGCTGAAGCCGCCGCCGGAGAACGTCCACGCGACCTCGCCGGCGCCCGCGACGTTGTACGGGCTGGTGCTCGCGCACTTCGCGCCCAGCCCCGGGAGCGGGTCGACCGTGCGCGGCTGGAACGTGGTCGCGTTCGGGTCGGTGCACAGGTACGTGCCGCCGACGCCCGTGACGAGCGGGTCGGAGGCGGGCCACTCCACCGCCGGGTGCGGGATCAGCGTCCCGCCCGCGGCGACGGGCGACTTCGTGTAGTTCGTCGAGCCGTCGTCGCCGGACGACCCGAGGACAGTGACGCCGTTCGCCGCCGCATCCTCGAACGCGTACCGCAGGTTGAGCAGCGACTGCTTGCTCCCGAACGCGTCCTCGCTCGACGCGAAGCTCTGCGAGATGACGTTCGCGAGGTGGTTCTTCACCACGTAGTCCTCGGCCTTCATCATGTTCGGGAAGCCCTGGACGCCGAGCGTCTCCGCGTTGTTCGAGTGGACGAGCAGGATGTTGGCCATCGGGGCGATCGCGTGCGAGGTCTCGACGTCGAGCGCGACCTCGAGCGCCCACGCAGCCTTGTCCTCGAGGTGCGTCCCGTTGCCGGGCTGTCCCTTCGTCTCGGGCGTGCCGTTGATCGCGAGCTGGCTGAACCTCGGCATCCCGGGCGTGCAGGTGACGCCTTCCTCCCCGCACATCGGCTGCAGGCCGAACGCCTGGTCGAAGACGTGCAGGTCGTGCGCCATCGTGTCGCTGCCGTACGAGTCGACGATCGCGATGGTCATGCCCTTGCCGTTCAGGCCCTGCATGTAAAGGGGCCCGAGGTTGTAGGCCGACCGGATCGCCTGCGGCGTGAAGCACGTGCGACCGACGGCGGCGCAGTCGGCCTGGGTCGGCGTCGTCGCCTTGATGAACTGGTAGTCGCTGACGGTCGGATGCGGAACCGGATAGGCCTGTGCCCGTCCTCCCGACCCGGTGCCGGCGGCGGCGATCACGGCGAGGCCCGCCATGACGCCGACGACCGCAGCGGCCGCTAGCAGCTTGCCCTTCATTCTCTCCCCTTCGTCGTGGTTCCCCTGCCTCGGCGCCGATCGTTCACGAATCCGACAACGGTGTCAACAGGCAACCGCCGCAACCGGCCGAACGGGCGGCGGCGTCGAGACGAAGGGTTGTCGAGCGCCGCCGCGCCGACGAGCATCCTCGGGAGATGCGCCACGAACGCGAGCAGTCCGACGAGCTCGAGCGCCTCCGGCTGATGCTGTTTCCGCGGCTCAGCCGCGAGGAGGGGAGCGACGGATCGCCGCTGCGCTCGAAGGCGCCGCCGACGCCGAGCGCGCGGAGCGAATCGAGGCGCTCGCGGCCGACCCCGAGCTCGTCGACGAGATCTTCCGGCGGCTGCCCCGCGACGCCGGCAACGGATCGAGCTGAGCGCTCGACCCCGCCGGAGTCGCTTGCAGGACGGCGAGCGGCCCGACGAGCGGGCCGCTTCACCGAGCACGCGACGGAGGTGTCGTGTGCGCTCTCTGCGATTACTTGATCGTCAGCTTCAGGTGGTTGTCGTCGGGTGCCTGCTTGACCATCGTGATCTTGTAGACGCCCTTCGCCTTGAGGATCAACGACGCGCCGACCTTCTCGTGCCTGGTGCCGCCCGGGCCCTTGACGATCAGTGCTGCCTCGTCGAGGTTGACCAGCTTGACCGGCCCGCTGCGTGTGACGGTCTTGGCGTACTGGCGGTGATTCGGCCCGCCTGCGACGTAGAACCAGTGGCAGCCCGGGTCGTGCATCGCGACCACGAGCTTGGTCGGGGTGGCGCCGGCATGGTGCGCGGCTGCGGTCGCAACCGGCACCGCGATCAGCAGAGCGGCGATTCCGGCAAGGGTAAGAGTGCGCATGACTGCTCCCTCCGTCGCGTTTCCGTTTCGTGGATCAGACACGTGAACGCGCCGCGCTTCGTCCGGGCAGACGCCCATTCGACGTGCGGAGAACTACGGATCGGAGGTAACGCCCGGAGTGGGAGGGCCGCGAGCACGAACGCAGAAAGAGAGCCCCAGCCGCGGCAGGGCTCTCTCTCGGATCCATCCAGGCGGGCCAGGGGAACCGACGGGCTCGCATCCTGGCGTTGGAGGGGTCGACGACCATCCTGGCACCGCCGCGGCCCGTTGCGCGGATGTGTAGGCACATCCCGAGGAAGTCCTTGCGTCGCGCACGCACGCGGCCCTACGCGGTGCCCGGCCGATTCGTTACGGCTGCTTCGGCTCGCTGGGCGGCGGCACCGGCTCGTCCTCCGTCCCGAGCTCGTCCGGGCTCAGTGCATCTTCGCTCTCGTGCGACTCGGGCCCGGGCACGGCGAGGTGCTCGTGCTCGACGTCCTCGCGCTCGGCGTCTTCCCGCTCGCGGTCCACGAGCCCGCCTTACCCGTTTGCGACGGTAGTCGATCGGCCCGCGGCGCGAATTTCCCGCTCCGAGCGCACAAGCCGCAAGCACGGACCCTTGAAATTGCTCCTCAGTGTTGGATCGTTTGCGCGGCACGGCGACAGACTCGGGGATGCCCCTTCCGCGCACCCCGCTCAGCCCGATCTTCGACCGCGACGGGCAGGCCACTCTCCCCCTCGAACGCGGCCTGCCCCGTCGCACCCCCGTGTGCGCCGCCGCCACAGCGCGCGCAGGTATGGCGCTTGATACCGCGTCGAAGCGCCAAGTCAAGCCGCGGCGTGACGGAAAAGCCGCTCGTAGCGTGAATCCGTGTGTGGATCAGCACACGCGTTTCGTGGCCGCCGCGCGTGCAACTCCATCGCCCCGCGGTGCCATCCGCTCGCACTCGGCCCTGCTCAAGCGGGTTCTTCCCGTTGCCAGATGACGACCGCGCGGTGCGCAATGCGTGCCAGCGAGAGCGGTGCATGCGCCTGGCAGGAATCGAACCTGCGACCTCGCGCTCCGGAGGCGCGCGCTCTATCCCCTGAGCTACAGGCGCTCGGCCGCCAAGTCTAGCGGCGGTGCGAGCGGCGTCTGGGCGATCGGCTCCGGCTTCGGCGTGCGCCGCACGCGCGCGGGCAGGTGGCGCTCGAGCGCGAGGCACGCGGCGGCGGAGAACACGCACACGGCGGCCGCGACCGGCCACACCGCGAGCGGGTGCCAGCCGAGCAGCGCGCCGCCTGCCGCGGGGCCGAGGATCGAGCCCGCGCTCCAGGACATCGAGCTGAGCGCGAAGTAGCGTCCGCGCAGCTGCTCGGGCGCCAGGTCGGCGACGAGCGGCGCCTGCGTCGGGCCCTGGAGCGTCTCGCCGACGCCGAAGATCATCGTCGCGGCCATGAACGCGAGCGCCGCGGCCGTCGCCGTCAAGAGGACGCCGCCGGCGAGCACGACGAGCGCCGCGACCGCCCAGAGGACGTTCATCAGCGCGAGCGCGAGCATCCGCCGGCGGCCCTCGAGCGCCTTCGAGACCGGCAGCTGGGCGATCACGATCAGCAGCGTGTTCGCGAGCCAGATGAACCCGACCCAGCGCTCGTCCACGCCGGCGTAGTTCTTCGCGAAGGGCGGCAGGAGCGCGAAGACCTCGTAGCCGACGGCGACGAAGAGCACGTTGAGGCCGAGCAGCGCGACGAAGTTGCGGTCCCGGAAGACGGTCGCGTAGCCGGCGGCCGCCTCTTCGTGCTCCTCCTTTCGCTCGCCGCGGGGCTCCGACACGCCGGATAGGACGATGACGAACACGAGGAAGGTCGCGGCGTCGAGCAGGAACAGGCGCGTGAAGCTGCCGGGATCGGAGGTGGTCGCGATCAGGCCGCCGACGAGGCTGCCGAGGCCGATGCCCAGGTTCATGCTGATCCGCTGCAGCGCGAAGGCGGCGTGGCGGTCCTCGTCCGGCGTCAGCCGCGAGAGCAGCGTCGACTGGCCGGGCCAGAAGCACGCGGTGCCGACGCCCTCCAGGCCGAGCAGGGCGAACGCCTGCCAGGGCTCGCGGATCAGCGGGAACATGGCGAAGGCGGCCGCCTGCAGGAGCAGCCCGAGCAGGAGCGTGTTGCGCCCGCCGATGCGGTCGACCGTCCAGCCGACCGCGAACCCCGCGACGAGCGCCGTCACGCCCGCGAACGAGAGCGCGAGCCCGGCCTCCGCGAACGAGATCCCGCGCACGTTGTGCAGGTAGATGACGACGAACGGGATCACGACCCCGTTGCCGAGCGCGTTCACGACGCCGCCGACC
>DATIER010000078.1:0-2349 GCA_035455605.1 Gaiellaceae bacterium
TGACTGCGCTCGCGCTCGTGCTCGCCACGAGCGGCCGCGCGCGGCCGAACCTCGCGCACACGTGCTCTGCCACCGACCGGCAGTTCATCGAGGCGGCGCGGACGAACATGACGGCGATGCAGCTCTGGAGCGAGCAGTACCAGAGCGGCGACGCCTCGGACGCGGACGTGGCCGACCAGGCGCAGACCGCCGCGAGGATCATGCGCGGCACCGGCCCGACCGACTGGTCGCTGCGGCAGACGCAGCGGCTCGTGGTCGGGATGCTGAGCGAGTACGCGAAGGCGATCCAGGCGCACGAGAAGCACCGCGACGCCGGCCCGCACATGTACCGCGCGTACGGTCTCGCCAACTTCGCGCACACGGTGCTGCTGCGCTCCGAGCGGCCGCTCTCGAAGCTCGGCTGCGACGTGTCGCCCCTGCTCTGAGTGCCACACTGGCGGGGTGGAAGTCGACCCCGCCGTGATCCGCGGCCGCGTCGAGCGGCACATCCGCGAGCACGACCTGATCGAGCCGTCCGGCGCGGTGACCGCGCTCGTCTCGGGCGGCGCCGACTCGAGCTGCCTCTGGCACGTCCTGCGCGAGCTCGGGTACCGCGTCTCCGCGCTGCACGTGAACCACGGCCTGCGCGGGGAGGAGTCCGAGGCCGATGCACGCTTCTGCCGCGAGCTGCTCGGCGCCCTGGTGGTCGAGGCAGCGCCGCCGGAGCGGCCGACGGAGGAGGCGCTGCGCGAGCTGCGCTACTCGATCGCGACCGACCGGCTGCGCGCCACGGGGCACACGGCGAGCGACCAGGTCGAGACGGTGCTCTACCGCCTCGTCTCGAGCGGCGGCGCGAAGGGGATCAAGCCCAGGCGCGAAGACGGCGTCGTCCGCCCGCTGCTCACGCTCTGGCGCGAGGAGACCGAGGCCTATTGCAGCGCGGTCGGGCTCGAGTACCGCCTCGACAGCTCCAACGCCGACACGCGCCGCGGGCTGATCCGCGACGAGCTGCTGCCGCTCCTGCGCCGGCTGCACCCGGGCGCCGAGCGCAACCTGCTGAAGCTCGCCGAGCAGCGGCCGACGCGGCTGGAGGAGCTGCTCGCCTCGGCCGAGGGCTCGCGCCGGGTCGACCTCGGCGGCGGCCTGACCGCCGTGCGCGAGTACGACCGCGTGTGGCTCGAGCAGACGCCGGTCGCGCTCGACGGCCGCGTCCGCTGGGGCGAGTGGACGATCGAGTCTGAGCTGGAAGGGCTTAAGGTACGTAGCTGGCGTCCCGGCGACAGGCTCGCCGGGCGCCGGAAGAAGGTTCAGGACGTGTTCGTCGACGCCAAGATCCCGCGGTCGCAGCGCGAGGCGTGGCCTCTCGTGGTGCGCGGTCGCGAGGTGGTCGCGGTGCCGGGGATCGTCGACGCACCGGGCATCAAGGCCGAGCGCCGGTGAGCCAGACAGAGCTCGAAGCCGCCGTCGGCGAGATCCTGATCGACGAGGAGACGCTCGCCGCGCGCGTGGCGGAGCTCGGCGCGGAGGTCTCGGCCGACTACCACGGCCGCGACCTGCTCCTGATCGGCGTCCTCAAGGGCGCCGTCTTCTTCATGGCCGACCTGATGCGACACCTGCGGGTGCCGTGCGAGGTCGACTTCATGGCGATCTCGAGCTACGGCGACGCCACCGACTCGTCGGGGATCGTGCGGATCCTCAAGGACCTCGACATCAACCTCGAAGGGCGCGACGTCCTCGTGGTCGAGGACATCATCGACTCGGGCCTGACGCTCTCGTACCTGATTCGCAACCTCGAGTCGCGCGAGCCCGCGAGCCTGGAGGTCTGCGCCCTCCTGACCAAGCCGGCGCGGCGCGAGATCGACGTTCCGGTGCGCTACGTGGGGTTCGAGATCCCGAACAAGTTCGTCGTCGGCTACGGGCTCGATTTCGCCGAGCGGTACAGGAACCTGCCCTACGTCGGCGTACTCGACGAGCATCTGCTACCGACGGCACTTTAGACCTGACCAATCCGGGATACCGGTAATGCTCATACTGGTTGGTACCCTGTGCCGATAGAGGGCCCGTGAACCGATTCTTCCGATCAGCGCTTTTCCCGCTCGTCGTCATCGTCCTCCTCGTGTGGCTGGCGAGCCAGACGCTGATCCCGCACGGCAAGTCCGCCGCGAAGGAGACGTTCTCCGACTTCATCACCGCCGCGAAGCAGGGGCAGGTGAGCAACGTCGAGTTCAACCCGAGCAAGCGGTCGATCACGTATCTGAACAACCAGGACAAGAAGGCGACGGTGCACTACCCCGCCGACCAGTCGATCCCGCAGATCACCGACATCCTGCAGTCGCGGAACGTCAAGTACGACTCCAAGGGCACGGGCGG
>DATIER010000079.1:0-6702 GCA_035455605.1 Gaiellaceae bacterium
CTCGAACCAGTCGAGATCCGGGGTCTCGAACGGCGCCACGCCCACGTCACAGGCCGCTCGCGTCACCCGCTCGGGAAGACGGGCGGCCACGGCGAGGCTGTGCGGACCGCCGCCCGAGCCCCCGGTGACGGCGAAGCGCTCGACTTCGAGGGCGTCTGCGATCGCGGCGACATCGGACACACAGTCGAGCACCCGACGTCCGCGCCGGCGGTCGGAGCCGCCATACCCGGGCCGGTCGTACGTGATCACCCGCGCGCCGACCTCGACGTACGCGCTCTCGTCGTGGTGACGACCGAGGCGCGAGCCGGGCGTGCCGTGAAGAGCGAAGACCGGAAACCCCTCCGGGTCGCCCCACTGCGCGACCATGAGCGTCCGGCCGTCGGCCGCACGCACCGCCAGCGCCGTAGTACCCACGATCGAGAAGCTATCGCAGCATCGCGGTGGCTCCGCAGCCGCGATCGGTCAGCGGGACCTGTCGCTCTCCTCGCTTCCTGGACGGAGCACGTCCGGCGTCGGAGCGGACAGGAGGGAGGTCCCCTTGCCCGCGATGCCTTGCGAGAGTCTGATCGTCTGGCGATCCGCGACCAGACGTTGCTCCTCGGCCTCGCGGGCCAGCGTCTCTGCGTCGGTGGGCCCTCGCCACCAGGAGATCAGCTTCTTCACGGGATTCCGGACCGCATCGTAGACGGGGCGCCATTCTCTCGATCCGCAAGAATTGCCACGTGGCGCTTCGACGGATGGACAACGTCGGCATCGTCGTCGAGGACCTGGCGGCCGCGATTGCGTTCTTTCGCGAGCTCGGCCTCGAGCTCGAAGGGCGGGCCGTCGTCGAAGGAGAATGGGCCGGTCGCGTCACGGGCCTGGGCGACCAGCGCGTCGAGGTGGCCATGATGCGCACGCCCGACGGCCACAGCCGGCTCGAGCTCTCGCGCTTCCTCGCGCCGCCGGTCGTCGCCGACCACCGCAACGCCCCGGTGAACGCTCTCGGCTACCTGCGCGTCATGTTCGCGGTGGACGACCTCGACGAGACGCTCGCCCGCCTCCGCACGCGCGGCGCGAGGCTCGTCGGCGACGTCGTCCGGTACGAGGACGCGTATCGGCTCTGCTACATCCGCGGGCCCGAAGGGCTTCTCATCGGGCTGGCAGAGGAAGTCGGCTGACGCGGTGGAGCCCCGCGTCGACGTGATCACGCTGGCCGTCGAGGACCTCGAGCGGGCCCTGCGGTTCTACCGCGACGGGCTAGGCTTCGAGTCGAGGGGCGTTGTCGGCACGCAATGGACGGATGCCGAATCGGGCGCGAGCGGTGCGATCGCGGTGTTCGAGCTGGAGAGCGGGCTGCTCCTCAGCCGCGACCCGCGGAGCGACCTCGCCAAGGACGCGGCGATTCCCGCCGGCCCGGCGCGCCCCGGCGAGTTCAGCCTCGGGCACCTCGTGCGGAGTCGCGCCGAGGTCGATGAGCTGCTCGAGCAGGCGCAGGCCGCCGGCGCCGCCGTGACCGCGGCCCGCGAGCGGCCGTGGGGCATCTATTCCGGGTACTTCCGCGACCTCGACGGCCACCTCTGGGAGATCATCTGGAACCCGGGTGCCGACTGATCCGGCGCCGGCCGTGCTGCGTCTCGTTCCGCTCGGCTAGCTAGACGGGCTCGCGGCCTCGTGCGGCTCGGCCGCGCCGGCCTCGGCCTGTGGCGGCGCGGCCGGCAGCGGCTGGAGCTCCACCAGTGCCCCGGCGGCGAGCCCGCCGACCGCGATCACGGCGCAGCCGACCAGCAGGACCCCGTTCAGGCCGCTGACGAACGCGACCGTCGCCGCGTGCTGGAGCTGCGGCTTGCCGCTGCCGACGCGAGCGCCCGTCGCGGCGACGGCGGAGGCGAGCGAGTGCCCGCGCGGGCCGAGCGACGCGACCAGGGACGTCGAGGCGCGGCTCTCGAGGATCGCGCCGAGCGCGGCGACGCCCATCGAGAGGCCGCCGAGGCGAAAGGCGTTGTTCACGCCGGAGGCCATCCCGGTGCGAGTCGGGTCGACGACGCGGAGCGCGGCCGCCGCGATCGTCGGGTTCGCGAGGCCGATCCCGATGCCCGCGACGATCAGGCCGGGCAGGAGCGCCGTCCAGCGCGAGCCGGCGGCCAGGCCGTGCATCAGCAGCAGCGCCACCGCGATCAGCGCGAAGCTGAAGGCGAGGATCCACCGCACGGCGACGCGCTGCGCGACGTTGCGCGTCACGATCGGAACCGTGAACACGAAGACGGTGAGCGGCAGGAAGCGCAGGCCGGCGCCGAGCGGCCCGTAGCCGAGCACGTCCTGCAGGTAGATCGAGAGGAAGGGGAAGAGCGCGAACATCCCGCCGCCGAGGCAGAAGGTCGCGATCGAGACGCCGACGAAGCCCGGGCTGCGGAAGAGCCCGAGGTCGAGCATCGGCCGCTCCTGCAGCAGCTCGACCGCGACGAACACTGCGAGGAGCGCGACGCCGCCGATCAGCGAGGCGAGGATCAGGCCGCTGCTCCAGCCGCTCGCGTTTCCGCGCAGGAGCCCGAACACGATCAGGAAGAGCGAGCCCGAGAACGTGACGAGCCCCCAGACATCCGTGCGCACCGCGCGCTCGTCCCGCGACTCGCCCATCCGCGTCAGCGCGACGTAGAGCGCGAAGGCGCCGACGGGGACGTTGACGAAGAAGACCCAGCGCCAGCCGAGCGCCTCGGTCAGGATCCCGCCGACGAGCGGCCCGGAGGCGACGGCGGCGCCGATCGTCGCGCCCCAGACGGCGATCGCGCCCGCGCGCTCCCGCCCCTGGTACGTGGCGCCGATCAGCGCCAGCGAGGTCGCGAAGAGCGCCGCGCCGCCGATGCCCTGGAGCGCGCGGGCGACGTCGAGCGCGGCGATCGACCAGGCGAGCCCGCAGAGCAGCGACGCCGTGCTGAAGACGCCGACGCCGACCATGAAGACGAGCCGTCGTCCGTAGCGGTCGGCGAGCGCGCCCATCGTCAGGATCAGCGCCGCGAGCGTGATCGCGTAGGCGTCGACCACCCACTGCAGCCCGGCCAGGCCGGCATCGAGGTCGTGCTGGATGCTCGGCAGGGCGACGTTCACGACCGTGATGTCGAGCAGGAGCATGAAGGTCGTCATGCAGACGGCCACCAGCGTCCAGCGCTTGTCGCTCCGCTCCTCCACCGCGCCGCATCCTAGACCTGGCTGCAGAACGGCAAGACGGCCCAGGCTCCTCCGAGCGGGACGGGCCGGGCGGGGCCTCCAGGTCGGAGGCCCCGCTGATGACGCTCGTGGCAGGCTCGCCTCAGGGGAGAAGGCCGCCGTCCACGAACACCTGGATCGCGCCCGCGGCCAGTCCGGCCGTGTTCACGGTGTCGTTGTCCTGCAGCGCATCGAGCTCGAGACGGTCGGTCGCCTCGGGGTGGGAGATCGCGACCCGCGGGTCGAGGCCTCCCACGTTCACTGCGCCGGAGTCGCCGCTGACGTCGATCGCGTCGTCGCCGGCGGTGCCGTTCATGACCACCCGGTCGACCGCTCCGTCGCCCGCCGTCCCGCCGAGGCTGCCGGCGAGGTCGACGTTGACGTTGCGGACGTCGGTGCCGCTGAGGTCGTCGACGGTGACGAGGTCGGCGCCGCCGAGGGCGTTCACGTCGACCTGCTCGACACCGACGGTGTCCATCGTCACGTTGCCGACGTCGCGGAAGAAGCGGAGCCGGTTGCCGTTTGCCGAGAGGGTGAACTGCTCGGCCGCGGCTGCGCCGTTGAAGCGCATCGTGTCGGAGCGGCCGTCCCCGCCCTCGACGATGTCGCTGCCGTCGCCCGGGTCCCAGACGAAGACGTCGTCGCCGGCGCCCATCAAGGCGGTGTCGTTGCCCTTGTTGCCGTCGATCACGTCGTTGCCGTCGCCGCCGAGCGAGGTCTCCACGCCCTGCCCGCCGGCGATCGTGTCGTTTCCGGCTCCGCCGTCCAGCGTGAGCGCGATTGCGCCGGCGGCGAGTCCGGAGGCGTCGATCGAGTCGTTGCCGGCGAGCCCGCTCACCGCGAGCTGGTCGGTCGGCTCCTGGTGCTGGATCGACACCTGCGATCGCAGGCCGGAGACGGCCACACCCGACGTGTCCCCGCCGACCTTGATCGCGTCGTCGCCCGCGGTGCCGTTCACGACCACGCTGTCGAGGGCAGCGTCGCCGGTCGTCCCGCCGAGGCTGCCGGCGAGATCGACGTTGACGCTGGCGACGTCGGTGCCGCTCAGGTCGTTCACGGTGACGAGGTCGGCGCCACCGAGGGTGTTGACGTCGATCCGCTCGACGCCCGCGGTGTCCATCGTGATGTTGCCGACGTCCCGGAGGAACCGGAGCCGGTTGCCGTTCGCGGAGAGCGTGAACTGCTCCGCCGCGGCAGCGCCGTTGAAGCGCATCGTGTCGGAGCCGTCCTGGCCCTCGACGATGTCGCTGCCGTCGCCCGGGTCCCAGACGAAGACGTCGTCGCCGGCCCCGAGCAGGGCGGTGTCGCTGCCCTTGTTGCCGTCGATCACGTCGTTGCCGTCGCCGCCGATCAGCGTCTCGTTCCCCGAGCCTCCGGCGATGGTGTCGTTCCCCGGGCCGCCGTCGATCGTGGTCGGGATAGTGTCGGTGAAGACGCCGTTGCTCTCGTCGATGCGCACGGAGTCGTCGCCGTTCTGTGTCTGAACCGCGATCTTGGCGATCTTCTTGCGATCGAAGCTGAAGTCGGCCGAGCCGTCGTCCCCGACATCGACCTGGAGCGTCTGCGCGTAGCCCGCCTTCAGACGCAGGGCGAGCTTGTCTGCGCCGGACGTGCCCTCGATCCTGAGGAGTCCGTGGGCCAGCTTCGGCCGCTTGAAGTGGTTCGAATCCATCGGGCTCTTCTGGACTGCGAGACCGGCAGCCGAGACCGGGTCCCACCTGCCGCCGAAGTCGGTCAGCCCCTCGCCGGAGGTGTCGCCCGCCTTCGAGTCTCCCGAGAAGCGGTACAGCGGATGCCCGTGGTAGGTGACCTGCAGCCGGCCGTCCCTGCGCCGGGTGGTGCTCAGGAGCGCCTGCCGTGCGCCTGCGATCGCCCTCGGCTTGCCGCGGGTGGTGAACGCCGGCCAGTAGAGGGCGCAGGCGCCGTAGCAGGTGCTCTTGTGGTGCTTGTCGTGCGCCCACAGGTAGAGCGTCCTGCCGTGCGAGTCGACGAGGATCTGGCCGAGGCTGCTCTGACGCAGCTTGACCACCGCCCCGCTGCGGCTCGCGGCGGCGGCCGCCGTCGTGAGGACGGCCGCGGCCAGGGCGAGAACGACAAGGACGAGCACGCGTGCGAGTCGCGCGCGATTGACGTCCTTGCCCACGGCCGGGCGCGTCTCGCGCCGCGCCGTGAGTCGAGTGTGCTTGTCCATGGTGATCCTTTCGAAGCCGTTTACCTGTCGACTCCCAAGGACACCGCGGCCGCCGTGCTATTCCCGCCGGGACGTGGAATAGCTCCCGCGCTCCGGGGTCTTTGAAGATGTGATGGCGTTCTGGTCCACCCGCGCAGAGGCGACCTCCGCCTGCGGCACGGAGCTACCGTTCGGCGTGCCGTGCCACTGAGAGGGCGCCAACGAGACGACGCAGACGGCCGGGAGCTCGCCGAGCTGGCGGCGCTGGCGGACGGATCGCTGCCGGCGGATCGCCGTCGCGCCCTCGAGGAGGAGGTCGCGGCCTCGCCGGAGCTCGCCGACCGCCTTGCCGAGCAACAGCGCGCGGTCGCGCTCGCGCAGAGCGCGGCGGTCGAGGTGAAGGCGCCGGACGACCTGCGCCGACGCATCGAGTCCGGCGGCCGCGCCCGGCCGGCGCGCTCGCCCCGGCGAGTGCTGCTGGCCGGTGCCGCGGCTGCTGCCGTCGCGGCGGCAGTCGCCATCGGGTTGGTCGTCTCCCGTCCGAGTACGTCCGGGGAGCAGTTCCGCGCCGCCCTCGCGGCGACACCGGCGGCGCCGGGAGCGAGCGGCGCGGCGACGCTGACCAGGACGTCCTCCGGCTGGAGGATCGAGCTCGATGCCTCAGGGCTTCCCCGCCTCGACGGCGGGCGCTTCTACGAAGCGTGGCTGCGCAGCAAGGCCGGAGTGCTCGTCCCGATCGGAACGTTCAACGAGGCGAGAAGGGTCACGCTCTGGGCCGGTGTCTCTCCGCAGGAGTTCCCGGCGCTGACGGTGACGCGCGAGCAGGCGAACGGCGACCAGGCTTCCTCGGGCCGGAAAGTGCTCGTCGGAACCGCCGAGCCGAGCGGTTGACCGACGCCGCGCCGGTCATCGGGAGCCGCCGTCGATCCTGCGGATGACCTGCTGGCGAGCGCGGTAGAGCCGGCTCATCACCGTCCCTTCGCGAATTCGCAGGGCCCGTGCGGCTTCCTTGTACGAGAGGCCCGTGACGTCGACGGCTACGACCACGTCGCGAAAGTCATCCGGGAGCTCTGCGATCGCCGCGTACAGCTCGCCCGCTTCGAGGGCGAGCTGCGGCTCCCGCGCATGCGGATCCTGCACGAGGTCGAGCTCGTCGGGGAGTGGCGCGGGCCGTAGCCGGCGCTGCTCGGTCCGCTTCCGGTTCAGGAAGGTGTTGCGCAGGGCGCGGAGGAGGTAGCCGAGGTCGTCCTCGTTGCGGAGCAGGCGCGGGCGCGACAGCACTCGCGCGTAGGTCTCCTGGACGAGGTCCTCCGCGTCCTCGCGGGATCCACACAGCGCCCAGGCGGCCC
>DATIER010000080.1:0-2052 GCA_035455605.1 Gaiellaceae bacterium
CCTGTCGACACGACCCCGAACTGGGGCGTCGTCGGAATCCACGGGGTCCCGCGCCAGCGCCGCTGGGACGCGGTCGCCACGGCCGAGGCGCCGGGGCTCGAAGGCGACGAGGTCCACTTCGTCGCGCTCCCGAACGGCGACCTGATCGTGGACGAGGACGAGCCGCCGGAGACCCTCGGTTCGCTGGCGGAGGCGATCGAGGCCAGCTTGCGCGCGCCTTACCGCGCCGAGGCCGTGCGGCAGGAGGGCGACAGCTGGGGCGTCGCGGCGTCGCGGATCCGGGTCGAGAGCTTCGAGGCCGCGGGCGACGAGCTCGAGCTGGTCGCCGGCGCCGACGAGCGCGTGCTGAGGGTCGACGGCTCGCGCGTGTTCGGCAGCGAGAAGGCGCTCGAGCGGCTCGGCGAGGCCGAGGGCCAGCACTACGTCGTCCGCGCCAGGCGGCTCGACGGCGACCTCTGGGAGATCGAGGCCGACCCGCTGTAGGGTCGCTACCCTAAGACGAATGTCCCAGCAGCTGGGCTCCCTCGAGAAGGTCCTCCGCTTCGGCGAGGGCCGGCGCGTCAAGCGGCTCGCCGAGCAGGCGGCCTACATCGGCACGCTCGAGCCCGAGTTCGAGACGCTGAGCGACGTCGAGCTCGCCGGCAAGACGGTCGAGTTCCGGCAGCGGATAGAGAACGGCGAGCCGGTCGACGAGCTCGTGTTCGAGGCGTTCGCGGCCGTCCGGGAGGCATTCAAGCGCACGATGGGCATCCGCCTCTTCGACGTGCAGCAGATGGGCGGCATCGTCCTCCACGAGGGCGACATCGCCGAGATGAAGACCGGCGAGGGGAAGACGTTCGTCGCCGTCCAGCCGCTCTACCTGAACGCCCTCACCGGCAGGAGCGCGCACCTGGTCACGGTCAACGACTACCTCGCCAAGCGCGACCCGGAATGGACGGCGCCCGTCTGGGAGGCGCTCGGCATGCGTGCCTCCTTCATCCAGAACATGATGCCGTTCGACGAGCGGCGCGAGGCCTACGCGGCCGACGTCGTCTACGGCACGAACTCCGAGTTCGGCTTCGACTACCTGCGCGACAACATGGCCGTCACGCTCGACGGCGTCGTCCAGCGCGGCCACGACTTCGCGATCGTGGACGAGGTCGACTCGATCCTGATCGACGAGGCGCGGACGCCGCTGATCATCTCCGGCGAGCCCGAGACCGCCGCGCAGGTCTACTACGACTTCGCGCGCGTCGCCCGCTCCCTCACCGGCTACGCCTCGAAGCCGGGCGACCCGAAGGGCTCGGGCGAGGCCTCCGGCGCCGACTTCGAGTACGACGAGAAGCACAAGACGGTCTCGCCGATGCAGGGCTCGATCGAGGCCGTCGAGCGCGCGCTCGGGATCGACAACCTCTACGACCCGCGCAACGGCCAGCGCGTCAACCACCTCAATCAGGCGCTCAAGGCGCAGGCGCTCTACCAGCGCGACGTCGACTACGTCGTCCAGGACGGCGAGGTCAAGATCGTCGACGAGTTCACCGGCCGGATCATGGAAGGCCGACGCTGGTCGGAGGGCCTGCACCAGGCGGTCGAGGCGAAGGAGGGCGTTCGCATCCAGGAGGAGCACCAGACGCTCGCGACGATCACGCTGCAGAACTACTTCCGCCTCTACGACAAGCTCGCCGGCATGACCGGCACCGCGAAGACCGAGGAGAAGGAGTTCGTCGAGATCTACGACCTGAACGTCGTCGAGATCCCGACCAACGTCGCGGTCGCCCGCGCCGACGAGAACGACCTGATCTTCAAGACGGCCGAGGCGAAGTACAACGCCGCGATCGAGGACATCAAGGAGCGTCACGTCAAGGGGCAGCCCGTCCTCGTCGGCACGATTTCGGTCGAGGTGTCGGAACACCTCTCGCAGCTGCTCGACCGCCAGGGCATCCCGCACCAGGTGCTGAACGCGAAGCAGCACGAGAAGGAGGCCGGGATCATCGCCGAGGCCGGCCGCAAGGGCGCGGTCACGATCGCGACGAACATGGCCGGCCGCGGCGTCGACATCAAGCTCGAGGAGGG
>DATIER010000081.1:0-11153 GCA_035455605.1 Gaiellaceae bacterium
ACGCAGACGCTCGCCACCGCGATCACCATCGCGTTGCGGACGCCGAGCTTCGAGAACGACCCCGGCCCGTCCACGGCCCGCCACTCCACGCGCGTCACGAGCTCGTCGGGGCGGAGCGACGTCTGCTTCGGGCCGACGGCGAGCTCCTGCCACGGCACGCGCCGCTCGGGGCGGCCGGCCGAGGCGACGACGACGTCCGCGTCGTAGGCGGCGAGCACCGCCACCCCGTCGGCCGCCGGCGAGGCGGTGACGAGGTTGCCGCCGATCGTCGCCCGCCGTCGCACCTGCGCCGACGCGAACGCGCGCGCGGCCTGCGCCAGCGGCCGGAACTCCGCCAGCTCGTCGGCGATCCGGGCGAAGGTCATTCCGGCGCCGACGCGTACGAGCCCGTCGTCGCGCGACCACGTCGTCAGCTCGCGAACGCGCGAGAGGTCGAGCAGCGCGGGCGGCCGGAGACCGTGCAGGTTGACCTCGACCATCACGTCCGTGCCGCCGGCGACCGGGAGCGCCTCCGGGTGCGCGCTGCGGAGCTCGAGCGCCTCCTCGAGCGTCCGCGGCTGGAGCGCGACGCTCACACGGCCACCGCCGCGAAGGCCTCGATCATCGCCGGCACGTCGTCGCCGAGGGGGTAGAGCACCGGGCACGTGCAGCCGGCCTCGACGTACTCCTCGACCTTCGCGCGGCACTCGTCGGCCGTCCCCGAGGCCGTGATCAGCTGCACGACGTCGTCCGGGACGAGCGCCATCGCCCGCTCGATCTGCTCGGGCGTCGCCGGCCAGGTGAGCACGCGGCCGATCTCCTCGAGCAGCTCGTCGGCGACGCCGCTCGCCTTGCCGATGTGCGGCTGCTGGCCGAGGTACTGCGCGACGAGCTCCCGCGAGCGGTCGAGCGCGAGCGAGCGGTCCGGGTCGAGCGAGCAGACGACGAGCTGCGGCCGGTCGATCTCGTCGAGCAGGCGGCCGGCACGCTCGGCGCCGAGCGCCAGGTGCTCCATCGCCTGCCGGTCGTACCCGGGGCCGACGAGGTAGTTGAGCAGGACGCCGTCGCCGATCTCGCCGGCGAGCTCCATCATCTTCATCCCGGTCGCGCCGACGTAGATCGGCACGTGCTTCGGCGAGCGGTCGCCGTGGACGATGTCGATCTCGACGTCGTCGAGGTGCACGAACTCGCCGTGGTAGCTGACACGCTCCATCGCCAGCAGCCGGCGCGTCGCCTCGACCGTCTCGCGCATCGCGACGCGGACGCGGCGCCGGTCGACGCCGACCTTCGACGCAAGGGGCTCCCACCAAGAGCCGAGCCCGAGCCGGATGCGGCCGGGCGCGAGGTCGTCGAGGGTCGAGAAGGTCGCGGCGAGCAGGCCGACGTTGCGCGTCCAGGTGTTGACGACGCCGGCGCCGATCGCGATCCGGTCGGTCACGGCGGCGAAGGCCGCCATCGGCACGGTCGCCTCGCGGACGAGCCGGCTCTCGGCCTGCCAGACGGCCTCGAACCCGTGCTCCTCGGCGAGCCGCGCGTACTCCATCCCCTCGCGGATCGGGTGTTTGTCCTGCAGGTAGAGCGCTACGCGTTGACGAGCGGCGACTGCCATCTCCTTCCTCCCTTGGGCTCGAAGTCGTGCGGCGGGATCTCCTCGAGGCGGCGCCAGAGGCGCTCGGCCTCGCCGGAGGCCTTCGCCGCGAGCTGCTGCTGGTCGATGCGGGTGAGGCGCCGGTCGGCGACGACGAGCTCGCCCGCGACCATCACGTCGCGCACGTGCCGCGACGCGAGGCCGAAGACCCAGTGGCCGGCGAAGCTGTTCTCGCGCACCGGCGCCGGCGCCGCGTAGTCGAGCACGACCAGGTCGGCCGGCGCTCCCGGCTCGAGCGTGCCGAGCAGGGGCTCGTCGAACAGGCGCCCCGCCAGGCGCGCGCCCTCCGCGAGCCGCGCCAGCGGCCAGTCCGGCGCCGCGTCGAGGTCGGCCTCGCGCAGGCGGAGGTACGCGGCGCGCGACTCCTCGAACATGTCCGCGCCGATCCCGTCCGTGCCGAGGCTGACGCGCGGTCCGAGCTCGCCCAGGCTGGCGTGGCCGACGGCGTTGTTCATGTTCGAGCGCGCGTTGTGCGCGACCGAGGCGCCCGCGTCCCGCACCCGCTCGAGCTCCAGCTCCGAGAGGTGGACGCCGTGCGCGAGCAGCGTGTCCTCGCGCAGCGCGCCCAGGCGGGCGAGCCGCTCGACCGCCGAGACGTCGACGCCGTCCTCGGCCGCGTGGACGTGCAGCGGGCCGACCTCCGCGCAGGCGGCGAGCGTCTCGTCCGAGAGCGTGAAGCAAGCGTGCGCGCCGACGAGCCCGCGGACGAGCGCCGGCTGCTCGCGGCGCACGCGCGCGAGGAAACGGCGGTTCTCCTCGATACCGGCCGTCGCCCGCTCCCGCCCGTCGCGGTCGGAGGTCTCGTAGCAGAGCACCGAGCGGACGCCGAGCCCGGCCAGCGCCTCCGAGATCACGTCGAGCGAGCCGTCGATCGCGTTCGGCGAGGCGTGGTGGTCGATCAGGGTCGTCGTCCCGGCCAGGAGCGCCTCCATCCCCCCGACGAGCGCGGAGGCACGCACCGTGTCCTCGTCGAGCGCGCGGTCGAGGCGCCACCACACGCGCTGCAGGATCTGCAGGAAGTCCTCCGGCGGCTCGAGCCCGTAGGGCATGCCCCGAGCGAGCGCCGAGTAGAGATGCGTGTGCGAGCAGACGTTGCCCGGCACGACCAGGCAGCCCGAGCACTCGCGGCGCGTGCCGCCGCCGGCGCGCACGATCCGGCCGTGGCGGACGTGGACGTCCGTCTCGGCGATCCGCAGCGGGTCGAGCGAGCGCACCACGGTCGCGCCGGCGAGGACGGTCATGCGGGCACCTTCCGGCGCGCCAGGTGCGGCACGGCCGCGAGCGCGGCCGGGGCGTCCTTCATCGGCAGGCGCGTGCGCCGGACGCCGTCGAAGGCGTGGAGGGCCGCAGCCGTCGCGGCACAGGTCGGCACCACCGCCGCCTCGCCGAGGCCCTTCGCGCCGAACGGGCCCTCCGGCTGTGTCTCCTCGATCAGGATGCACTCGACCGGCGGCATCCCGGTCGGCGGGATGATGTGCAGGGACTTGAGCGTCTCGGTCATCGGCACGCCGTTCTCGACGACGAACTCCTCCGAGAGCGCCTGGCCGAGGCCCATGTGGACGCCGCCCTCGACCTGCCCCTCGGCGAGCGTCGGGTTGATCGCCCTGCCGACGTCGTGCGCCGCGACCACACGCTCGAGCCGGCCCTCGTCGTCGAGGATCACGACCTGGGTCGCCCACGCGTAGGCGAGATGCGTCACCGGCTCCGGGTCGTCGAGCGCGGTCGTCCAGTCGACGAGGAACTCGCCCGGGAACTCGCGCCCCGCGAGCTCGTCGAGCCGCTTGCCGTTCAGCTCGGCCTTCAGCCGGCGCGCCGCGTCGAGCACGGCGTTGCCGCCGAGCACGGTTGCGCGCGAGGCGGTCGTCTGGCCGGTGTCGAGCTCGTGCTCGGTGTCGACGACGACCCGCAGCCGCTCCGGCGCGAGGCCGAGCTCGTCGCACGCGAGCTGCGCGAGCACGGTGTTCACGCCCTGGCCCATCTCGGTCCAGGAGTGGAAGAGCGTCACCGTGCTGTCGTCCTCGGGCCGCAGCAGGACGCGCCCGCGCTCCGGCACGCCGTTGCCGATGCCGGTGTTCTTGACCCCGCAGGCGATGCCGGCGAAGCGCGCGCCCTCGTACGCGTCGCGCACGGCGAGCAGGGTCCGCTTCAGGCCGACGCCCGGGCCGAGCAGCTGACCGGTGGCGAAGCGGTCGCCCTCCTCGAGCGCGTTGCGCCAGCGGATCTCCCAGCCGTCGATCCCGACTCGCTCGGCGAGCAGGTCGAGCACGCCCTCGATCGCGAAGTTCGACTGGCTGACGCCGAAGCCGCGCATCGCCCCGCACGGGGGGTTGTTCGTGTGCACGGCTCGCGCGACCACGTCGACGTTCGGCACGCGGTAGGCGCCGCAGGCGTGGCCCGCAGCGCGCTCGAGCACCTTCTCGCCGACGCTCGCGTACGCGCCGGTGTCGCCGACGATCCGCGCGCGCACCGCGAGCAGGCGGCCGTTCTCGTCGCAGCCGGCGGTGTAGTCGAGCCACAGCGCGTGCCGCTTCGAGTGGAAGCGGAGGCTCTCGCGTCGGCTGAGGGTCACGAGCGCCGGACGGCCGGTGACGGTCGCGAGCAGGGACGCGTGGCACTGGACGCTCAGGTCCTCCTTGGCGCCGAACGCGCCGCCGGTCGCCACCTGCGTCACGCGAACCCGTTTCTCGGGCAGGCCGAGGAAGGACGCGATCTGGCGGCGGTCCTCCCAGACGCCCTGGCCCTGCGAGTAGACGCGGAGGCCGCCGTCCTCGGGAACGGCGAGCGCCGCCTCCGGCTCCAGGAACGCGTGCTCGATGAACTGCGTGCGGTAGCGCTCGCTCACGACGTGCGCGGCGCCGGCGAGCGCGGCGTCGACGTCGCCGCGCCTGAGCTCGGAGACCGAGAGCTCGCGCGCCCGCTCGTCGAACGGGTCGGTGACGGGGTCGAGCAGCTCGTACTCGACCTCGACGAGGGCGGCGGCGGCCCGGGCTGCGCGGCGCGTCTCCGCGCCGACGACGGCGAGCACGTCCCCCACGTACGCCGTCTCCTCGCCCGCGCCCACGAGCTGCCGCCAGTCCCTCGTCAGGACCCCCTGGGCCCGCTCTCCCGGCACGTCCTCCGCGGTCAGGACCGCGACGACGCCCGGGTACGCCCGCGCCTTGGAGACGTCCACCCGAACGACCCGCGCGCGCGGGTGGTCGGAGAAGCGCAGCGCTCCGTGCAGCATCCCCGGCTCGACGAGGTCGCCGACGAACGGCTTGTCGCCGAGCGCGAGCTCGGTGCCGAGGTACCGGCCGCTGCGCGCGCCGACGCGGCCGCCGCCCTCCGGCTCCGGCGGCGGCTCGCCTCGCCGGGCCGCCGCCGCCAGCTCGATCGCCTCGACGATCTTCGTGTAGCCGGTGCAGCGGCAGAGGTTGCCGAGCAGGGCCCGCTCGATCTCGGCGCGGGTCGGCTCCGGCTTCCTCGTCAGCAGCGACTCGGCCTTCAGCACGATCCCGGGCGAGCAGTAGCCGCACTGCGAGGCGCCGGCGGCGACGAAGCAGCGCGCCCAGAGCTCGCGCTGCTCGGCGGTCAGCCCCTCCTGCGTGACGACGTGCTTGCCGGCGACCCGCGCCGCCGGCTGTGCGCAGGAGACGGCGGCGCGGCCGTCGACGAGCACCGTGCACGCGCCGCACGAGCCCTCGGGCGCACAGCCGTCCTTCACCGAGTGGAGGCCGAAGCCCTCGCGCAACAGCTCGAGCAGGGTCTGTCCCTCCTCGAGCTCCGCCGAGACCGGCTCGCCGTTGAGGACGAACTCCATGCTCACTCCACGGCGCCGAGCACCAGTGTCAGGAGCGCCATCCGCAGGACGACGCCGTTGAAGGCCTCCGTCCAGTAGCGCGCGTGCCGCGTCTCGTCGACGTCGGCGGGCAGCTCGTCCATCCGCGGCAGGCTGTGCAGGATGATCGCCTGCGTCTTCGCCTTCTCGCGCAGCAGCTCGCGCGTGACCTGGTAGGTGCGCGGCGTGGTCGCGACGCCGCCGTTGCCCGAGCGCTCCTCGCGCGAGACCGAGTAGTCGGCCTGCACGACGGGCTCCATGTAGATCACGTCGCACTCGGCGATCACGTCCTCGACCGAGTCGGCCTCCTCGTACTGCACGTTCCGCTCGTCGAGCTCGAGCATGAAGTCGGGAAGGAGCGACATCTCGGGCGGCCCGACGACGTACGCCTTCGCGTCGAATTGCGAGAGCGCGTAGAGGATCGAGTGCATCGTCCGCATGCGCATGTCGCCGACGAGCAGGAAGGTGCGGCCGTCGATCGAGCCGAGCTCCTGCTGCGTCGTGTAGAGGTCGGTCAGCACCTGGGTCGGGTGCTCGCCCCAGCCGTCGCCGCAGTTGATCACGGGCACGGACGACCAGCGCGCTGCCTCCGCGGGAGCGCCCTGCTCGAAGTGGCGCATCGCGATCACGTCGCCGTAGTACTCGAGCATGTGGACCGTGTCCTTGATCGACTCCTGGTAGAAGTCGCCGGCCCGGGTCATCTTCACGTCGGCGAAGCCGAGCACGTGGCCGCCGAGCCGGTGCATGGCCGCTTCCGTCGCGAGCCGCGTGCGCGTGCTCGGCTGGTAGAAGGCGGTCAGCAGGGTCTTGTGCGCGAGCAGGTCCGAGTTGCGGCGGTCGCGCGCGATCGGCGCGAGCCGGTCGCACACCTCGAAGACCCGCTCGAAGTCAGCGCGCTCGAACTCCTTCAGCGACAGGATGTCGCGTCCCAGAAAGCTCCTCATCGTCTTGCCTCCGTGGTCGGGGGCCCGCTGCGCGGCGAACCCCGGTGAACAGCACTCCGACCCGCTCCTCGTCCCCGACGGCGCCCGCCTCGCGCAGCGCGAGCAGGCCGGCGAGGCCGGCCGAGCCGGTCGGGTCGACGTCGATCCCGGTCGCCTCGACCGCTCGCTCGTTCGCCTCGACGAGCCGCTCCTCCGAGACGACGAGCGGCGTGCCGCCGGTGCCGAGCATCCCCTCGACGACCGCGAGCCAGTCGTAGGTCTCGTCGTCGAGGATCCCGTGGGCGACACTCCGCGGCTCGCGCTCCCACGGCCACATGAACTCCGAGCGGTGGGAGGCCGCGTAGGCGAGGTCGCCGCGGGCGGCCACCGCGTCGAAGGCCCGCTTGAGCGGCCACGCGCCTTCGGTCTGGACGGTGTCGAGCCGGGGGGTGGCGGCGACCGCGCCGAGCGCGGCCGCCTCGCGGAAGGCGTGGGCACACGCGCTCGCGAGCGCTCCGCCGCCGACCTGGACGACCAGCCGGTCGAGCGGGACGCCGCTCGTGGCCAGCTCGTAGCCGAGCGTCTGCCCGCCCTCGACGGCGAGGCCGTTGAGGTTGCCCTGGCACGTGAACGCCAGCGCGCCCTCGTCGAGCGCCCGCAGGAGCCGGCGGTAGGTCGGGTCGCCGGGCTCGTCCGTCCGCTCGCAGATCTCGACCCGCGCGCCGAGCTGCTCCAGCCGCTCGAGCACGACGGGGTCGGCGTCGACGGGGACGAAGACGCGCAGCGCGCGCCCGCCCGCCCGTGCGACGACCGCGGCCGCGAGCGCGGCGTTCCCGCAGCTGGCGATCGCGAGCTCCGGCCGGTTCGCGGGGTCGGTCAGGCCGAGCTGCTCCGCGGCTTCGAGGTGGACGAGCACGTTGAACAGGTGCCGCGCCTTGTGCGAGCCCGAGACGTTGCCGGTCTCGTCCTTGACCCAGACGCCGCCGGCGCGGCGGAAGCCGAGCAGGTCGCTCAGCTCGTCGCTGCGCTCGAACGGCGTGACCCGGAAGCCGTGGCCGTCCACCTCCGCCACGCGCAGGTCGAGCCGCCGCACGAGGGCGCAGAAGCCGTCGTCGGAGAGGCCGAGGTGGTAGGCGTGGAGAAGCGGGCGGTAGCGCAGGAACGGGTCCGGCTCGTGGTCTGCCGGCGGGAACTCGAGCGCGGCCAGGTCGAGCTCGCGGCGCAGCACGTGGTCGACGTCGTCGTCGCGGCCGGCGTTGCGGCAGCGGAACGGATACGGGTCGGACGGCGGAGGCCCGGCGCCGCAGCCGGCGCAGACGAGACGGCTGACGGGGCGGCTCACACCGCCTCCAGGACGCCCGCCCTCGCGTTCAGCTCCTCGATCAGCACGTCCCATTCGTCGGCCAGACCGCGGACGCCGGCCCAGAAGCCCGGGTCGCGCCGCGCCTCGAAGTCCTCGAGCAAGACGCCCTGCTGCTCGACCCAGGTGAAGTAGCCGAGGTTGAAGATGCGCTCGCGCTCCTCGCGCGTCAGCTCGCGCAGGTTGTCGGTCGTCGCCCCGAGCACGTGCTCGGCGAACGCCTCCGCGGCCGCGACCTCGTCGAAGCCGTCCGGAAACTGCTTCACGAGCGCCCGCTCGCGCTCGCTGTCGTACATCGCCGCGCCGTCGGTCGCGACGGTCACGACGGCGTCGTCGGGCCCGAGCCGTAGGTGCCTCGCGACCTTGATCGCGCCGAGCACGTTGCAGATCCCGGACAGGCCGAGGGAGGAGAGCGCCTCGATCGTCGCGGCCGGGACGCGGCGCCGCCCCGCCAGGTAGCGGCGGCCGACCTCGGTGCCGAACACGACGCCGAGCCGGTCGGTCGCGCGGTCGGAGACCGCGAGCACGACGTCGGTGTTCAGCACGTTGTGGATCAGCGGCACGTGCTTGTCGCCGATGCCCTGGATGTTGTGCTCGCCGAAGCCGTTCAGCAGCAGCGTCGGGCACTCGAGCGCCTCCGCGGCGACGACGAGCGAGCCGAGCCGCTCCTTCAGGTAGTCGCCGGCGGCGATCGTGCCGGCCGAGCCGGTCGCCGAGACGAACGCGCGCAGGCGCAGGCCCGGCGATCCGGCCTGCACCGCCTCGAAGACCCGCTCGAGGGCGCGGCCGGTCGCGTGGTGGTGGACGACGTAGTTCCCGAACTCCGCGAACTGGTTGAGGATCACGTTCTGCGGGTCCGTAGCCAGCTCGCGGCACTCGTCGTAGATCTCCTTGACGTTGCTCTCGGTGCCGGGCGTGCGGATCACGTCCTCCGGCTCGGTCACCCAGCGCTCGAGCCAGTCGAACCGCTCACGGCTCATCCCCTCCGGCAGAACCGCGACGCCGCGGCAGCCCAGTAGCCGCGAGATCGCCACGCCGCCGCGGCAGTAGTTGCCCGTCGAGGGCCAGACGGCCCGCTGGCGCGCCGGGTCGAAGCTGCCGTCGGCCAGGCGCGGCGCGAGGCAGCCGTAGGCGGCGAGCACCTTGTGCGCGCCGATCAGCGGGAAGCGGTCGCCGAGCGCGACGACGATCTTCGCGTCGACGCCGGTGAGCTCCCGCGGCAGGACGACGTGCTCCGGCACGTCCACGAGCCCTCGCCGGTCGGGGCCGTTGTGCCAGTGGACGCGGAACAGGTTCAGCGGGTGCGGCTCGTCGGGGCCGACCGCGCCCAGCTCGTCGCGGACCGCGGGGGGGATCAGCGTGGGATCGGCGAGCTGGGCGAAGGTAGGCAGGGTGACGCGCGACTCCCGGAGCCGCTCGACGGTGCACTCGAGCGTCGGGCTCGCGTCCATGCACCGACCGTCGCGCTCCGGGCAAGCCGGCGCATCGGTGCCGCCGCCGATCCCTGCTGCGGCTTTCCCCCGATGGCGCGGCGCTCAGCCGTCGACGAGCAGACCGTTCAGCGGTCCGAGCACGCCCTTCGTGCGGCGGGAGATCCGCGGCAGGAGGCGGAGCTTCCGCGATCCGTGCCCCTCGCGCTCGGCGCGCTCGAGCTGCTCCTCCGCCAGCGGGCGCCAGCGCTCGTCGACGATCCGCGCCGGCTCGTCCTCCAGGTCGGCGGGATCACATTCGAGATGCTCGGCCCACAGCCTTAGCCGCGTTTGCCGCGCAAGCGCCGGGTCGTGCGTCACGACGTTCATCTCCGTGTCGTTGAAGAGCGAGTGCTCGTTCAGGTTCGCGGAGCCGATCGTCAGCCAGCGGTCGTCGACGATGCCGATCTTCGCGTGGACGTAGACCGGCCGTCCGCCCGGGCCAGGCTGCCAGAGCGTGCACGCGAGGAAGCGGCCGGCGCCGTCGTCGGCATCGACCAGCACGCCGAGCTGGCCCCGCGTGTCCTCCTGGCCGTTCTTGGCCTTGGCCGGGAGCACGACGACGAGCCGGAAGTCGTCGCCCGGCGGGTTGCGCAGCTTGTCGACGAGCACGGCGACGAGCTCCGGCGACCACAGGAACTGGCTCTCGAGGTAGATCAGCTGCTCCGCCGAGCGGAGCGCGCGGAGGTAGCTCTCGAGGATGCTGAAGTCGCCGCGCGGAAGCCGCTCATAGACGCCGTTCGGCACCGTGCGCACGACCTGCAGCTGGACGTCGCCGCGCGCCGGTGGGTCGGCGGGCGGCAGCTCCTCGCCCGTGACCTCGGCCCAGCGCAGCGCCAAGTGCGAGGCGACGTCCGCGACTGCCGGCCCTTCCACGCGCGACGCCGCGTCGTGCCAGCCGAGTGCGCCGCGCGCCGGATGTGCCGGGTCGTCGCGTCGGTCGCCGCCGAGCAGGCTCAGGTCGATGCCGCCGACGAAGGCGAGCTTGCCGTCGACGATCGCGAGCTTCTCGTGGTGGCAGTGCATCGGGCGCTCGCGGTCGTCGAGCGCGTGCCGGATGCGGGTGCCGGCCGAGAGCCGCTCGCGGCCCTCACGCACCTCGCGCCGGTCCGGATGAAAGAGCGGCAGCGGCGCGCCGGCCCACTGGAGCAGGCGGACGTCGACGCGCTCCGCCGTCTCGGCGAGCAGGTCGCGCAGCGTCGTCCCCTCGAGCTCGAGCTCCGGCGTGAAGTGCCAGCCGGCCAGGTGGACGTACGACCGCGCGCCGCGGATCGCCTCGACGAGCGCCGGGAACGCGGCCGAGCCGTCGACGAAGATCTCGAAGCGGTTGCCCGGCCGCGGCGGCGGCTCGCCCGCGGCCCAGCCGCCCGCGGGAGCGTCGAGCGCGCCGAGCCGCCCGACGCCCGCCAGCCTGCGGCGGTGGTGCGAGACGAGGATGCGCTCGAGCCGCGCGCCGAGCGCCTGGTCGATCGGCTCCAGGTCCACGGTTCCACCAATACCCACTCGCTAGGCTCCGCGCACATGTGCTTCGAGCTCGACTCGTCGCCGCCGATCCCAGTCGTCTCGGGCGCGGCCGTCTCGCACGACGACCTCGTGCTGGAGGCGGCCGACGGCAACCGCTTCGCGGCCTTTCTGGCGACGCCGGACGAGCCGGCCGCGAGCGGGGTCGTGATCCTGCCGGACGTTCGCGGGTTGTACGGCTTCTACGAGGAACTCGCCCTGCGCCTCGCCGAGCGAGGCCATGCGGCGCTCGCGTTCGACTACTTCGGCCGCACGGCGGGGGTCGAGAAGCGCGGCGAGGAGTTCGACCACCCGCCGCACGTCCAGGCGCTGACGCCGGAGCAGGTCCAGCTCGACGTCCGCGCGGCCGTCGAGCACCTCCGCTCGCTCGGCGTCGGCTCCGTCTTCACCGTCGGCTTCTGCTTCGGCGGCCGGCACTCGTGGCTCGCGGCCGCCG
>DATIER010000082.1:0-4003 GCA_035455605.1 Gaiellaceae bacterium
ATCGTCGGCGCGGCCGGCTTCGCGCTGCACCTGATCGTCACCGAGCGGCGGCGGCACGAGGTGGTCGAGGAGGAGCTCTCGGCCCAGTCGAGCTTCCTCGAGTCGCTGATCGAGTCGATGGGCTCGATCGCGGCGGCGCACGACCCCGCGGCCGTGCTCGAGCGCGCGCGGCGCGAGGCGAAGGAGCTGTTCGGCGCGAAGGCGACGCTGCTGGGCCCGGGAGAGCGCGGCGCCTTCGGCGCGGTCGTCCTGCCGCTGCGGATCCGCGGCGAGGAGATCGGCGCGCTGCAGCTGACGCGCTCGCGGGCGCTCGACCGCGAGGAGCTCGCGCGGGCGACGCTGCTCGTCGACTTCACCTGCCGCGTGGTCGAGAACGCGCGCCTGCTGGCCGAGGCGCAGGTGCGCGAGGCCGAGCGGGCGCGGCTCTCCGACCAGCTGATCATCGCCGAGCAGGAGGAGCGGCGAAGGCTCGCGCTCTTCCTCCACGACGGCGCGGTGCAGTCGCTCTCGGGGGTGAGCCTGATGCTGGACGCGGTGATCGACTCGCTCGAGGGCGGCCGGCTCGACGAGGCGACCTCCGTGCTCGGAACGGCGCTGCAGCGGCACCGCGACACGATCCGCGCGCTGCGCGACCTCTCCTTCAATATCGAGCCGGTCGTGCTGCGCGACCAGGGCTTCGGCCCGGCGGTGCGGGCGTTCGCGGAGCAGGTCGGCCTCACGCACCGGATCCAGCTCGACCTCGACGTCGAGGCCGCCGACGCGCTGGCGGAGAACGTCCGCGTGGCGATCTACCAGATCGTCCGCGACGCGGTGAACCAGGCGATCCGCCGCGGTCCGCCGACGCGGATCTCGATCACGGTTGCCGAGGGCGCGGACGGCACGGTCGAGACCGTCGTCTCCGACAACGGCGCCGGGGAGCGCCGGCGAGCGAGCTTCGACGACATCGAGGAGCGGGCCCGGACGCTGGGCGGGCAGCTCGAGGTCGAGGCCGGCGAGGACGGCGGCACCGCGCTCCGCGTCGTGCTGCCCTCCTACGTCGCGCACGGTTAGTCTTTCGCTCGTGGACGAGAACGGGCAGCGGCCGGCCGGGCACCTGCGCTTCGTGTGGACGCCGAACGGCTACGAGCTGCGCGAGCGCGAGGGCGACGTGCCGGGCGTCGGCGACACCGTCGAGGAGGGCGAGCAGCGCCTGCGCGTGACGAAGGTCGCGCCCTCCCCGCTCCCGGGCGACTCGCGCCGCTGCGCCTACCTGCAGCCGCTCACCTGAGCGCGTCCTCGGCCGCGGCCAGACCGAGCACGAGCGCCGAGGCGAGGCCGCTCGCGTAGCCGCCGGCGGAGATCCCGCCCGCGTCGGCGCCGGCCGCGTAGAGGCCGTCGAGCGGCCGCCCGCCCGCGTCGAGCACGCGCGCCCGCTCGTCGACCCGGAGGCCACCGATCGTGTGCGTGATCGCGGCCGCGACGCGCACCGCGGCGACGGTTCCGTCCGGTGCCGAGAACGGCAGCTCGTCCGGCCCGACCCGGGTCGGCGCCTGCGCGACGAGGTCGCCGACGGTGCCGTAGCGGACACGCTGGGCGAGCCCAGTGTCGTCGAGGAGGTACCAGGCCCGGGCGCCCGGCTGACGCGCAGTGGCCTGCACCAGCTCGAGCTCCGACCAGCTGACGGCGTCGCGGTCGAAGAACTCCTCGCCGCGCTCGTTGAAGATCCGCGCATGGCGGCCGTAGACCTGGGCGAGCGAGACGAGCTCGTCCTCGCCGAAGTCGACGTCGGCCATGTTGCGACCGTAGAACTCGTCGAGCCCCGCGCTGAGCGCCGCGCCGCGCTCCAGCCCCGCGAGCAGGCCGCCGCCGGCGCTCCACGGGTTCGCCCGGAGCCGCAGCGGCGCAGCCGGCCGCACGTACCGCTCGACCAGGCCCGCGTCGCCCTGGAAGCCGCCGGTCGCGAGCACCACCGGCTCTTCCGGCCATGTCCCGGGGACAGTCCCTGGGCCGTGGCCGTAACGGACACGTCCGGCGGCGCGGACGAGCACGTCCGTGAGGCCCTGCGTGTCGAAGCGGACGCCGGCGGTCAGCGAGTTCCCGGTCTCGCGCTCGACGACCGGCGCGCCGAGCGACTCGACCCACGCCAGCCCCTCGTCGAGGCGCTCGAGCACGAGCCGCTGCAGCCCTTCGTCGCCCGCCGGGCACTGCGCCCGGAACTCGTCGAAGCTGCGGTAGCGCCAGATCACGCCGCTCGAGAGCAGCATCGACCCGCCCGGCCGCGAGCCCTTCTCCAGCACGGTCGGCTCGGCGCCGAGCTCGCGCGCCCGCGCCGCGGCGACGAGGCCGGCCAGGCCGGCGCCGAAGATCAGCACCTAGGTGAGGGAGAACGTCGGCTTGTGCTCGACGTACTCGACCCGCACGCGCTCCGGCCCCCAGACGAAGACCGCGTACGTGTTCGCGGCGTCGACGATGTTGTCGATCTCGAGGCCTAGCTCACGCGCGGCCTCGATGTGCTGCTCGGCCGACTCGACTCGAACCGCCAGGTGGTTCAGGAGCGGCCGCTCGGGATCACCCGGCTCGCCGTCGTGGAACTCGACGAACGCGCCGCCGACCTCGACCCGTGGCGCCCCTGACGGGCCCGGCGCCGCGGCCGAGAACCCGAGCGACTCGTACTCGCGCGCCGTCTGCTCGGGCGAGCGCGAGTAGAGCGCGACGTGGTCGAGGTCGTACTCGACCTCCGTCGGCGCCTCGACGAGCCCCAGCCGCAGCCCTTCGTGGACGTCGAAGTACGCCTCCCCGTCGCGCGGCTGGTCGACCTCGACCCCCGCGAGGCCGCCCAGCGCGTCCGCCAGCCGCGAGACCCGCAGCGCGACGTGCTCGAGCGCGCCGCGCTCGCGCGGCCCCTCGGCGGCGAACAGCGTCAGCTTCCCGCGCCGCGCGTCCGAGCCGACGAGTGTGAAGGCGTCCGTCCGGTCGACGACGTGCATGCCGACGCGGGAGGTGACGAAGTCCGCGATCGGGTCGCGATCCGCGACCCACAGCGCAACGTGGTCCAGGGTCTCTGGCGTCACGGGCCGGAGCATAGCCAGGCGCTACTTCCTGCGGTCGACCGCGCGTTGGAGCTGCTGCTTGTTCATCCGCGAGCGCCCGGAGATGTTCAGCCGCTTGGCCTCGTTGTAGAGCTGCTCCTTCGTGCGCCCCTTGGGACGGTTCGTCCCGGAGCGCCGGCCGCCGCGACGACCGGGCGAGACGTCCTGCCGCGAGGTGCGCGACGACTCGCGCGCCTCGCCGCCCCGTGCGCGCTCCTTGTTGACCGTGCGCGCCGCGATCTCCTTCGCGCGCTTGGTCGAGCGACCCTGTTTCTGCTCGCTCTCCTTGATGTGCTCGTACTGCCGCTCGCGCTTGGCGCTCCATGCTTTCTGAGGCATGCGATCCCTCCTCGGTCGAGTCGGGACCGGGATGCCCGGCCGCGCCGTTTCCTAACTACTCGAGCGGCTCGTTCTGGACGTTGTGCTCGGTCGCGTACTCGTCCGTGAGCTTGTTGATCACGTCGGCGCCGTCGCCGTACGCGTAGTTGATCTTCACGAACGGCTCCCATTTCGCGGGCAGCGCGTCCTCCGGAAAGATCGCCTCGACCGGACACTCCGGCTCGCACGCACCGCAGTCGATGCACTCCTCGGGGTCGATGATCAGGATGCGCTCGAACTCGTGGATGCAGTCGACCGGACAGACGTCGACGCACGACCTGTCCTTGATGTCGATGCACGGCTCGGCGATGACGTACGTCACTTGCCGGTCACTCTACCGAGGCGAGCAGCCCTCCGATCAGCTCCTCCGTACGCTCGAAGAGCGCCGATTTCGCCACCACCTGGTCGAAGCCGGCGGCGTGCGCGCGGCGCAGCCCGGCCGTGTCCATGTGGTTCGTGAAGCCGAGCAGCGGCACGTCCGGGAACGTGTCGGCGACGTCGTCCGGGTCGATCCGCGCAATGTCCGCGATCACGAGGTCCGGGGGCTCGACGCCCTC
>DATIER010000083.1:0-4239 GCA_035455605.1 Gaiellaceae bacterium
CCCTTCGGGTTGTCCGGGTAGAAGTAGTTCTTGCGGTGGAAGCTCGCGCGCTCGGGAATGCGGCAGCCGAGCGCGTGGCCGAGCAGGATCGTCCACTCGACCGCCTTGCGATTCGGGACCGGGAGCGCGCCGGGCAGGGCGAGGCAGACCGGGCACGTGTGCGTGTTCGGCGGGTCGAAGTACGCGACCTCGCAGCGGCAGAACATCTTCGTCCGCGTCTTCAGGTGGACGTGGATCTCCAGGCCGATGACCGGCTCCCAGCTCACCTGAAGCGCTCCGGGACGACGTCGAAGCCGATCGCGCGCTCGAGCGCGTGGCCGGCGCGGAAGAGCAGGTTCTCGGAGAACTGGCGGCCGATCAGCTGGAAGCCGACCGGAAGCCCCTCGCTCAGCCCGCACGGGATCGAGAGCCCCGGCAGGCCCGCCATGTTCGACGGGATCGTGAGCAGGTCGGCCGCGTACATCGCGAGCGGGTTCGCCGTGCGGGCGCCGAGCTCGAACGCGACCGTCGGCGAGGTCGGGCTGACGAGCACGTCGAAGCGCTCGAAGGCCGCGTCGTGCTCCTGCCTGATGACGGTGCGCACCTTCTGCGCCTGCCCGTAGTACGCCTCGTAGTAGCCGGCCGAGAGCGCGTAGGTGCCGAGCATGATCCGGCGCTTGGGCTCGTCGCCGAAGCCGGCGTCCCGCGTGCGCTCGTACATCGTCCGCACGTCGCCGTCCCCGACCCGAAGGCCGTAACGGACGCCGTCGTAGCGGGCGAGGTTCGACGACGCCTCCGAGGGGGCGATCAGGTAGTAGCAGGGCAGGCCGTACTCCACCGAGCGCGGCAGGCGGCACTCCCCCACCTCGGCGCCGAGCTCGCGGCAGCGCTCGATCGTGCGGTTGACGGCCTCGCTCACGCCGGGCTCGATGCCGTCGGCCTGGTTCAGCTCCTTGGGAACGCCGACGCGCAGGCCCTCGAGGTCTTCCGCCTCGGGGAGCTCGATCGGCTCGGGCAGCTCGACGGTGGTCGAGTCGTGGGCGTCCCGGCCGGCGATGATCCGGTGCAGGAGCGCACAGTCGCGGACGTTCTTGGCGATCGGGCCGACCTGGTCGAGGCTCGAGGCGAACGCGACGATGCCGTAGCGCGAGACGGTCCCGTACGTCGGGCGCAGGCCGACGACGCCGCAGAGCGCCGCGGGCTGCTTGATCGACCCGCCGGTGTCGGAGCCGAGCGCCCACGGCGCGAGACCGGCCGCGACGGCGGCGGCCGAGCCCCCCGACGAGCCGCCGGGAACGCGGGTCGGGTCCCACGGGTTGCGCGTCGGCCCGTAGCCCGAGTTCTCGGTGGACGAGCCCATCGCGAACTCGTCGAGGTTCGTCTTCCCGATCAGCGGCAGGCCCGCCGCCTTGCAGCGGGCGGCGACGGTCGCGTCGAACGGCGGCTTGTAGCCGGCGAGGATCTTCGAGGCCGCGGTCGTCTCGACGCCCTTGGTCGAGATCACGTCCTTCAGCGCGATCGGGATGCCTGCGCCCTCGGCCTGCTCGACCGTGCACAGGTACGCGTGCAGCTCGGGGTCGCGCTCCGCCGTCGCGTCGAGGTACGCGCGGTGCAGCTCCGCGCCGCTCACCTCGCCGCGCTCGATCAGCCCCTGCGCAACCTCGGCGGTCAGTCGCAGCGTGTCGATCATCCGGCCGGCACGCGGAAGGCGTCGTCCTCGACCTCGGGCGCGTTCGCGAGCGCATCCTCGACCGGCAGCGAGGGCCGCGGCTCGTCCTCGGCCCACACGTTCGCGAGGTCGAGCGGGTGCAGCGTCGGCTCGACGCTGCCGAGGTCGAGCTCGGAGACCTTGCCGACGGCCTCGAGAATCGCGTCGAGCTGCCCGGCGAACCGGTCGAGCTCTTCGTCGGTCAGCTCGAGCCGCGCCAGTCGCGCGACGTGCACCACCTCAGCCCGTGAGATCGCCATCCGTCGTCAATCCTGCCAAACGAGCGGCGCTCCCAGGCTCCGCCGGAGCCGGCGGCGGGTCAGGTCCAGTCGACGCTGATCACTTCGACGGGGTCGGCGAAGCCCTTGAAGGCCGCCGGCCGTGGATCCGAGACTCGGAAGCCGGTGCCGGCGCCTTCGACGGTCTCGCGGCTGGCGAGGATCTCGCCGGCCCCTGCCGCTGCGCCGATCCGCGCGGCGAGGTGCACCGCTCCGCCTCCGTAGGGATTCGCAGCCCCGTCCTCCTGGAACGCCTCACCGGTGTGTGCTCCGATCCGGACGTCCGGCGCCACGATCTCCGCGTCGAGCGCGCGCTGGATGGCGACGGCCGCTTCGAGCGCCGCTCTCGGGGTGGCGAAGGTGGCGAAGAAGCCGTCACCCGTCTGCTGGACGACCTCGCCACCGCTCTTGGCGATCTGCTCCGCGAGCAGCTCGTTGTGTCGCTTGAGCAGCCTGCGCCACTTCTCGTCGCCGAGCGTCTCGAGCAGCCGGGTCGAGCCGACGATGTCGGTGAACAGGAACGTGCGGCGGGTCTGCTGGCGACCGAGGAGCTCGGCCGCCCGCTCGGCGTCGGCCTTTGCGCCGATGCGCTCGAACGCGGCATGCGCCGCTTCGAGCTCCGTCGTCGCAGCATGCTCCTCCCCGCGCCGTCTGAACGCGATGCCGAGCAGCAGGCGAGCCTGCGCGGTCTCGAACGGCGCTCCGACCTCGCGCCAGTCGTCTCGGGCCTGACGGAGCCGGCGGACGGCGGCCTCCGAATCGCCTTCGGCGAGCGCGACCCGGCCGAAAGCGGCGTGAACGCTCGCCTCGAACGCAGGAGCGCGGCGGCTACCGGTCGTGTACGAGTCGACGAGCCCGGCGAGCTCGGCGGCCGCCGCTCGCGCCGTGTTCAGGTCGCCGGCCGCCACGGCGATCTCGACCCGGGCCGGGAGCCGCCGGATCCGCGAGAGCGGCTCGTCCAGGTCTTCGAGCGCACGGGTGATCCCTGCGACCGCCGCCTCGAGCTTGCCCTCCGCGAGGCGCAGCAGGGCAAGGCCCGGCTGGGGGTCGGCTCCGAGCTCGTCGGCCCGCGCATAGGCGTCGTCGGCGGCAGTCAGGTCCCCGAGCCGGCGGCGGATCTCGCCGATCTCGTAGTAGCCGGCCGCGGTGATGTAGCGCTCGAAGTCGAGCAGCTCGTCGCAGGCCGCGATCGCCACCTTCTCGGCCGCCGCCAGATCACCACGCATGCGCATGAGCTCGGCGCGATGGACGCGACACGCGCCGGGGAAGCCGGTGACGTCGAGCCGGTCGCACCACCGGTTCGCCGCCTCCGTCCACTCGGCGGCACGACGGAGGTCGCCGACGTCCTGGCACGAGCTGATCGTCATGCAGTAGACGAGCGTGGTCGAGTACGGCTGGAGCTCCCCGCTGACGGCCGCCGCGGTCGCCTCGTCGATCAGCTCCAGCCCGTCGTCGATCTCGCCGCTCTTGACGAGCGCGCGTCCCTTGGCCACGAGCGCGAGCATCTGCGTGTCGCGGTCGCCGAACCGCCGGGCGAGCTCGTACGCGCGATCCAAGTTCTCGATCGCCAAGGGAAAGTTGCCCTCCGCGAGCATCGCGCGGGCCGCCCGCGTCAGCGCGATCCGACCGTGCACCGCTGACTCCTCCTCGCCCTCGAGCTGCCGCTCGGCGGTCGAGAACCAGCCCTGTGCAACCGAGAACGCGCCCCGGTTCGACTCGTCCCACGAGAGCGTGAGGGCGACCCGGGCCGCCGCCGCCTTGCTCCCCTCCCTCGCGAAGGCGGCATATGCCTCCTCGCGCAGACCGATCGCCTCCCTCAGCTTGCCGCTCCACCACGCCGCTTCGCCGTACCGCTCGAGGTCGGCGGCTGCCAGGCTGCCCTGGTCGAGGCCTGCGTACGCGTCGAACGCCTCTCGCCAGGCCTGACGAGACGCGGCGTCCCGAGCGGCGGTCAGCAGATCGACTGTCTGGGACATCTTCCTCCTCATTGTCCCACGAGGGGCTCGCCTGGCTCGCGGAGCCACCGAGGAGATCGGTGCAAAGAAACGGGGCTCCTTCCGGAGCCCCGTCGGCTGTTCGGTTCCGGAAAGGGTCTAGATCGCCTGCACGTTCGCCGCCTGCAGGCCCTTATCGCCCTGCACGACGTCGAACTCGACCTGCTGACCCTCGGTCAGCGACTTGTAGCCTTCCCCTGCAATCGCCGAGAAGTGGACGAAGACGTCTTCGCCGCCTTCGCGCTCGATGAAGCCGTAGCCCTTCTCGTTCGAGAACCAC
>DATIER010000084.1:0-10817 GCA_035455605.1 Gaiellaceae bacterium
CGAGGCGAACCCCGCCGAGAACAAGCTCTCGAACGAGTCGCCGGTGGGCAAGGCGATCATCGGCCGCAAGAAGGGCGAGACCGTCGAGGTCGCGGCCCCGCGCGGCTCGATGAAGTTCAAGATCCTCGAGATCAAGGCTGCGTGAAGTCCGGCCCGCTTGCGGGCCATGACGACTTCACGCAGATGGCGCTAGCGAACCGCGGCCCTGAGCGACGTTCGAGCAGCCCAGTCACCTTGCCAGCCCAGACCGCTCAATAGACTCGCCCGCATGCTGCCGAAGCGGTATCCCAACCGGGAAGCGATCGCTGCGGTCCGCGTCGAGGCCGAGCGCGTCGAGTCCGGCGAGACGCTCGACGAGGAGCACCGCGTCGCCGGGCGCGTGATGGCGCGGCGCGAGCTCGGGAAGCTCACGTTCCTCGACCTCGTCGACCGCTCGGGCCGGATTCAGCTGATCTCCGAGCAGAAGGTCGACCTCGACCTCGGCGACCTCGTCGGCGTGACCGGCCGCCCCGGCCGCTCGCGTCGCGGCGAGCCGTCGCTCGTCACCTCCGAGGTCGAGCTGCTCGCAAGGATCCGGCGGCCGCTCCCGGACACCTTCCACGGCGTCACGGACGTCGAGACGCGCTACCGCCAGCGCTACCTCGACCTGCTCGTCAACGAGGAGACGCGGGCGCAGTTCGAGCTGCGGACGCGGATCGTCGCCGCGGTGCGCCGGTACCTCGACGCGCACGGCTTCCTGGAGGTCGAGACGCCGATCCTGCAGCCGCGCTACGGCGGGGCGTTCGCCGACCCCTTCGTCACGCACTACAACGAGCTCGACGCCGACTTCTACCTGCGGATCGCGACCGAGCTGTACCTGAAGCGCCTGATCGTCGGCGGCCTCGAGCGCGTCTACGAGCTCGGCAAGGACTTCCGCAACGAGGGCGTCTCGTACAAGCACGCACCCGAGTTCACGATGGTCGAGTGGTACGAGGCCTACGCGGACTACCGCGACACGATGGCCCGGATCGAGGAGCTGGTCGAGACCGTCGCACGCGAGACGGTCGGGACGACGGAGGTGACCTTCCGCGGGCACGAGGTCGACCTGAAGGCGCCGTGGCGGCGGCTGAAGCTGCTCGACGCGCTCGACGAGCACGGGCTCTGGTCGCGCGACGAGGCCGAGCTGCGCGGGCGGCTCGAGGAGCGCGGCATCGAGACGACGCAGGACCGCAGCTGGGCCGCGCTCGTCGACCATGCCCTCACGAGCTTCGTCGAGCCGACGCTGATCGAGCCGACGATCCTGCACGACTACCCGGTCGAGCTCTCGCCGTTCGCTCGCGCGACGGACGACGACCCGACGATCGTCGAGCGCTTCGAGTACTTCGTCGGCGGGATGGAGCTCGGCAACGCGTTCACCGAGCTGAACGACCCCGACGAGCAGGCCGAGCGCTTCGCCCAGCAGGCGCAGGAGGTCGACGGCGAGCCGGGCGACCCCGACTACGTCGAGGCGCTCTCGTACGGCATGCCGCCGACGGGCGGCCTCGGCCTCGGCATCGACCGGCTGGCGATGGTCCTGAGCGGGCGAGACAACGTCCGCGACGTGATCCTCTTCCCGGCGCTGCGGCCCCGCGACTAGTGGAGCCCGAGCGGCGCTACGCGCTCGACGCGCTGCTCGACGCCCTGGGGCAGCCGTTCGACGAATCGGTGTCGGTGCCCGGCGAGCAGCTCGACGAGGTGTTCGCGCTGCTGACGCTGGCGAGCGAGCGGGACGTTGAGCTCGACCGACACGGCCGGCCGGTGCCGCCTGCGCGCCCGCCCGGGCCGCGCGTGGCGGAGCTCGCGGCCGGGCTCGGGCTCGAGCGCCGCGGCTACCCGGGCGGCGAGCGCTTCCTGGTCGCGCTCACGCACGACGTCGACCTGCTCGGGGGCGGCGGGTTCAGGACGGCCGGGCGCAAGCTGGCCGGGGCGGTCATTCACCGTTCGCGCCGGCGCTTGCGCGAGGGACTGACCTTCGCGCTCGACGCCTGGGCCTTTCGGGATCCCGACTACCCGCTCGACGCGCTGCTCGACGCCGAGGACGGCCGCGGCTCGACCTGCTTCTTCCTCGTCCGGCAGGAGGCGCCGCAGGACGGCTACCCGGAGCGCTACCGCCCCGCGCTGAAGCTGGCTCTAGAGCGAACGCGCGCCGCAGGCCTCGAGGTGGGCCTGCACGCCTCGTATCGCGCGCGCGAGCGAGCAGGCGCGATCGCCGAGGAGGCTCTCGCGCTCGGTGGCGGCCCGCAGGGGCTGCGCCACCACTACCTGCGCAGCGATCCGCCGCGGCTCGCGGCCGAGTGCCGGGCCGCCGGGCTGCGGTACGACTCGAGCATCGGCTGGCCGTCGTTCCCGGGCCTCCGCGCCGGGACGCCGTACCCGTACCGCCTCTGGGACGCCGAGCGCCGTGAGCCAGGAGCGTGGGAGCTGCCGCTCGCGGTGATGGACGCGACGCTCTCCGAGGAGCGGTACCTGAGCCTCGCCCCCGACGAGGCGTTCGACGCCGCCGTCGCCGCGCTCGAGCCGGTCGTCGAGCACGGCGGTGCGGTCGCGATCCTCTGGCACCCGCCGCAGCACCACCCGCGCCTCTCGCGCGGGTACGACGGGGTCTACCGCCGCCTGCTCACGTGGATCGACGCGCAGGGCGGCTGGGCCGGCTCGGCCGCCGAGACGCTCGACCGCTGGGAGGCGCGGCGCGCCTAGTCGAACAGCGCCGCCGCGAGGCGGTCGACCAGGCCTTCGAGCCGGCGCGCGATCTCGCGCTGCTCCGGGGCAGAGAGCCCGAGCGGGTCGCGCAGCTCGGCGAGCGGAGCGTTGCGAAAGTCGAGCGGGCGCCGCTCGTGCGCACGCCGGATCCGCCCCTGGGCACCGCCTGAGGACCCCGGCTCCGGTTCGCCGAGGAGTGCCGTCAGCTCCGGCAGCGTGAACGTTCGCTCCACCGCCGCGCCGCCGTCGACTACGGACGCGACCACGTGCTTGCGCTCGAAGCCGACGACGAGGTTATGGTCGCGGAGCTCGCCGGCGCGGATGCTGCGCGCCCGGTGGCCGGAGAGGTCGAGCCCGAGCTCGCGCGCGATCGCGACTGCTTCGGGCAGCGCCGGCTCCGGCCCGAGGTCGAGTGTGCCCAACGACGCGATCTCGACCGCGAGTCCCTCGGCCTCCGCCGCGAGCAGCGCGGCTGCAAGAGGGCTGCGGAAGCGGTTCCCGGTGCAGACGAAGGCGACGCGGAGCGGCTCGCTCAGCGCACGTGCCCCTCGTCGAACCCGATCGCCTGCTCGATCCTGAGCTGCCTCCGGCGGACGAGCGGCCCGGCCAGCCACGGCGCCGGACGGAGCACGCGCGCCTTCCAGACGAGCCGGGGCTCGGCGGGCACGAGGTCGGCGGCGCGGCGGTAGTTCTCGGCGGCCTCGCGATAGCGGCCGGCGCGGAGCGCCTCGTCGCCGCGGCGGCCGAGCTCCACCGGGCTCGGGCCGGCCAGGCGCCTCTCGAGGTAGGCGCGCTCGTCGGGCTGGAGGTCGTCGCGCTCGGCGGCGCGGCGCAGGACGGCCTCGACGTGCTCGTCCATGCGGGCCGGCGCCGCCGACAGGCTCCCGGAGCCCCAGCGGTAGAGGGCGAGCGGCCGCGGCTGCAGCGCGACGCGCAGACCGGAGTAGATCGCGCGCAGCCAGAAGTCCCAGTCCTCGGCGACCTCGAGCTCGGTCGAGAAGCCGCCGAGGTCGTCCGCCAGCCGCCTGGGGAACAGCGACATCGTCGAGACGAAGTTCTGCTCGAGGATCGCGCGGCGCTGCCGCTCGGGCCGCGGGAAGCCGCCTTTGTAGCGCACGCGCGAGGGGTGGATCCCGTTCGCGAACAGCCAGTAGCAGTTGGACGTCGCGATCCCGCCGCCGTGGCGGTCGAACGTCGCCACGAGCGCCTCGAGGTGGCTCGGCAGGAGCACGTCGTCGGCGTCGCAGAAGGCGATCAGCTCGCCGCGGGCCTCCGCGATGCCGCGGTTGCGGGCCGCCGCGACGCCCGCGTTGTCCTGACGTACGACCCGCACGCGCTCGGGGAACGCGGCCGCGATGGCGCCCGTTGCGTCGCTCGAGCCGTCGTCGACCACGACCACCTCCGCGTCGGCGTACGTCTGCCAGAGCACCGACGAGATCGCAGCGCCGACGGTCGATTCCGCGTCGAACGCGGGGATGACGACCGAGACCCTCACGCCGCCAGCTTCTCGTACAGCTCGAGGAAGCGCGCGATCAGGCGGTCGTCCGAGCCGGCGCCCTCGACGTCCTTCCCCGCCGCTGCGAGGCGCGCGCCGAGCGCGGGATCGTCGAGCACACGGCGCAGCGCGGCCGCGAGCGCGTGCGGGTCCTCCGGCACGAGCAGCGCGTTCTGCTCGTTCGTGAGCAACTCGCGCAGGCCGCGGACGTCGGTCGTGACCAGGGGCGTCCCCGAGGCGAGCGCCTCGAGCGCGGCCAGCGGCAGGCCCTCCGAGCGTGAGGGCATGACGACGACGTCCGCCGCTCCCATCAGGGCCCGGGCGTCCGGCCGCAGCCCGAGCAGCCGCACGCGGTCGCGGACGCCGGTCGCGTCCGCGAGCCGCTCGAGCTCGTCTCGGAGCTCGCCCTGCCCGGCGATCGCGAGCGTCGCGCCGGGCACCTCGGCGATCGCGCGGATCGCGAGCGCGTGGTTCTTCTGCTCGACGAGCCGCCCGACGGCGAGCACGAGCCGCATTCCCGGCTCGAGCCCGAGCTCCTCGCGGCCGGCGGGCGCCGGCGCGGGGGAGACGGCGTTCGGGACGGTCGCCAGCGGCGGCAGGCCGTGGTGCTCGAGCGCCGCCTCGACGCCCGGCCCGCAGGCGACGGGCGCGAGGCCCGAGAGGCGCACGAGCCGTACGGCGGCCGGCCAGTCCTGCTCGGGCGCGCCGTGCAGGCTCACGAGCCCGGGAGGTCGCCGGCCGCGGAAGGTGACGAGACCGGTCGCCAGCGCCATCGTCGGGTTGTGCGCGTGGATCACGTCCGGTTGCGTCTCCCGCACGGCGTGCCGGATCCCCGCAGCCGTGGACGGGAGCTTCGAGACCCGGCGGCGGACGACGGGCAGCGGGTACGGCTCCGTGTCGAGCTCGTCCGCGACGGGGCCGGGCGCGGCCGCGACGAAGACGTCGTGACCGGCTTCGCGCGCGCCGCGGTAGGCCGAGACGAGGATCCGCTCCGCGCCGCCCGGCAGGAGCTCCTGGATCACGTGGAGGATGCGCACAGGTCCTCGTAGAGCGCGACGGTCCGGCGGGCGATTCCTTCCGCGGAGAAGTGCTCCGCCACGCGCTCGCGCCCGCGGCGTCCCAGCTCGCGGCGCCACTCCGGGGCGGCGGCAAGGGCGTCGAGCGCGGCGGCGAGCGCTGCCGGGTCCTCGGGCTCGACCACGAGGCCCGTCTCGCCGTCGACCACCAGCTCCGGGATGCCGCCGACGCGCGTCCCGACGACGGGGAGGCCGGCCGCCATCGCCTCGAGGATCGAGAGCGGCAGGTTGTCGGCGCGCGAGGGCTGGACGAGCACGTCGACCTGCACGAGGCGTGCCGGCATGTCGGGCGCGAAGCCGTGAAAGCGCGCGTCGACGCCGTGTGCCCGACGCTGGAGCTCGTCCGCGAGCGAGCCGACGCCGTAGATCTCCAGCCTGAGCGGCGCCTGGACCAGCCTCGCCGCCTCCAGCAGCACGTCGACCCCCTTCCAGTACTCGAGGTTCGCGGCCACTCCGGCGACCAGGAGGTCGCGCTCCTGCGGCTCGGCGACCCCGTTCCCGGGCTCGATCCCGTACGGGATCACGTGCAGCAGGCGCGGCGAGAAGCCGTGGTCGAGCATGAAGTCGGCCATCGCCCGGGACGGGGCGACGACGTGGCCGAGCCGCGTCAGGCCCGCCTCGAGCGGCAGGTAGCCGTGCTCGAGCCACACGATGCGCCCGCGCGAGACTCCCGGCGGCTCGGGCGCGTCCGGACGCCCGACCCTGGCCGCGATCTCCTCGGGCATGCCGTGCAGCGTATGAACGACGCGCGCGCCGCGGAGGCGTCCGGCGAGCCGCCCGAACAGGCCCGCCCGGCGGTCGTGCGTGTGGACGACGTCCGCTCCGTCGAGCTTTCGCCAGAGGGCGCGGCCGCCGCCGAGGACGTCGAGCTTGTGCGCGACCGGCACGGCCTCGGCTTGGAGGCCGAGCTCGCGGACCGACGTCGCGACCGCCTCGCTACCGCACAGGACCTGCACGTCGACCCCCTCGGCCGCGACGCGCGGGGCGAGCTGCTTCACGTGCGTCAGAGGGCCGCCTCGCTCGAGCGTCGAGACGTAGACGACCTTCATCCGGTCTCGGCGGCGGACGCGGTCCGTGCTTCGGCCTCGCGGCGCCGGCCGTCGACCCAGATCGCCGCCGCGAGCCCGCCGATCAGCCAGAACGGCAGGAAGTACTGCTCCGACAGGAACATCGCGCTGACGATCGCGATCGTGAGCGAGACGCGCAGCGCGCGCACGAACCCGGGGTCGCCGTAGCCGCGCCGGATCGTCCCGGACAGGCGCGTGAACGCGAGCACGAGGTACAGGGCGAGCAGGCACATCGCGACCAGGCCGAGCTCGGCGGCGACGTCGAGCAGCGCGTTGTGCGCGACGGTCAGCGTGAACGTCCCGAGCGGCTGCCCGGTCAGCTGGTTGTAGTGGAACTGGAAGTTCCCCGGGCCGACGCCGAGCAGCGGGTGGTCGCTCGCCAGGCGAGCGGCCGCGCTCCACGCGCCGAAACGGGTCGACACGTTCTCCTGCGCCACGTTCTGCTTCAGCCTGAGCGCCTCGTGGAAGCGCTGCGGGTTGCTGTGGACGACGAGCAGGACGCCGACGGCGGCGACCGCGCCGGCGGTGAGCGTCACCTGGACGCGGCGCCGGTCGGTGAGGACGAAGACGACGAAGCCGGCGGCAAGGCCCACGAAGGCGCCGCGCGAGAGGCTGAGCAGGATCGCGGCGCATACGAGCCCGATCGCGCCGAGCAGGAACGGCCGCAGCAGCCGTGATCGGCCCAGCAGGAAGAACATGAACGGCAGCGAGGTCGCGAGGATGAAGGCGAAGTCGTTCTGCTGCGCGTGAGGCAGGGTCGCGAGCTGCGCGTTCCCGTACAGGTAGTAGTAGAGGCCGAGCGCGGCGGCGATCGTGCAGGTGACCGCGAGCGTCCAGGCGATCCGGATCTGCAGCATCCGGTCGTGGCCGAACTGCGTGACGATCACGTAGATCGCAGCGAAGCTCGCGTAGCGCGTCGTCGTCGTGATCGCCGGCGAGAGCTGGTCGGCCCACGCGGTCGAGACGAGCGCGATCCCGAGGATCCCGAGCACGAGCGCCTGCCCGCGCTCGAAGACGAGCTTCCGGCGCCCCCTGACGATCGCGAACAGGAAGGCGGCGATGCAGACGTAGCCCGCCAGCTTCGTCGGGCTGGCCCCGCCGACGCCCGCCTGGAACTGGCCCTCGAGCGGCGCCGTCGCGACGACGAGCAGGATCGCCAGGTCGACCCTCGTGACGAGGAAGACGGCCGCCGCCCCGCCGAGGACGAGCAGGAGCGTCGTCAGGGGCATCGCGACCGCGCCGGCCGCGAGCAGCGCGGCGGCCGCGGCGACGCCGAGCAGCGCGAGCGCCACCGGGACGTCGACGGGGCGCCGGGCGGGTGCCTCTAGACGGGGGGCCGGGAGCACGGCATCAGCTGCGCGCGGCGCCGCGCTGCTTGCGGGCCATCCGCCGGGAGGAGCGCGTCCTCGCGTCCTCGGCGTCCTGCACGTCGCCGTCGGTCGGCCGTACGTAGTAGCTGGAGTGGGAGACCTCGGTCGAGTGGTTCAGGACCGCGGCCGTCGGCCGGACGGAGATCAGCTTCAGGCGCTCGACGGCGGCTCGCACCTGCCGGCGCGAGGCGGTCCTGGCGCGGGCGACGAGCACGGTCGCGTCGGCGTAGCGGGCGAGGATGCGTGCGTCGCTGATCGGGATCACGGGCGTCGCGTCGATGATCACGGCGTCGTACTCGCGCTCGAGCTCGCTCAGCAAGGCGGGGAACTGCTGTGTCAGCAGCTCGCCGGGGTCGGCCGAGCGGCGGCCGCCGACGAGCACGTCCAGGCCGTGCGCCGTCGGCCGTACGACCCGCTCGAGCTGCGTCTCGCCCAGCAGGACGTCCATCAGGCCCGGCGTGCGCGGGAGCTCGAGCAGCTCGGCGATCCGGCCCCGTCGCAGGTCGCTGTCGACCAGGATGGTGCGCGCTCCGGCCCGGCTGAGCGTCGCGGCGAGCCCGAACGCGACCGTGGTCTTCCCGTGGCTTCCGTCGGGGCTCGTGACCACCACCGAGCGGATGCTCTCGTCCGTGAAGAGCAGGTTCGTGCGCAGGTCTCGCAGCGCCTCGGCGACCACCTGCAGGCGGGGCTGGCTCGCCAGATCCTCGGCGGAGTGCATCTTCAGCACGGCGTTCTCGGCCGGGATCTCGGCGAAGACCGGAAGACCGCTCGCGACGGCCAGGTCCTCGGCGGTCTCGACCTTGGTCGCGAGGGTCTCGCGCACCACGGCGGCCGCGAGGCCGAGCCCGAGCCCGAGCAGGGCCGCGACGAGCAGCGTCAGCTTCGTGCGCGGGAAGACCGGCGTCGTCGGCAGAGCCGCCGCGTCGATCTGCTTGAGCTCGAACGACGACGTCCCGACCTCGTTCCGGCTCACGCGCGCGAGCAGCGCGTGACTGACGGCATCGGCGCTGGCCTGCGCGAGCCGCGGATGCGGGCTGCGCGCCGTGATCCGGAGGATGCCCGTGTTGCTGAAGGTCTCCACCGAGATCGACGCGAGCTCGCGGCCGAGGCGGAGCGTGGCGCGGTCGAGCGTCGTGCGCGAGTGGGCCGCGTCGGCGTAGAACGGCACGACCTGGTCGAGGATCCCGTAGAGGACGAGGTCCTGGCCGCTCCCCTTCGGCGTCAGCGCGAGCGTCGCCGTCGACTCGTACTGCGGCGTGACGAGCTTCGTCGCGACGTACGCCGGCACGACCACCGCGATGACGACGAGCACGATCAGCAGCTTGCGCTGCCAGAACACACGCAGGAGATCGTTGAATGCCACGGAGTCCCTTTCTCGGCACCCGAGCCGGCCGGCGCCAGACTGGTTCGGGGGGCTCGAAGAATACCCTTCGGCGCGTGCAGCGACGCTTGCGGCTCCTGCTGGCGGCGCAGCCGCTGGACGGCGGCGTGTCACGCCACGTGGTCGAGCTGGCGCAGGCGCTTCCGGCCGACGAGTTCGAGCTCGACGTCGCCTGTCCGCGGAGCTCGCTCACCTGGTCGAGCCTCGACGGCTCCGGCGTGCGGCTGCACGCGATCGAGCCCCATCGCGAGCCGCGGCCCGGCGACGCGCGCTCCTGGGCCGCGCTGCTGGGGCTGGTGGGCTCCGCGGACGTCGTCCACGCCCACTCGGCCAAGGCGGGCTTTCTCGGCCGGCTCGCGGCAGCGGCGCGCGGCAAGCGCCGCGCCTGCGCCTTCACCCCGCACGGCTGGTCGTGGTGGGCCGCCACCGGCGCCGAGGCACGGCTCTATCTGGGGCTCGAGCGGCTCGCCGCGCGCTGGTGCCGCACGATCGTCGCGCTCTCGGACGACGAGCGCGCCGCCGGGCTCGACGCCCGGGTCGGCACGCCCGGGCAGTACCGCGTCGTCCCGAACGGCGTCCCGCTGGAGCGGTTCGCGCTCCCGCGCCGGCCCGTGCGCGGGCGGATCGTGATGGTCGGCCGGCTCGCGCCGCCCAAGCGGCCCGATCTCGCCCTGAGGGCGCTCGCGACCGTCCGCGCGACGATCCCCGAGGCCGAGCTGCACGTCGTCGGCGACGGTCCGCTCCGCGCCGAGGCCGACCGGCTCGCCGCGGAGCTCGGCGTTGGCGGAGCCGTGCGGTTCCTCGGCAACCGCGACGACGTGCCGGAGCTGCTGGCCGAGGCCGAGTGCGCGCTGCTCGCGAGCGACTACGAGGGTTGCCCGCTCGCCGTGGTCGAGGCGATGGCCGCGTCCGTCGCCGTCGTCGCCACGGCCGTCGGCGGGACGGGCGAGCTCGTGCGCCCGGGCGCGACGGGAGTCCTCGCGGGCAAGGGCGATCCGGAGGCGCTCGCCGCCGCGCTCGAGGGGGTGCTGTGCGATCCGGCCCGCGCCGCCGACCTGGGCGCCGAAGGCCGGCGCGAGGCGGAGCGCAGCCTCTCGCTCGACCGCATGGTCGACCGGCTCGCAGCCCTGTATCGAGAGCTGGCCGGTTGATGCCTCGAACGAGGGAGTAGCCTCCGCGGCAGCCCGACGATTCCAGGTGGGTGACCGCAGCAGGCCCACGTCGCCTCGTGCTCGCCGCCGCCGCCGCTCTCTGGCTGTTCCTGCTCCCGGGCGTCGCTCACGCGGCTGCTCCCGCCGGGATCGGCGCGCTCCGGATCTGCTCCGGCTGCGCCCAGTCCGGCGGCGACCTCTCGCGGTACCGGTACGTCGTGCTCAACCCGTGGGACGCGCCGCTGCTCCCGGCACTGAAGGCGGCGAACCCGGGGCTGAAGGCGCTGGTCTACAAGAACCTCAGCTTCACGATGTCGTACGGCTGCGTGAACGGCGTCGACAAGCCGTACCTCACCTCCGGCGTCGGCTACTGCGACGCCGACCGGAACCACCCCGACTGGTTCCTGACCGACCAGAACGGCTCGAGGCTCGACTCGTACTACTTCCAGCAGGCGTGGCTGATGGACGTCGGCAACCCGGCGTACCAGGCGCGCTGGCTCTCGAACGTGCTCGACGACCTCCACGGCGGCGGCTGGGACGGCGTGCTGCTCGACGACAC
>DATIER010000085.1:0-2212 GCA_035455605.1 Gaiellaceae bacterium
CCGCGAGTGCGGCCGGGTCGAGGCGCTCGGCGGCCGCGAGTGCCCGCTCGGCGCGCTTCGACGTCCTGCGCCCGAAGAGCCCGCCCAGCAACCATTTGCGCGTGAGCCGTACGAGATGGAGCTTCTCGTCCGCCGAGCGGAGCTTCCGCTTCGGATGGAGGTAGAGGTCGACCGCCACTCGCTTGACGAGCGCGGGATCGGGGGGCTCGCCGGTGGCCTGCTCGAGCCGGTGTGCCACCAGCGAGGACAGCACCTGGATCTCGCGGACGCCGGTACGCACCGCGACTCCGACGGAGATCGCGCTGGAGCCGACGATCACCCACGGCACCTTGGCGAGGCGCGCGCCGCGGGCGAGCGCACGGAGGACCGGGACCGCGAGCACGATCACCCGCTGGACGTCCTCTGCCAGCGACTCCGTCTGCTCGTCGGCCGCGAGCAGGCGCCTGCCCTCCGCGGCCGAGGTCACGCGCGTGTCGGCGAGCAGGATCTCGTCGACCGCCCGGTTCACGAGCTTGCCGACGGCGCGCACGAGCGCAGCGCCGGCCCTGCTCGCTTCCGCGCCCGCCTTCTTCCCAGCGCCGAGCGAACGAGCGAACGCAGACGCCTCGATGTTCGCCGCGTTCGTCTCCGTGGACTTGCGTGACCTCTTCGTCGGGAGCATCCCAACGATCGTATTCGCCTCGCGCATCCCCTTCGAAACCGGACGCGTGCACGGCTAGATTCCGGCCGTGGCGCCGCTGAGACTCACACGCGCGCAGATCCTCGCGTTCCGACGCCGCGTCGGCGCGCTCGACGAGCGGATGCCGATGGGGGAGGAGTCGCTGCGGCGGGCGGCCTGGGCGGGCCTGCAGGACAGCATGCCGCGAGCTGCGTTGCTGTCGCTGCACGCGCGCGTCGAGGGCGTCGAGCCGTCGACGTGGGCGCATCCGTCGCTCGCCCAGCTCTGGGGGCCGCGCTTCAGCACCTACGTCGTGCCGAGGCGCGACTTCGCGCTCTTCTCGCTGGGGCGGTTGCCCGAGGGCGAAAAGGGCCGGCAGCGGGCGGAGCGGATCGCCGAGGCGATGCGCGCGCAGCTCGACGGCGCGCGCATGACCGACCGCGAGCTCGGCCGCGCGATCGGCGTCGGCAACGCGATGCGCTACGCCGGCGCGACGGGCACGATCGCGATCCGCTGGGAGGGCGCGCGGGCGCCGACGGTCTGGGCGGTTCCGGCGCCGACGATCGCCGCGGCCGACGCCTGCCGCGAGCTCGCGCGACGTTACCTCCACGTCTTCGGGCCCGCGACCGCCGAGGGGTTCGCGCGCTGGGCCGGGATCTCGCGCGCCGCGGGCGCGAAGGCGTTCACGTCGCTCGAGGAGTCGCTCGTGCCGGTGCGGACGCCGCTCGGCGACGTGTGGCTGCTCGCAGACGACGAGGGGGCCGTCCGCGCGCCCGCGGCGCCGGCCGCGCCTGCCCGCCTGCTGCCGAGCGGCGACGCGTACTTCCTGCTCGACGGCCGCGAGCGCGAGCTCCTCCTGCCGCGCGCGGATCAGCGGGAGCGGCTCTGGACGCCGCGCGTGTGGCCGGGCGCGCTGCTCGTCGACGGCGAGATCCGCGGCACGTGGCGCCGCGCGCAGCACGTGGTGCGGATCGACGCGTGGACCCGCCTCTCGAAGGGCCGGCGCGACGCGGTCGAGGCCGAGGCCAGGGCACTGCCGCTCCCGGGGCTCGAGCGCGAGCTCGAGGTCGTGTGGGAGACGTGAGCACGACCTTCCGGGCGCCGCAGGTCGTCCTCTTCAGCGAGGACGTCGAGCGCGCGGCCGCCTTCTACTCGAGCCTCGGCTTCGCCGAGACCTTCCGCGTCCCCACGACGGGCGAGGCGATCCACGTCGACCTGCAGCTCGACGGCTACACGCTCGGCATCGCATCCGTCGGCTCGACGAGGGACGACCACGGCCTCGACCCCGTGCCTCGGGGCCAGCGCGCGGCGGTGATCCTGTGGACCGACGACGTGCCGGCGGCATACGAGGCGCTGACGACCGGCGGAGCTCCGGCGCTCGCGGCGCCGCACGCGTGGCTCGACCGCCTCCTGATCGCCTGGGTCGCCGATCCCGACGGGAACCCGGTTCAGCTCGTGCAAGACGCTCGATGAGGCTCGCCGATCTCAGCCGCCTGGCTGCGGAGCTGGACGGCGTCGGCGAGCGTCGGCGCGGCGGCTTGCTCGAGTGGCGCT
>DATIER010000086.1:0-5581 GCA_035455605.1 Gaiellaceae bacterium
GGCCCCAACGCGATCACGACGATCATGGACAAGCTGCACGGGGTGATCCCGGGCCAGGCCACGAGCCTGCTCCAGGGGAGCCTGCAGAGGCTGACCGAGAAGCAGGGCACGAGCATCACGCTGATCGCAGTCGGCGGCGTGCTCGCTCTCTGGTCGGTGAGCGGCGCGATGCAGAACGTCATGTGGGCGCTGAACCTGGCCTACGACCGCGAGGAGACGCGCGGCTTCGTGCGCCGCCGCCTCGTCGCCGCCGCGATGGCCGTCTTCGCGCTGATGGGCTCTGCGCTCGCGCTCGGCCTGCTCGTGCTCGGGCCGCACCTCTCCGTCTGGGTCGGCGACGCGGTCGGAAACAGGACCGCCACCGAGATCGTCTGGTGGGTGGCGCAGTGGCCGATCTTGATCGGCGGCCTGCTGCTGGCTTTCGGGGTCATCTACTACCTCGGGCCGAACGTCAAGCACACGAACTGGCGCTTCATCAGCTTCGGGGCGGTCTTCGCGGTGATCGTCTGGCTGATCGCATCGGGCGCGTTCGCGTTCTACGCGAGCCGCTTCGGCTCGTACAACAAGGCTTGGGGCTCGCTCTCGGCCGTGGTCGTGATGCTGACGTGGCTGTGGATCAGCTCGGTCGCGCTCCTGCTCGGCGCCGAGATCAACTCCGAGGCCGAGCGCAGCCGGGAGCTCCGCCAGGGCAAGCCCGCCGAGGTCGACCTCCAGGCGCCCGCCAAGGCCTAGCCCCAAGCGGCTCGCTAGAGTCGAGGCATGGCCTCCGGAGCAACAGCCACGCTGCGCGCCGGAGCCCGCAGCGTCTCCTACGCGCCGCTCGCGTCCGTCGGCGGCGTCGAGCGGCTGCCGTACTCGCTGCGGATCCTGCTCGAGAACGCGCTCCGCCACGGCTCCGAGGCCGGCGTCGAGGCCGTCTCGCAGTGGCAACCCGAGGACGAGCCGCGCCGCGAGCTCGGCTTCCGGCCGTCACGGGTGCTGCTGCAGGACTTCACCGGCGTGCCCTCGATCGTCGACGTCGCCGCCATGCGCAGCGCGATGGCCGACCTCGGCGGCGACCCCGCGAGGATCAACCCGCACATCCCGGCCGAGCTCGTGATCGACCACTCGGTGCAGGTGGACGAGTTCGCGACGCGGATGGCGATCGAGGTCAACCGCGACCGCGACTACGAGCGCAACGGCGAGCGCTACGCCTTCCTGCGCTGGGGTCAGGGCGCCTTCGACAACCTGAAGGTCGTCCCGCCGAACACGGGCATCGTCCACCAGGTCAACCTCGAGTACCTCGCCCGCGTGGTCGAGGAGCGCGACGGGGTCGCCTTCCCGGACACGCTGGTCGGCACCGACTCCCACACGACGATGGTCAACGGCCTCGGCGTCCTCGGCTGGGGCGTCGGCGGGATCGAGGCCGAGGCGGCGCTGCTCGGCGAGGAGCTCTCGATGCTCGTGCCGCAGGTGGTCGGCGTGCGGCTCGACGGCCGTTTGCGCGAGGGCGCGACCGCGACCGACCTCGTGCTGACCGTGACCGAGCTGCTCCGCCGCACCGGCGTCGTCGGCAAGTTCGTCGAGTACTTCGGCCCCGGGCTCGAGGGGCTCGCGCTGGCCGACCGCGCGACCATCGGGAACATGTCGCCCGAGTACGGAGCGACCTGCGGCTTCTTCCCGGTCGACGAGCTCACGCTCACCTACCTGCGGCTGACCGGCCGCCCCGACGAGCGGATCGAGCTCGTCGAGGCGTACTGCAAGGAGAACCTGCTCTGGCACGACGAGTCGGTCGAGCCCGACTACTCGCAGGTCGTCGAGCTCGACCTCGGCTCGGTCGAGCCCAGCCTCGCCGGGCCGCGGCGGCCGCAGGACCGCGTGCCGCTCGCCGACGCCAAGGACTCGTTCCTCGACGCGCTGACGAGCTTCGGCCACTCGTACGGCAACGGCACCCTCGACCGCGGCGTCGCCGACACCTTTCCCGCGAGCGACCCGACCGTCTTCCAGGAGCCGGGCTCGCAGCAGCCCGATCCGGAGCCGAGCTTCGTCGCCACGGCCGAGCGCCCGCGAATCCACACGGCGACGGCCCAGGTCGACGGCGAGCAGGTCGAGCTCCGCGACGGCTCGGTCGTGATCGCCGCGATCACGAGCTGCACGAACACCTCGAACCCGCAGGTGATGATCGGCGCGGCGCTCGTGGCGAAGAAGGCGGTGGAGCACGGCCTGCAGCGCAAGCCGTGGGTCAAGTCGTCGCTCGCACCCGGCTCGCGCGTCGTCACCGACTACTACGAGCAGGCCGGCCTGACGCCGTACCTCGAGGAGCTCGGCTTCCACACCGTCGGCTACGGCTGCACGACCTGCATCGGGAACTCGGGGCCGCTGCCCGAGGCGATCTCGGCGGCCGTCGAGGAGGGCGACCTCGTCGTCTGCTCCGTCCTCAGCGGCAACCGCAACTTCGAGGCGCGCATCCACCCGGAGGTGAAGGCGAACTACCTCGCCTCGCCGCCGCTCGTCGTCGCCTACGCGCTCGCCGGCCGGATGGACGTCGACCTCGACGCGGAGCCGATCGGGCAGGGAAGCGACGGCGAGGACGTCTTCCTGCGCGACCTCTGGCCGAGCTCGCAGGAGATCGAGGAGACGATCGCGACCGCGCTCGACGGCGGCATGTTCCGCAAGCAGTACGCCGACGTCTTCGCCGGCGACGAGCGCTGGCAGGCGCTGCCGGTGCCGGAGGGCGACCTCTACGCCTGGGACGACCGCTCGACCTACATCCGCCGGCCGCCGTTCTTCGAGGGCATGCCGCGCGAGCCCGAGCCGCTGCAGGACATCTCGGGCGCGCGCTGCCTGGTCTCGCTCGGCGACAGCGTCACCACCGACCACATCTCGCCCGCCGGCTCGATCAAGCCCGAGAGCCCCGCTGGCGAGTACCTGCTCGACCACGGCGTCGAGCGCCGCTTCTTCAACTCCTACGGCGCGCGTCGCGGCAACCACGAGGTGATGGTGCGCGGCACGTTCGCGAACGTGCGCCTCAAGAACCTGCTCGTGCCGGGCTCGGAGGGCACGTGGACGGCGCACTTCCCCGACGGCGAGGAGATGACGATCTTCGCCGCGGCCGAGCGCTACCGCGCCGACGGCGTGCCGCTGATCGTGCTCGCGGGCAGGGAGTACGGCTCCGGGTCGTCACGCGACTGGGCGGCGAAGGGCCCGAACCTGCTCGGCGTGCGCGCAGCGATCGCCGAGAGCTACGAGCGCATCCACCGCTCGAACCTGCTCATGTGCGGCATCGTCCCGCTGCAGTTCCTGGACGGCGAGAGCCGCGAGACGCTCGGCCTCACCGGCCGCGAGGAGTTCTCGATCAGCGGCCTCGAGAACGGCGAGGCCGACGAGGTGACGGTGCGGGCCGACGGCAGGGAGTTCCGCGCCCGCGTCCGCCTCGACACGCCGAAGGAACGCGAGTACCTCCGCCACGGCGGGATCCTGCAGTACGTGCTGCGCCGCTTCCTCGCCGAGGGCTAGCCCGACGCCGCTACGACCCGGTGACCGCCCCGGAGCCCGTGACGCTCTTCGTCACGTGCCGCGGATTGCCCGCGTAGACGATCGTGCCCGATCCGGAGATCGAGGCGTCCAGGCTCTTCGTCGCGGTGACGAAGATCGCTCCGACGCCACTCACGACAGCGTGGACGTCGTCGGCGAGCAGCCGTGTGAAGCGCGCGTTTCCCGAGCCGCCGACCGTGACCTCGAGCGAGGTGGCGGTTCCGCTCGCGAAGAGGTTGCCGGCACCTGACAGGGTCACCGTCAGGCGTTCCGACCTGATGCCGCTGACGACGATGTTCCCGCTGCCGGTGAGGGCCAGTGCATCGAGCGATGGAACGGTGACCTCGACGCTCATCGGGCTCTTCGCGGTGAGGCTGCCGGGAGTCTTCCCGACGCGGAGCACGCCGGACTTGACGGTCGTCGTGACGCGGCTCAGGAGGTTGTCGTCGGCCTTCACGACGACCGACTGCCTCGGACCGACGCGAACGACCACGTTGTTGCCGCCGGCGAGCTCGACGCCGCTGAACGGAGCCACCTCGCGCGCCTGCGCGGCGGGGACGCCCGATCCCTCGCTGCTCGAGCCCGAGGAGCTTCCGAAGACCTCGAAGCGGTAGAGGAGCGCGACCGCGAGCCCGCCGAGCAGGAAGGCGAGGATCGCGAGGAGCACCCAGCGAGATCGGTGCTGTTCCGGCCGGGGCCGGACTGATGTCGGGGCGACGGTCATGGCCCCTCCCTTCTGGCGCACACGCACGCGGAGCAGCGCGTGCCGGCGCCCGCGAGAAGACACCCCAGCATCTCCCGATCGTTCCTCCGGCGCATCGGTTCATGTACTGACTGGCCTGCGGAAAAGCCGAATGCCCCTGCAGTACGTGCTGCGGCGCCCGGCCGGAGCCGAGGCAGGCGCTAGCCGGGCGTCAGCGCCGGGGGTGCCTCCGGCGTCTGCTCCTCGTCCTCGAACCGCGGCTCGGCGGAGAGGTTCGGCAGCCACTCGAGCCAGGTCGGGAAGTACCAGTTCCACCTGCCGAGCAGCTTCATCGTCGCCGGCAGCAGCACGGCCCGGACGATCGTCGCGTCGATCAGGATCGCCACGGCGAGCCCGAAGCCCATCTGCTTGATGTCGATCTGCCGCAGGCTCGCAAAGATCGCGAAGACGGCGACCATCACGATCGCCGCGCTCGTCACCGTGCCGGCGGTCGAGACGATGCCCTGCTGGACCGCCTCCTCGGTCGGCATGCCGCGGTCGACCAGCTCCTTGATCCGGCTGACGATGAACACGTGGTAGTCCATCGAGAGGCCGAACAGGAGCACGAACAGGAAGAGCGGCAGCCAGGACGCGATGCCGCCGTTCGAGCGGAACGAGAGGATGCCCTCGGCCCAGTGGCCCTGGAAGACGAGCACGAGGATGCCGTACGCCGCGCCGACGGAGAGCAGGTTGAGCACGATCGCCTTGATCGGGATCACGATCGACCGGAACGTCATCAGCAGGAGCACGAACGCGAGGCCGAGCACGAACGCGAACACGAGCGGAAGGTGCGTCCGCATGAGGTCGTTGAAGTCGCGGTTGCCGGCCGTCTCGCCACCGACGGCGACGTCGAGCCCGGGCACCGTGCCGAGCGTCGCGGGGATGATCTGGTCTCGCATCTGGCGCAGCGCCGCGTAGGCGGTCGGGCTGCGGCTGTCGGTCGTCGCGATCGGCATCGTGATGCGCTCGATCGTGTTCGATCGGTTGATGCTGATGTCCATCGGGAGCGCCATCTTCCCCGTCGCGAGCGCGCGGTCACGCAGGTCGAGGACGGCCTGCTGCACCTGGACGGTGTTCAGGTCCGGCCCCTTGACGGCGATCACCATCGGCACCGGCGAGCCGGGGAACGCCTTCTCGACGCGGTCGAACGTCTTCACGATCGGGATCGAGGGCGGCAGGTCGGTGACGCTCGGAAACTTCGTGCTCAGGTGGAAGGCCGGCACCATCAGCGCCACCAGCAGGCCGGCCGAGAGAACGACCGACACCGCCGGGTGGCGGAGCACCGGCCGCAGGATCGCGCTCCAGACGCGCGAGCCGCCCTCGGTG
>DATIER010000087.1:0-19607 GCA_035455605.1 Gaiellaceae bacterium
GAGCCGTCGACGAAGATCTCGAAGCGGTTGCCCGCCCGCGGCGGCGGCTCGCCCGCGGCCCAGCCGCCCGCGGGAGCGTCGAGCGCGCCGAGCCGCCCGACCCGCGCCAGCCTGCGGCGGTGGTGCGAGACGAGCACGCGCTCGAGCCGCGCGCCGAGCGCCTGGTCGATCGGCTCCAGGTCCACGGTTCCACCAATACCCACTCGCTAGGCTCCGCGCACATGTGCTTCGAGCTCGACTCGTCGCCGCCGATCCCGGTCGTCTCGGGCGCGGCCGTCTCGCACGACGACCTCGTGCTTGAGGCGGCGGACGGCAACCGCTTCGCGGCCTTTCTGGCGACGCCGGACGAGCGAGTCGCGAGCGGGGTCGTGATCCTGCCGGACGTGCGCGGGCTGTACCGCTTCTACGAGGAGCTCGCCCTGCGCTTCGCCGAGCGAGGCTATGCGGCGCTCGCGTTCGACTACTTCGGCCGCACGGCCGGAGTCGAGCAGCGCGGCGAGGAGTTCGACCACCCGCCGCTCGTCCAGGCGCTGACGCCGGAGCAGGTCCAGCTCGACGTCCGCGCGGCCGTCGAGCACCTCCGCTCGCTCGGCGTCGGCTCCGTCTTCACCGTCGGCTTCTGCTTCGGCGGCCGGCACTCGTGGCTCGCGGCCGCCGGCGGGCACGGGCTCGCGGGAGCGGTCGGCTTCTACGGCCGGCCCGGCGTGTCGCCGGACGGTCGCCCCGGGCCGGAGCAGCTCGCGGGCACGATCGACGCGCCGCTGCTCGCGCTCCAGGCAGGCGCCGACCAGAACATCCTGCCCGAGCACAACGAGGCGTTCGAACGGGCGCTCGCCGACGCCGGCGTCGACCACGAGCTCGTCGTCTACGAGCGCGCGCCGCACAGCTTCTTCGACCGCAAGCAGGAGGAGTTCGCGGCCGCCTCGGACGACGCCTGGGAGCGCACGCTCGACTTCCTCGCGCGGCACGCGTGATCCGCGACGCGCGCCCGGACGAGGCGGCGGCGCTCGCCGCTATCCAGCGCGACGCGTCGCTCGCGGCGCTCGCGCACATCTTCCCTCCCGACCGCTACCCGTACCCGATGGACGAGGTCACCCAGCGCTGGGCCGAGGCGCTCGCGGACGACGAGGTCGCGGTCTTCGTGGCCCAGCACGACGGCATGGCGGTCGGCGTCGCCGGCGCGCGGGCCGAGTGGCTCGACGGCCTCTACGTCCTGCCGGAGTGGTGGAGCCGCGGCATCGGCCGTGCGCTGCACGACCACGTCCTCGACCGCCTGCGCGCCGCCGGCTCGAAGGAGTGCCACCTGTGGGCGCTCGAGCACAACGACCGGGCGCGGCGGTTCTACGAGCGCCTCGGCTGGCAGGCCGACGGCACGAGCCGCGTCGTGCCGTTCCCGCCGAACCCGATCGACCTCGGCTACACGATCGTGCTCTAGACCGAGTACGGGTTCGGCAGCGCCGTCCAGAGGACGACGGCCTCCTCCGTCTCCGACGGGTTGCGCCACGTGTGCGGGTCGCGCGGGGAGTAGGTGAGCGTGTCGCCCTCCTCGAGCTCGTGCACCTCGTCGCGCACGCGCAGCTCGAGCGAGCCGCGCAGCACGTAGACGAGCTCGACGTCCGCCGGGATCGTGTAGGGCTCGTCTCCGGCGCTGCCGCCGGGCGGGATGTGCGACTCGGTCACGTGGAAGCGCCGCTCGTCGCCGGAGCTGAGCAGGAGGTGCTCGGCGTTGCCCATCGCCAGCGAGCGCCGGGCCTGCTCCTCGCGCCTGATCAGCCTGCCTCCCGGCACCTCGTCGACCAGGTCGCCGACGCGGAGGCCGAGCGCCGCGCAGATCCGGTACAGCGACGAGAGCGAGGCCGACGTGAGGTCGCGCTCGAGCTGGCTGATGAAGCCGGTGGTGAGGCCCGTTCGCTCCGCGACCTCCGCCATCGTCAGGCCGCGCTCGAGCCGCCGCGCCCGCAGCCGCGCGCCGATCCTGACCTCACCGGCGTCGGTCGCGCTCACCGTTTAAGTCTAGACACACGAATTTTAGTAATGCTAAAGTCGCGCGCATGCGACGGAGCCTGCTGGCCATCATCGCAGCGGCGGTTGCCGTCGCCGGCGGGGCGAGCGGCGGGGCCCGTTCCGCGTCGTCCACCGGAGCCGACGACGTGCGCCTGGAGCTGCAGCGGATCCGCACCGTTCACCCCGACCCGTTCCACGCGACGGCCGAGCCGGCGTTCGAGGCGGCAGCAAGCGAGCTCGCCGCGCGTGCGCCCGGTCTCTCGCGCGACCAGCTGCTCGTCGAGCTGATGCGGTTCACGAACCTGCTCGGCGAGCGCGACGGCCACTCCGGCATCTTCCCGCTCGACTCCGCGCACGCGCGCGTGCTGCACCTGTTCCCGCTCTACCTCTACGACTTCGACGACGGGCTGTTCGTGGTCGCCGCGCCGGGTCGGCCGGCGCTCGTCGGGTCGAAGCTGCTCGCGATCGACGGGATCGACGAGGCGACGCTGAAGCAGGCCGTCTGGCCGCTCGTGCCGCGCGACAACGATTCGACCCGCGAGGACCGCTTCATGAGCTTCATGCTCACGACCGAGGTGCTGCACGGGCTCGGGCTGCGCGCCGGCACCGGCGCGGCGGCGTTCACGCTGCAGCGGCCGGGCTCGCCCGCGCGCGTCGTGAAGCTCGCGCCGGTCACCGCGCGGCGCTACCTGCGCCTGATGGAGCCGATCTTCCCGTCCTTCGTCTACGCGCTGCCCAAGCGGCCGAAGCCGCTCTACCTGCGCCGGCGCGGGGAGGACCACTACGTCACGACGATCGACCGCGGGCGCGTCGTGTTCGTGGGCTACAACCGCACGCTCGGCTCGACGGCCACGATCGCGCAGCGGGTGCTGCGGCTCGCGAGGACGGCAAAGGTGCGGCGCGTCGTCGTCGACGTCCGGGTCAACCCGGGCGGCGACAACCACACCTACGCGGCGCTGCTGCAGGCCCTGCGGTCGCGGTGGGTGAACCGCCCGGGACGGCTCGTCGTGCTCATCTCCCGCAGCACGTTCTCCGCCGCGCAGAACTTCGTCACCGAGCTCGAGCGGCGGACGAAGGCGGTGTTCGTCGGCGAGGACTCCGGCGGCAGCCCGAACCTCTACGGCGACGTGACGCCGGTGGCGCTGCCGACGGCGGGCGTGACGGTCGAGGTCGCGACGCAGTACTGGCAGAAGAGCACGCCCGACGACCCGCGGGTGACGATCGTTCCCGACGTGGCCGTCCCGCTCGGCTCGAACGCGTTCTTCCGGGGCCGCGACCCGGTTCTCGCCGCGGCACTCGCGTACCGGTCTCGCTAGGCCGGCGCCGGGGCCACGCGCGGGGCCGTGCGCGGCATCAGGATCCGGGCGAGCCCGAGCCAGATCACCGGCCCGGCGGCCAGCGCGGCGAGGATCGGCCCGCCGAGGCCTCTCAGGTCGGTGCCGACGGCGAGCGCGTGGCCGAGAAAGAGCACGAAGGCGCCGAAGCTCGCGTAGTGCAGCAGGCGCCAGCCGCGGTGGCCGAGCCACTTCTTCGCCCGGAACGACAACCCGAGGGCGAGCGCGAGCCAGCCGCCGAGGACGCCTGCGGCGACGCCGGCCGTCTTCCAGGGAGCGGCGAACGGCACGAGCACCGCCGGCAGCCCGAAGTGCAGCACCGGGTCGGCGAGCACGGCGAGCATGTGCAGCCCGACCATCGAGAGCGCCGTCCAGACGAGCGTGCGGTGCCACCCGAACAGCGCCTTCTGGCGGCGCGGCCCGAGCAGGCGCGTGCTCATCGCGAGGCCGAGCCACATCGACAGGGTCAGCAGGCCGAAGGCGACGAGCCCGGAGGCGCGCGCGAGCAGCCAGGCGAGTGGGACGCCGTGCGCGATCATCAGCCGCCCGCCGGCGGCGCGGAGGTGTGTGTCGTCGTGTGCGTCGCGACGTTGCCCGGCAGCACGACCGCGTGACCCTGCTTGCCCTTGATCACGACGACGGTCGCGCCGTTCGACGGTGCCTGCACCGGCGGATGCGACCACGCGAGCACCGCGACGATCGCGAGCAGCGCCCAGACGGCGGCGACAGCGGCCCAGATCCTGCGCATCAGTCCGACTCCTCCTGGGGAGGGGCAGGCGCCGGCGCCGAAGGTTGCACGAGGTGCACGACCGGCGCCTGCCTCGGTGCGGGCGCTCCGTGCCGTAGGCCGGTCACGGCGGCGCCCCCGGTGATGACCGTCAGCGCGAGCGCGGCCGCGAGGGCGAATGCCTGGCGCCGGCTCGGGGGTTCGGGGCTGCCGTTCATCTCGCTTCTCGTTCTAGCGCGCGCGTGGTTACGGAGGGCCGAGGCGACGCCACGTCCGGGTTCGGATTCGGCAAACGTTCGGCAAAGGCACCCGGTGTAGGTTTCGCGCGTGACGAGGACCCGCTTCGCCCCGAGCCCGACGGGCTCCCTTCACGTCGGCAACGCGCTCAGCGCCGTCGCCGCTCGCTCGCTCGGCGACTGGCTGCTGCTGCGCATCGACGACACCGATCCCGCGCGGAACGTGCCCGGCGGCGAGGAGCAGCTGCTGCGCGACCTCGAGTGGCTCGGGCTCGAGTGGGAGGAAGGCCCGGTGCGCCAGAGCGAGCGGCGCGAGCGGCACCTGGAGGCCGCCGCACCTCTCGGCGAGCGCTTCGACGGCGTCACCCTCGTCCGTGAGGACGGGACGCCGACCTACCACCTCGCGAGCGTCGTCGACGACGTCGACTTCGGCATCGAGCTCGTCGTCCGCGGCAACGACCACCGGCCGAACGAGGCGCTGCACCGGCGGCTGTTCGAGGCGCTCGGGGCGACGCCGCCCGAGTTCGTGCACCACGGCCTGATCCTCGGCGAGGACGGCAAGAAGCTGTCGAAGCGCGCGCCCGGGGCGACGGTCGGGCAGCTGCGCGAGGCGGGGATCCCGGCCGAGGCCGTCCGCCGCTACCTCGAGGAGCTCGGCGTGCCGAAGCACGATGTGCACTACGACCTGCCGCGGATCCGGCGGCTGGCGATCGAGGCGCTCGGCGAGCTCTCGGACGACGAGCTGGCCGCGCGGGTCGGCGCGCCGGTCGAGCTCGCGCCGGCCCTGCGCGGCGCGCGCGACCTGAGCGAGGCGCGCGACTACGCGACGGCGATTCTCGAGCCGGCGCCGGTCGCGGTCGACGCACCGGAGACGCTGGAGCGCTTCCGCGAGCTGGTCGAGCGCGCGAACGGCAGCGCCGACCCGAAGGAGCTGATCCGCGAGCTGAAGGCCGTCGGCGGCGACCTGAGGGCGCTGCGGCTCGCGCTCACGGGACGCGACCACGGCCCGGAGCTGTGGGCCGTGGTCGCCGCGCTGCCCCCCGAGGAGCTGCTGCGGCGGACGCAAGGGTGAGACCGAAAGGAGTGGCCTGGTGAAGGACTTCAAGGAGTTCCTGCTGCGCGGCAACCTCGTCGACATGGCGGTCGGGATCGTGATCGGCGTCGCCTTCGCGGCGCTCGTCACGGCGTTCGTCGCCGACCTGATCACGCCGCTGCTCGCCGCGATCGGGGGCAAGCCGAGCTTCGCGAACCTCAGCTTCACGATCAACGGGAGCCACTTCCTCTACGGCGCCTTCATCAATGCGCTGATCTCATTCCTGATCATCGCCGCCGTGATCTTCTTCCTGGTCGTGAAGCCGGTGAACGCGCTGATGGCGCGGCGGCGGACGGAGCCGCCGGTCGACGTGCCGACGCGGGAGTGCCCGGAGTGCCTGAGCGAGATCCCCGAGGCCGCGCGGCGCTGCGCGTTCTGCACGTCGGAGGTCGCGCCCGCCTGATCTCGGGCGCCCCCGCTGACTAGGCGTGGGCGCGGCGGCGAGCTTGCCGTGGGAGCCCGAGGGTGGCGACCTTCACCCCGACCGCTCCTTCAGCCACTCCACCACCCGCGGGCCGACGATGCTTCCGGCCGCGAGCTTCCACGGCGGCGCGCCGAGCACGACCGCCGGGTCGGCGCCGACGACGCGTGCGAGCGTGCGAAAGGTCGGTCCCGGCTTCCGCTCGGGGAGCGTGAGGTTCCGGGCCATGATCACGAGCTCCCGTCGTCGGGCCTCCTCGGCGAGCCGGCGCAGGCGCTCGACGTCGGCCAGGCGCCCGTCGTTCTCGGCGAGGACGCGAAGCTTGATCGCCATCAGGTGCGAGACGATCTCGATCCCCTGGACGTAGCCGGGGCCATGCGGGCCGCCGAACGCGGCCGACTGCGCCAGGCCATGGATGCGATACGCGCCGAGGGTGTCCTTCAGGAACGCGAACTCCCAGTCCGCCGCCGCGATTCGCAGCCACAGGCCGAAGTCGATCGCCGGGAAGTCCTTCTCCAGCATCCGCTCGGGAGGCAGCGCGGCCGTGCGGATCAGCGCAGTCGACGCGCAGATGCGGCAGGACCAGCGCATCGACTCCCTGATGAACTCCTCGGAGCTCTCGACGCGGTCGTGCTCGAGGCCGTACGTCCAGTCGACGTCGTGGAGCAGCACCTCGCCGTGCTCGTCGATCAGGTCGAAGGCCGCGTGCACGACGCCGGCCCGGGGACGGCGGTCGAGCTCCGCGACCGTGCGCTCGAGCAGCGTGGGGTACACGATGTCGTCGTCCCCGAGGATCAGGGCGAAATCCGTCTCGACCCGCTCGAGGAACCAGTTCTGGTTCCCGAGCAGCCCGAGGTTCTCCGGCTGACGGACGTACTCGATGCGTGGGTCGTCGAACGAGGCGACGACCTCCCGCGTCTCGTCCTCGGAGGCGTTGTCGGAGATGAGCAGGCGCAGGTCGTCGAACGTCTGCTCGAGCACGCTGCGGATCGCGTGCGGAAGCAGCAGCGCGCGGTTGTAGGTCGGGATGAAGACGGTGACGCGCGCCACGCGCGCATTGTGCACGGCCCGGTTCGATAGAACCTGCAGCGTGCGCATCTACGACACCCGTACGCGGCAGCTGCAGGAGCTGCCGCCTCCGCCCGGGCCCGTGCGGATGTACTTCTGCGGGCCGACCGTCTACCAGCGCATCCACATCGGCAACGCTCGGCCGTTCGTCATCTCGCTCTGGCTCAAGCGCTGGCTCGAGCGCAGCGGCTACGACGTGACGCTGGCCGAGAACATCACGGACATCAACGACAAGATCTACCGGGCCGCGCCCGGCGACAGCTCCCGGCTCGCCGCCGAGGCGACGCGCTGGTATCTCGACGACACCGGCGCGCTCGGCCTCGGACGCCCGGACGTCGAGCCGAAGGCGACGGAGGCGATCCCGGAGATCGTCGCGCTGATCCGGCAGCTCGTCGACTCCGGCCACGCCTACCCGTCGGGGGGCGACGTCTACTTCCGCGTCTCGAGCTTCCCGGACTACGGCCGGCTCTCGGGCCGCCACGGCGACGAGGAGGCGACGCGCAACCCCTCGGAGGAGCCCGAGGAGGCGGAGCGCAAGGAGGACGCGCGCGACTTCGCGCTCTGGAAGGGCCACAAGGAGGGCGAGGACACGTGGTGGGACTCGCCGTGGGGCCGCGGCCGCCCGGGCTGGCACATCGAGTGCTCGGCGATGGCGGAGGCGCATCTCGGGCCCGTGTTCGAGATCCACGGCGGCGGGATCGACCTCGTCTTCCCGCACCACGAGAACGAGGTCGCCCAGTCGCGCTCCCTCGGCCACGGCTTCGCGCAGCTGTGGATGCACAACGGCATGCTGCGGCTCTCCGGCGAGAAGATGTCGAAGTCGCTCGGCAACATCGTCTCGCTGCGCGAGGCGCTGGGGGAGTGGGGGCGGGAGACGCTGCTCGTCTACTTCCTCGGCGGCCACTGGCGGAAGCCGATCGACTACTCGGACGAGGTGCTAGAGCAGGCGGCCGCGCAGGCCGAGAGCTTCCGCAACATCTTCCGCGGCGAGTCGGCCGAGGGCGGCGACTGGGACGCATTCGCGGGCGCCCTCGACGACGACTTCAACACGCCGGAAGCGCTGGCAGTGCTCCACGGCTGGCGCGACCACGAGCTGCTCCGGCGCGGGCTCGAGGTCTTCGGGCTCGAGTCGCTCGCCGAGGGCGAGACGGCGCCGGCGGAGCTCGAGGAGCTCGCGCGCGCGCGTGTGGAGGCCCGAACGCAGAAGGACTTCGCGACGAGCGATCGCCTCCGCGACGAGATCGCCGCGGCCGGCTGGGAGGTCCGCGACGTGGACGCCGAGCCCGGCTACCAGCTCGTCCGCAGGCGGTGAGCGCCGAGCTCGTCTACGGGCGCCGGCCGGTGCGCGAGGCGCTGCGCGGGCCGCGTGAGGTGCTCGAGCTGTGGGCGACCCAGCGGGCGCAGAGGGCCGAGCCCTGGCTGGGCGAGGCGGGCGTGCGGCTGCAGACGAAGGCCGAGCGCGAGCTCACCGCCGAGGCGGGCACGCAGGACCACCAGGGCCTGCTCGCGCGCGTGGAGCCGTACCGCTACGCCGACGCCCACGAGCTCGCGGCCGGCGAGGCGCCGCTGCTGGCGGTGCTCGACTCCGTCACCGACCCGCGCAACCTCGGCGCCGTGATCCGCAGCGCCGACGGCGCGGGCGCGGACGGCATCGTCCTGCCGGCGCACAACTCCGCACGCGTCACGCCCGCGGTCGCCCGCGCGTCGGCCGGCGCCGTCGAGCACGTGCCGGTGGCGGTGGTGAAGAACCTGGCCCGCTACCTCGGCGAGATCAAGGCCCCGCACCTCTGGATCTGGGCCGCGGCCGGCGACGCCGAGACGTCGCTCTGGGACGCCGACCTGGCGGGCGGCGCCGTCTTCGTGCTCGGCGCGGAGGGCAAGGGGCTGCGCCCGCTCGTGCGCCGCACCTGCGACGACGCAATCTCGATCCCGTTGCACGGGCAGGTCGAGTCGCTGAACGTCAGCGTCGCCGCCGCGCTCCTCCTGTACGAGGCCAGACGGCAGCGTGGCTGAGCCGACGCTCTACCTGTTCGACGGCTACAACCTGCTGCACGCGGGCGAGATCGAGGACCCCCGCGAGCTCGTCGACCGGCTCGCGAGCTTCGTCGCCATGAGCGGCGCCCGCGGCGTCGTCGTTTTCGACGGCGTCGGCGAGGAACGGGTGCACGGGCCGCTCGAGGTGCGCTACGCCGACCACGCGGACGCGCTGCTCGAGCGGCTCGCGGCCGAGCACCGCGCGACGGAGGTCGTCTGCCTCGTCTCGTCCGACAGCGCGATCAGAGGCACGTCGGGCCAGGAGGTACAGAAGCGCAGCTCGCGAACGTTCCTGCAGGACCTCGAGCGCCCGACACACGAGGACCCGGGCCGTTCGCAGCTCCGGGATCGCGTGGACGAAGAGACGCGAAAACGTCTGGAGAAGCTGAGGCGAGGCCAAGGGTCCGGTTAAGTCGGATAACTGGCAAGGTCTTGTAAACGTGCTGGGACCTTGCTATTTTCCACCTCAACCTCAGGGTGAGGCTTGGTCAGCTCACCGTCCTCGAACGAGGGGGAGCCGTGCCCGCTCGCACAGCACAGACGCTCTACTCGCCCCAGAAGCTCCAGCGTGAGCTCGCCGACCTGCAGCTGGTCATGCGCGCCCGCAACGGCGACCAGCGCTCGCTCGACGAGCTGATCCGCCGCTACTCCGGCTTCGTCCGCCTGAAGGCGAGCTCGTACTTCCTCGCCGGCGGCGACTCCGAGGATCTGATCCAGGAAGGCCTGATCGGCCTCTACAAGGCCGTGCGCGACTTCAGCCCCGAGAAGTCGTCCTTCCGCAGCTTCGCCGAGCTCTGCGTGACGCGGCAGATCATCACCGCGATCAAGACCGCGACCCGGTACAAGCACGCGCCGCTCAACAGCTACGTCTCGTTCAGCCACACGCCGGCGGGCCAGGAGTCCGACGGCGACTGCACGCTCGGGGACGCGCTGCCGGGGCCGTCGGTGAACGACCCGTCCGTGTGCGTGATCTCGACCGAGGAGCTGCAGAGCCTCGTCTTCACGCTCGGCTCGGGCCTCTCCAAGCTCGAGGCGGACGCGCTCAAGCTGTACCTCGAGGGCGAGTCGTACGAGACGATGGCCGAGCGCCTCGGCTGCGACACGAAGACGATCGACAACGCGCTTCAGCGCGTGAAGCGCAAGGTGCTCGCGCACCAGCAGTCGCGTCAGGTCCTGCAGTAGCGGACTTGCGCAGCTTGATATCCGTGTGATATCAAGATATCCGCGATGGCGAGACCGCGGAAGCAGACCGACGAGACGGCGCTCTTCGTGCGCATCCCCTCCGAGCACGCGGCGAGGCTGCACCGCGCCGCCGACGCGCTCGGCGCGCCGAAGCGCGAGCTGATCTCGCGCCTCGTCGCGCAGTACGTCGACCCGGACAACCCGACGTCGATGAACGCGCTCGGCCTGGCGCAGGCGGACTGGTCGGTCGGCCAGCACTCGTTCCGGCCGGCATCCGAGCTGGAGATCCTCACGCCGGCGCAGCTGGCCGGGCTGCTGCAGGTCGAGGAGGAGGTCGTGCTCGAGCTCGCGGAGAAGCGCGAGCTGCCGGGCCGCAAGGTGGGAGAGGAGTGGCGGTTCTCGCGCGACGCGATCCTCGCGTGGCTCGCCGAAGAGGAATGAGGATCGGCCGGATCGAGCGGGCGTGGGGCGCAGAGGCGCTGCGGCCGGCGGTCGGCTGGAAGGTGTGGCGGGTCGAGGACGGACTGCTCGTGAGCGTGCTCTACGGCGACCCCTGGCCCGTGGACGAGCCGATCCGGGCGTTGTGCGCACGGCACGGTCACGAGGCGCCGTCGCCGCTCTGCGAGTGCGGCATCCACGCCGGCCGCTCGCTCGCGGCGTGGCAGCACTACCTGCACGTCGGCGCCGAGTCGCGGGTGTTCGGGCGCGTGCTCCTCTGGGGCTCGACGCTCGAGGGCGAGCACGGCTGGCGCGCAGCGCGGGCACGGCCGGTCGAGATCGTCGTGCCGGACGCCTTCACCGGATCGACCGACCGCCTGCGAGCCTACGGCGTGCCGGTGCACGAGCCCAGCCGTGAGGCGGTGCCGGCGTGAACCCGCTCGTGCCAATGGTGATCGAGCAGACCTCGCGGGGCGAGCGCTCGTTCGACATCTACTCGCGCCTGCTCAACGACCGGGTCGTGATGGTCGGCTCGGCGATCGACGACGAGGTCGCGAACCTCGTGGTCGCGCAGCTGCTCCACCTCGAGTCCGACGACCCCGACAAGGAGATCTCGCTGTACGTCAACTCGCCCGGCGGCGACGTCTACGCCGGCCTCGCGATCTACGACACGATGGCGTACGTCAAGCCCGACGTCCGGACGATCTGCGTCGGCACGGCGATGTCGATGGGCGCGGTCATCCTCGCCGCCGGCGCGAAGGGCAAGCGCAGCGCGCTGCCGAACGCGAAGATGCTGATCCACCAGGTGTGGACCGGCCAGTTCGGCGGGCAGGCGTCGGACGTCGAGATCCGCGCCCGCGAGGTGATCGACCTCAAGCAGCGGGTCGAGTCGATCATGGCCGACCACACGGGCCAGCCGCTCGACCGCGTCTCGCAGGACATGGATCGCGACAACTTCATGACCGCCGCCGAGGCGGTCGAGTACGGCCTGATCGACGAGATCATGCCGAGCCGCGGCGCTAGGCTCACCGGAGCGCCGGAGTAGCTCAGCTGGTCAGAGCGCCTGCCTTGTAAGCAGGGGGCCGTGGGTTCGAATCCCACCTCCGGCTTCCAAACCGGACCCGCACTTCGCGCGTAGCCCACACCTGAGGGACTTCACGCGACGAAGGGAGCGTGGCATGGGAGAGCATCTCCGCCGACGCCGGCCGCGGGCACTGCTCGCGCTGGCAGCGACGATCGGCGCAGCGCTGATCGTCGCGGCACCGCTGGGGGCGAAGCCGACCGCCTACACCGTGGTGCCGCTCGTTTCCGACCAGCCCGGGGTCGCGGCCCACACCGACCCGAACCTCGTCAACGCCTGGGGCCTGACCTCGGGGCCGACGACGCCGTGGTGGGTCTCCGACAACGGGATGGACCTCTCGACGCTGTACCGAGCTGACGGGTCGCCTCAAGCGCTGGTCGTGGGCGTGGCCAGCGCGCCGACGGGAGCCGTCTTCAACTCGACGGCGGGCTTCGGCCTGCCGACGGGCGGCAAGGCGCTGTTCATCTTCTCGACCGAGGACGGCGGCATCCTCGGCTGGAACGGCGCGCAGGGCACGACGGCGTTCCTGAAGAAGGACCGGTCGGACGTCGGTGCCGTCTACAAGGGGCTCGCCATCGCCGACACGCCGGCGGGACCGCGGCTCTATGCGACCGACTTCCACAACGACCGCGTCGACGTCTACGACTCGAGCTTCGACCTCGTGCCCGACAGCGGCTTCGTCGACCCGTCGATCCCGAGTGGCTTCGCCCCGTTCGGGATCCAGACGATCGGCGCCCGCGTGTTCGTGACGTACGCGAAGCAAGACGCGGATGCCCACGATGACGTCGCCGGTCAGGGCCTCGGGTTCGTGGACGTCTACGACACGTCCGGCAACCTGCTCGGCCGGGTTGCGCAGCGCGGCCAGCTGAACTCGCCCTGGGGGCTCGCGCTCGCACCGGCGAGCTTCGGGACGTACGCTGGCGACCTGCTCGTCGGGAACTTCGGGGACGGGAACATCAACGCCTTCGAGGAGCTGCCGAACGGCCAGTTCGTGCACCGGGGCGAGCTCCGCGATCCGAGCGGCAAGTCGCTGAAGATCGACGGGCTCTGGGCCCTGCAGTTCGCCCAGGGCGGGAACAACGGCACTCCCGGGCAGCTGTTCTTCACCGCGGGGCCGGACGGCGAGAGTCACGGCCTCTTCGGCCAGATCCAAGTGGGCTGACGGCGCCCAACGGGCGGCGCGCGCTAGGTGCGCGCGCCGCCCAGCTCCTCGATCAGGCCGGCAGCGCGAACAGTGCCGGGCTGCGAACGGAGGCGCCGTGAAGCCTCGGCCAGCTGCTCGTTCGGGGTCGAGAGCAGGCGCTCGATCGCCTCGTGCAGCTGCGCGTCCTCGAACCCGTAGGTCGGCAGCCGCACGCCGAAGCCGCACTCCGCCATGCGCTGCGCGTTGTCGTGCTGGTCCCAGAAGAGCGGCAGCACGACCATCGGCTTGCCGAAGTGGATCGACTCCGTGACCGTGTTGTTGCCGCCGTGCGTGATCACCAGGTCGGCGTGGGGGAGCACGGCCGGCTGCGGCAGGAACTCGGCTCCGGTCATGTTCGGCGCGAGCTCGATCAGCTCGTGCTGCGGCCCCTTGCTGACGACGTAGCGGTGCGGCGTCCCGGCCAGCGCGGCCACCAGCCGGTTCATCAGCTCGACGTCGGCGGAGCCGAGGCTGCCGAGGCTGACGTACACGAGCGCGCCCTCGCCCGGCGGCGGCTCGAAGGGCTCGTCGACCGAGCGCACGCACGAGTCGAGCCGCTGCCAGCGCTCGCCGAGCGGCCGCGAGCGCGGGTAGTCGGCCTCCGCGGGGAAGAGGTAGAGGTTCAGGAACGACGACTCGTGGATGAACTCCAGCTGCGGCAGCGGCGGCGCGCCGCGGTCCTCGCAGAACGCTGAGAACTCGCGCCAGAGCGGCTCGTGCAGCTCGCGGTAGCGGACGCGGAACTCGTCCCAGGCCGCGCGGTCGCCGGTCGGGTGGCCCGAGAAGGTCGGCGGCAGCTCCGGGTCCTTCAGCTCGAGCGGGTTGCACGAGACGATCCGCACCCACGGCCGCCCGCTCGCCGGCACGGCCGGGAAGCCGACGACGTTGTCCTCGACGATCACGTCCGGCTCGAGCTCGCCGAAGATCTCGCGCAGCCGGTCGTCCACGTAGCGCGCGCCGTCGACCAGCTCCTGCCAGACGGGCAGGATGAACGTCTCGAGCTGCTCGATGGTCGGCTTGCGGAACTCCGGCGCCGTGTCGCGCACGAAGTCCTTCCAGAACTGCCCCGGCGCCTCCTCGACCTCCGGCGGCGGCTTCAGCCGCATCAGCGCCTCTCGGAAACCTTGTGCCTCCAGCGTCCCCGCGAACGACTCCTCGACGACGAAGGTGACGTCGTGGCCGCGCTCGAGCAGGACGCGGCCGATCCCGACGCAGTTGTTGGTCGGCCCGAACGCGCCCTCGGGGAAGAAGACGACTTTCATGCGGAGGCCAGCGCCTGCTCGAGGTCGGCCCAGAGCGCGTCGGCGTCCTCGAGGCCGACGCTCAGGCGCAGCAGCCCCGGGGGCACGCGGTCGCCCTCCCAGCGCGCGCGGCTCTCGAGCACGGAGTGCGCACCGCCGAGGCTGGTGGCGTTGCCGATCACGTGCAGCGAGGTCTCGACCCGGAGCGCCGCCTCGGCGTCGACGACGTCGAACGAGAGCAGGCCGCCGAACCCCGGATAGCGCACGACGGTCACGGCCGGGTGCTCGCCCAGCCGCTGCGCGAGCTCCGTCGCCGTCGCCGTGTGCCGCGCCATGCGGAGCGGCAACGTCTTCAGCGAGCGCGAGAGCAGCCAGCACGGATCCGGCGCGGCGACGATGCCGGTGTGGCTGCGCAGCTCCCGCAGCCGCTCGGCGTCGTCGGCGGAGCGGCAGACGACCGCGCCGAGGAGGACGTCGTCATGGCCGCCGAGGTACTTCGTCGCGCTGTGCAGCACGAAGTCGGCGCCCGCCTCGAGCGGGCGCAGGTAGACCGGCGTCGACGCGGTCGAGTCGACGAGCACCCGCGCCGGATGCGCGGCTGCGGCCTCCAGGTCGGGCATGGTCAGGAACGGGTTCGAGGGCGCTTCGAGCCAGAGCAGGTCGGCTCCGTCCGGCGGCGGCCCGGTCTGGTCGAACTCGACGTAGCGCACGCCCCAGCCCTCGAGCGTCCGGAAGAGGACGCTCGTGCCGAAGTAGCACCCTGCGGCGAGCGCGATCGTCTGGCCCGGCTCCAGCAGCGCCAGCACGACCGCCGTCGCGGCGCCCGTCCCGGACGGGAAGAGGAGCGCCTGGCCGCCCTCGAGCTCGCCCAGCGCGCGCTCGGCCGCGACGCCGTTCGGATGGGCGTAGCGCTGGTAGTAGAACTCGCCCGGCTCGCCGGCGCGGTAGGGCCAGATGGTCGCGCGCTCGAGCGGCTCCACGGGCGCGAACTCTACGACCTCGAACGGTTCCGGTTTGACGCCGGTACCCGCTGGTGCTTATCTCCAGTTAACCGGTGAAGAAACTTGGAAGATAAGGAGCAAGAATGAAGCTCATTTCGATTGCTTTGCTAGGGGTCGGGCTCCTGATCGCGTCCGCGGTCGGCGTCGGTCGCCTCGCCGGCGCGGCGCAGGGTGCGTCGAGCGGGGGCTCGATCGACCTCGTCGCGTACTCGACGCCGAAGGACGCCTACGGCCAGATCATCGCCGCGTTCCAGAAGACCTCCGCCGGCAGCGGCGTCGGCTTCAACCAGTCGTACGGCGCCTCGGGCGACCAGGCGCGGGCCGTCGCCGCCGGCCAGTCGGCCGACATCGTCGCGCTCTCGCTCGACCCGGACGTCGACCTGCTCGTCGCCAAGGGCCTCGTCCCGAAGAACTGGGCGGCGAGCCCGCACAGGGGCATCGTCTCCGACTCGGTCGTCGTCTTCGCCGTCCGCAACGGGAACCCGAAGCACATCAAGAACTGGGGCGACCTCGTCAAGCCGGGCGTCCAGGTGATCACGCCGAACCCGTTCACCTCGGGGAGCGCGCGCTGGAACGTGATGGCCGCCTACGGCGCTCAGCGCAAGGCCGGCAAGACCGACAAGCAGGCGATCGCCTACCTGAAGAAGTTCTTCCGGCACGTGCCGGTCCAGCCCGACAGCGCCCGCACCGCGACGGCGATCTTCGCGCAGGGCAAGGGCGACGTCCTGATCACCTACGAGAACGAAGCGATCTACGCCGAGAAGAAGGGCGTCCACACGCAGTACCACACGCCGAGGAACACGCTGCTGATCGAGACGCCGGCCGCGCTCACGAAGAGCGGCCTGCAGAAGCCGGCGGCGAGGGCGTTCTACAGGTTCCTCTGGTCGGCGACCGCGCAGAAGGCGTTCGCGGCGCAGGGCTACCGGCCCGTCGCGAAAAGCGTTGCGAAGAGCTACCGCTACTACTCGCCGAAGGGGCTGTTCACGATCGACTCGGCCAAGCTCGGGCTGAACGGGTGGACGAAGGTGAACACGCGCTTCTTCCACCCGACCAAGGGGATCGTGGCGAAGATCGAGCGCTCGCTTGGCCACTGACGCGGTCGTCGCCGAGCGCCGCGCCGGGGTCGGCTGGTCACGCGCCGGCGGCGACCTCGCCCGCGGCATCGCCACCGCGTACCTGAGCCTCGTCGTGCTGCTGCCGCTCGCCGCGCTCGTCTGGAGCGCGGGCGGCGGCGGCCTCGCCGAGCTCTGGCACCAGGCGACCGCGCCCGAGGCGGTGGCGGCGCTGAAGCTGACGCTCGGGCTCGCGGCGGCCTGCGCGCTCGTGAACGCCGTCGCCGGCACCGCGACCGCGTGGGTGCTCGTCCGCGACCGCTTCCCCGGCAAGGGGCTCGTCGACGCGGTCATCGACCTCCCGTTCGCGCTCCCGACGATCGTCGCGGGGCTGACGCTGCTCGCGCTCTACGGTCCCGGCAGTCCGTTCGGCGTCGACGTCGCCTTCACGCGCCTCGGCATCCTGCTCGCGCTGCTGTTCGTGACGCTGCCGTTCGTCGTGCGCGCCGTCCAGCCGGTCCTGCTCGAGCTAGACGAGGAGATGGAGGAGGCGGCCGCCTCGCTCGGCGCGCGGCCCGTCGGCGTCTTCCGGCGGATCGTCTTCCCGAACCTGCTCCCGGCCGTCCTCTCCGGCGTCGCGCTCGCGTTCGCCCGCGCCGTGGGCGAGTTTGGGGCGGTCGTCCTGATCTCCGGGAACATCCCGTACAAGACCGAGGTCTCGTCCGTCTACATCTTCGGCCAGTTGCAGTCCGGCAACGGCAGCGGAGCCGCCGCCGTGTCCGTGCTGCTGCTCGCCATCTCGCTCGGCGTGCTGCTCGTGATCGGCGGCTTCCGGCGCTGGCGGACGAGGTACGACCGTGCTTAGGCGACGCTTGCGGCGCCGACCAACAGCCCGCGCGGGTCTCCCGGGCGGGCGTCTGAACCGACCGATCGACACGAAGGGGTCGAGCGACCGTGTCTAGGTATCTGCTGCGCTTCGGCGTGCTCGGCTACCTGGCCGTGGTGCTGCTCGTGCCAGTCGGGTTCGTGTTCTACCGCGCGTTCGAGCACGGGTTCGGGCACGCGTGGCACGCGGTGACGACGCCCGAAGCGCTGCACGCGCTCTGGCTGACGCTCCTGATCGCGGCCATCGCGGTACCGGTGAACACGATCGTCGGCGTCATCCTGGCGCTCGCGCTCGTGCGCGGCCGCTTCGCCGGGCGCGGGCTGCTGAACGCGGTCGTCGACCTGCCGCTCGCGATCTCGCCGGTGATCGTCGGGCTCGGGCTCGTGCTGCTCTACGGCCGCGGCGGGTGGCTCGGCGGCCTCGCCGACAGCGGCCTGAAGATCCTGTTTGCGCTGCCCGGGATGGTGCTCGCGACGATGTTCGTCTCGATGCCGTTCGTGGTGCGCGAGGTCGTGCCGGTGCTGCGCGAGATCGGGCTCGAGCAGGAGCAGGCGGCCGAGACACTCGGCGCGGCGCCGTTCCAGGTCTTCCGGCGGATCACCTTCCCGGCCATCCGCGGCGCCGTCGCCTACGGCGTCGTGCTGACGACGGCGCGCGCGATCGGCGAGTTCGGCGCGGTCAGCGCGGTCTCCGGCAACGTCGAGGGCAAGACCCAGACGCTGCCGCTGTACGTGAAGGCGCAGTTCGACGGCTTCGACACGTCGGGCGCCTACGCGGCGTCGGTCGTGCTCGCGCTGATCGCGATCGCGGTCGTCGTCTCACTCCGATTCCTGCAACCGAAGGAGCACTAGATGGGCATCTCGGTCGTCGAGGTCAGCAAGCGCTTCAACGGCTTCACCGCGCTCGACCACGTCTCGCTCGCCATCCCCGAGGGCTCGCTGACCGCGCTCCTCGGCCCGAGCGGCAGCGGCAAGTCGACCCTCCTGCGCGTGATCGCCGGCCTCGAGCAGCCGGACTCGGGCCAGGTGCTGCTGAACGACGAGGACGTGACGAGGACGCCGGCCCGCGAGCGCGGCGTGGGGATGGTCTTCCAGCACTACGCGGCCTTCAAGCACATGACCGTCTACGACAACGTCGCGTTCGGCCTCGCGATCCGGCGGCGGCCGAAGGGCGAGATCCGCGGCCGCGTGCACGAGCTGCTCGCGCTCGTCCAGCTCGAGGGCCTCGCCCGGCGCTACCCGTCGCAGCTCTCGGGCGGGCAGCGCCAGCGGATGGCGCTCGCCCGCGCGCTGGCGGTCGAGCCGAGCGTCCTGCTTCTCGACGAGCCGTTCGGCGCGCTCGACGCGCGCGTCCGCAAGGAGCTGCGGGATTGGCTGCGCCGTCTCCACGAGGAGGTGCACGTGACGACGATCATCGTCACGCACGACCAGGAGGAGGCGATGGAGGTCGCGGGCCAGATCGCGGTCCTGAACGACGGCCGCGTCGAGCAGGTCGGGTCGCCGCGCGCGCTGTACGAGCAGCCGGCGAACGAGTTCGTGATGAGTTTCGTCGGGCCTGTGAACCGGCTCGGCGAGGCGTACGTCCGGCCGCACGACGTCGAGCTGCTGCTCGAGCCCGGGGGCGAGACGCAGGAGGCGATGGTCGAGCGCGTCGTGCTGCTCGGGTTCGAGGTGCGGGTCGAGCTCGTCCGCGAGGACGGCGAGCACCTGGTCGCGCAGCTGACACACGAGCAGGCCGAGGAGCTCGAGCTCGAGCGCGGGCAGATCGTCTACGTGCGCCCGTCGCGCGCGACCGTCTTCAGTGCGGCAGCCACGAGTCCGGGTCGGAGGTGATCCGGCCGACCTCCTCGGGCAGCTGCCCCGCGGCGAGGTCGGCCAGCGTGACCGCCTCCAGCACCGCCCGCAGGTTGCCGCGCACGGCGATCCAGACCTCGCGCAGCGCCTCGGCCGCGCCGGCGTACTCGACCTGCTCGGGCCGGTCGCCGCGCACGTTCGCGATCGGGCCTTCGACGGCGCGGATCACGTCGGCGACCGTGATCTCGTCCGGTGCCTTGGCGAGCCAGTAGCCGCCCACTGCGCCCCGCTGGCTCTGGACGAGGCCGGCGTGCTTCAGGTCGAGCAGGATGTTCTCCAGGAACTTGAGCGGGATCCCCTGCGCTCGCGCGATCGTGTCGCCTTTGACCGGGCCGCCGCCCGCCGCGGCCGCGAGCTCGGCGCCCGCGCGGACGGCGTAGTCGACCTTGGCGGAGACGCGCATGCAGGCGAAATCTAGCCGCGGCCCGGCGGAGGGAACCGATACGCTCGCGCGCGTGGCGACCGAGGCCGAGTCGACCGAGGCCAAGCTCCGCAGGCTCGGGGAGCTGCGCGAGCAGGCGCGCCACGCCGGCAGCGAGCGCGCCGTCGAGCGGCAGCGCTCGCAGGGGAAGCTGCTCGCCCGCGAGCGCGCCGAGAAGCTGCTCGACCCGGGCTCGTTCGTCGAGCTCGACCGCTACGTGCGCCACCGCGAGGTCGAGTTCGGCATGCGCGAGAAGCGCCCCTTCGGCGACGCCGTCGTCACCGGCTACGGGACGATCTTCGGCCGCAAGGTCTTCGTCTTCTCGCAGGACTTCACCGTCTTCGGCGGCTCG
>DATIER010000088.1:0-11989 GCA_035455605.1 Gaiellaceae bacterium
GTCAGCTCGAGCGTCATGGCCGAGGGACCGCGTGCGGTGCCGTTTTCAGGACGCGTGGCTGTGCCGGGCGTCCGTCTGAACCGACCGATCGACCGTCCTGGGTTGTCACTCCGCCGCTAAGCCTAGGGCGCTGCGCATCGCCTCGACGGGTGCTGCGAGCCCCGTCCAGAGCTCGAACGACGCCGCGCCCTGGCGCACGAGCGCCTCGTAGCCGTCCACGACCAAGCAACCCGCTGCGCGCGCCGCCGCGACGAGCGCCGTCGGCCGGCCGTCGCCGCGGTAGGCGAGGTCGACGACCGTCTGGCCGGCGCGCGGCTCGACGAGCAGCCCGTCCCGCACCGGCGTCGCGTTCACGACCAGGTCACAGCCGGACGCATCCGGCGGCCAGCGCCCGCTGCGGGTGAACGTGAGCACCTCGCCGCGTAGGCCCGGCAGCAGCGCCTTCGCCGCCCCGCCCGCGCCGATCAGGCACACCCGCTCGGCCTCGATGCCCGCCACGATCTCCTGGTCGGTGTTGAAGCCGAGCACGCGGCCGTCGCGCACCACGAGCGTGTTCACCGACTCGCCCTCGGCCTCGTCGCAGAGCGCCGCCGCCGCGAGCTTGTGCGGGATGGTCACGTTCGCACCGGCCCAGCCGTCGTCGACCAGCCGCCGCACCGCCGCCTCGAGCTCGGCGGGGCCGACCTCGAGCGCGACGTACTCCCAGTCGAGCGCCGCCGCCGCGAACGCCGCGTTCTGCATCCGCGGCGAGAGGGATTCGGCCACCGGCGTGCCGAGCAGCGCGACCCGCGTCACTTGTAGCCGTGCTCGGCCTTGTACCGGTCGAAGGCGGCCGCGCTGGCGGTGAAGAAATGGTGCTTCTTGTCCGGCTTCGCGACGAAGTACAGGTAGTTCACCTTCGCCGGGTGCGCGGCGGCCTGCAGCGAGGCGAGCCCGGGGTTCCCGATCGGCGTCGGCGGCAGGCCCGCGTGCAGGCGCAGGTTGTAGGGCGTCGGGTTCGCGAGCTGCGACTCGTGGATCGACTCGGTGCCGGGGATATGGAGGCCGTACCGCAGCGCGGCGTCGATCCCGAGCGCCATCCGCCGGTGCAGGCGGTTGTAGATCACGGCTGCGACGAGCTGGCGCTCCTCGGGCGCGGGCGTCTCCTCTTCGACCATCGACGCGATCGTGAGCACGTCGTACGGCGTCAGGTTCTTCGAGCGGGCGTACGCGAGGTCGACCTTCGCCCAGTTCGTCCGGAACGCCTTCAGCTGCGCGGCGACGAGCTGTGCCGAGGTCGTCCGCCGCGTGAAGTCGTAGGTGGCCGGGAAGAGGAAGCCCTCGAGCGGGTAGCGCCTCGTGCCGAACCCGGGCTGGCGCCTCGGCCGCGCCGTCGCGGCCAGGTACGTCCGCTCGGCCAGGCGGACGCGCTTTCCGCGCTCGCGGCGGGCGATGGTCGCTACAGCCGACGTCCGCGCCGCCATCTCGCGCCGCGTGAACCCCTCCGGGAAGACGATCCGGAACGGCTTCGGCAGCGGCGCCACGGTCGGCGCCGGCGGCGGCTGCTTGTCGTTGCCGCCGACGCTCGCGACGGCGAACCACGCGATCGCGACCGCGGCCGCGAGCACGACGAGTGCCACGATCCGGCGGCGGTAGACGACCGACCGCGGCGTGCGCTTCGGCGGCCGCGGCCGCGGCGGCATCACTCCGCGGCGGGGCTCTTCCACGCGAGGTAGGTCGACAGCAGGTGGGCGGCCGCGCGGGCGTCCTCGGGCGCCTCGGCGTCCGCGTCGGCGGCCGCGAGGCCGGTGGTGAAGCGCTCGTCGTAGCTCTCGACGGGCACGTCGAGCGCCGCGCGCAGCGCGCGGACGAAGACGTCCGTCTCACGCGCCTGCTCGCCGTGCTCGCCCCGCAGGGTCAGCGGGAGGCCGACGACGACGCGGTCGGCCTCGTGCTCGCGAACGAGCTCGGCGACGCGCCGCAGGCCGTCCTGGCTGGCGGCGCGCTCGACCACGCCGAGCGGCCGCGCGATCGTGCCGGTCGGATCGGAGACGGCCACGCCGGTTCTGGCTGCCCCGAAGTCGAGCGCCAGAATCCTCAAGCCAGTGCGCGCCGCAGCGCTTCCTCCGCCTTCGCGAGCGCGTCGCCCAGCTTCTCCGGCTCGCGTCCGCCGGCGCGGGCCATCGTCGCGCGGCCTCCCCCGCCCCCGCCGACCTCGGCCGCGGCCTCCCTGATCACGGCGACGGCGTCGAGCCGGCCCTCCAGCGAGCGGTCGAAGTTCGCGACGAGGTGCACGCGGCCGTCCTCGGTCGCGCCGAGCACGACGGCGGCCGGCTGCCGCGCCTGCTTGATCCGGTCGGACTCCTCGAGCAGCGAGTCGGCGTCGACGCCCGACGCCTGCCCGACGAAGACGTGCACGCCGCCGATCTCCTCCTCGCTGCGCGGCTCGACCGTGACCTCGGCCTTCTCCTCGCGCCTCGGCCCCTCGCGGCGAACGCGCTCGAGCTCGGCGCGCAGCTCCTCGGCCTCCTCGGCCCGTCCGTGCAGGAGCGCATACGCCTCGCCCGAGGTGACCGCCTCGATGCGGCGCGTGCCGGAGCCGACCGAGCTCTCGGAGAGGATCACGAACGGCCCGATCTCCGCCGTCGCGCGGACGTGCGTGCCGCCGCAGAGCTCGCGCGAGTAGCCGGCGATGTCGACCAGGCGCACCTGGTCGCCGTATTTCTCGCCGAACAGCATCATCGCGCCGAGCCGCCGGGCCTCGTCGATCGGGACGACGTACGCGCGCACCGGCAGGTTGCGGAAGACGGCCTCGTTCACGCGCCGCTCGATCTCCGCCCGCTCCTCGTCGGTCACCGCCTGCGGGTGCGTGAAGTCGAAGCGCAGCTTGTCGGGCCGCACCGCCGAGCCGGCCTGGCGTGCGTGCTCGCCGAGCACGTCCTGCAGCGCCTTGTGCAGCAGGTGCGTCGCCGTGTGGTTCGCCATCGTCGGGAAGCGCACCTGCCACGGCACGACTGCGCGCACCCGCATGCCCGCGGCGAAACCCTCGCCTGCGAACGTGAGCACCTGGTCGTCGTCGGGCAGCCGCGCGGCCGCGACGAGACCCGCTCGCACCCCGGTCTCCTCGTTCTCGACGTAACCGCCGTCGCTGACCTGGCCGCCGCCTTCCGGGTAGAAGGGCGACTGCTCGAGCTTCGCCTGGAAGCGCCCGTCGCCGAGGTCCTCGTAGGCGATGATCGCGGTCAGGACGTCGGTCTTCTCGTAGCCGACGAACTCGCTGCGCACGTCGCTCGAGACACGCACCTCGACCTCGGGCGCAACCTTGCGGGAACGCGACCGCTGCCGCTCCATCCGCTCTCGAAAGCCGTCCTCGTCGACCGGCAGCCCGCGCTCGCGCGCCAGCTCCTGCGTCAGCTCGAGCGGGAAGCCGTAGGTGTCGTGGAGCCGGAACGCCTCCTCGCCGTCGATCTCGCCGTCCGCCGCGGCCTCCTCGAACAGCGTCAGCCCGCGGGCGAGCGTCTCGCCGAACCGCTCCTCCTCGGCGGCCAGCACCTGCTCGATCTGCTCGCGAGCGCCCACGAGCTCCGGGTACGCCTCGCCCATCTGCTCGACGACGACGCCCGCGAGGCCGGAGAGGAAGGGCGGCTCGAGCCCGATCCGGCCGGCCTGCTGGACGGCGCGGCGGATCACGCGCCGCATGACGTAGCCGCGCCCCTCGTTGGACGGCGTCACGCCGTCCGCCGCGAGGAACGTCATCCCGCGCCCGTGGTCGGCGAGGATCCGGTGCGCCTTCGTCGCCTGCTCGCTCTCGCCGTAGGCGACGCCGGACCGTCCCGCGATCCACTCCATCACGTGCTGGTAGCCGTCGGTGTCGTAGACCGACGGCACCTGCTGCAGGATCCGCGCGCCGCGCTCGAGGCCGAGGCCGGTATCGATGTTCTGCTTCGGCAGCGGCGTCAGCGAGCCGTCGGCGTGCAGCTCGAACTCCATGAAGACGAGGTTCCAGAACTCGAGGAACCGCTCGCACTCGCAGCCGGGACGGCACTCGGCACGGCCGCAGCCGACCTCCTCGCCCCAGTCGTAGAACATCTCCGAGTCGGGCCCGCACGGGCCCGGCCCGCCGACCGACCAGAAGTTGTCTGCGCGCGGCAGCCGCACGATCCGGTCGGGCGGCAGGCCGAGCTGCTCCCAGGCGGCGACGGCGACCTCGTCCTCGCCGAGCCCGAGCTCCGGGTCGCCCGCGAAGACGCTGACCCAGAAGCGGTCGAAGTCGACCTTCATGTGCTCGAACACGAACTCCCAGGCGAGCTCGATCGCGCCCTGCTTGAAGTACTGCCCGAACGAGAAGTTGCCGAGCATCTCGAAGAACGTGAGGTGGTAGCCGTCGAGCCCGACCTCGTCGATGTCGGGCGTCCGGAAGACCTTCTGCACCGTCGTCAACAGCGGCGCCGGCGGCTCCTCGAGCCCCAGGAAGAACGGCATCAGCGGCTGCATCCCGGCCGAGACCAGCAGCGTCGAGCGATCGTCGGCGCGCGGGATCAGCGAGGCCGAGGGCCGGAACTCGTGGCCCTTGGACTCGAAGAACGCGCGGTACCCCGCGCGCAGCTCGGCGGTCGTTCGCACGCGGTCGATTCTAGGTGCGCTAGGCGGACTGCTCGGCCGCGATCTCCTCGCGGATCTTCTCCAGCGAGCGGCGGATCAGGCGCGAGACGTGCATCTGCGAGATCCCGACCTGCTGGGCGATCTGCGACTGCGTGAGGCCCTCGAAGAAGCGCAGGTGCAGGATCTTCCGCTCGCGCTCGTCGAGCACGCGGAAGCCGGGCGCGAGCACCGCGCGGTCCTCGGACACCTCGTACTGGTGCTCCTCGGTGCCGAGCGACTCGAGCGGGTCGAGCTCGCCGTCGTCGTCGTGACCGCCCGAGCCCGCGGAGAGCGAGAGCGAGCTGTACGCCCGGCCGCTCTCGAGCGCCTCGAGCACTTCCTCGTCGGTCACGCTCGCGGCCTTCGCCAGCTCCGCGATCGTCGGCGAGCGGCCGTGCTGCACCGTCAGCTCTTCGATCAGGCGCGAGAGCTGGATGTTCAGCTCCTGCAGGCCGCGCGGGACGCGAACCGACCAGCCGCGGTCGCGGAAGTGGCGCTTGATCTCGCCGATGATGTTCGGCGTCGCGTAGGTCGTGAGCTCGACTCCGCGGTTGACGTCGAAGCGGTCGATCGCCTTGATCAGCCCGATCGCGCCGATCTGGACGAGGTCCTCGAGCTGCTCGCCGCGGTACGAGTAGCGGCGCGCGAGCGAGCGCACGAGCGACATGTACTGCTCGATCAGCTGCTCGCGGGCGGCCAGGTCGCCCTGCTCGTGGTAGCGGCGCAGCAGGGCCTTGTCGCTCTGCTGCATCAGGCGGGGGCCTCCTGGGGTGCGACCTCCTTGACTAGCTCGAGCCAGCCGTCGCCGACGAGCTCGTAGCGGTCGACGACCGTGTCGAGGACGCGGCGGAGCGTCACGTCGTCGCCGGCGTCACGCTCCAGCTCGTCGCGCAGGCGGTCGGTCGCGAACGGGCCGACGCGCGTGACGATCGCCCCGTCGGCGAGCCGCAGCTGGACGGTCACGTCGCCGTCCTCGGCCGCGCGCTCGAGCACGGCGTCGAGCGCCGTCTCCAGGTCGTCGATGTGCTCGAAGGTGAGGTTGAGGCGCGCGGCGACGCCGCCCAGCACGAGGTGCGCCACCTCGTGGAACGGCTCCTCGCGCGGAATCGTCAGCGTGATCTCGTCGCCCGTCATTCGCACTCCCCTAACGTAGGAACCGTCGCAAAGGTTTCGGCAGGTTCGATCGTCCCGCAGCCGACGACCGCCCCGTCGTCGTACAGGACCGCCGCCTGGCCCGGGGCGACGCCGTACGCCGGTCGGTCGAGCCGGAGCCGGAAACCGCCGTCGGTCGGCTCGACCCGCGCCCCGACGGCGGGCGAGCGGTACCGCAGCTTCGCCTCGGCGCGCTCGAGCGGTAGGTGCAGCCGGCCGTGGACGTCGATCGTGGTGGTCGCGAGCGCCGCCCGCGGCCCGACGACCACCGTGTTCGTGCTCGCGTCGCTGCGCAGGGCGTACAGCGCCTCGCCGGCGGCGACGCCGAGCCCCTTGCGCTGGCCGGGCGTGAAGCGCCAGCAGCCGTCGTGCCGTCCCAGCTCGGCGCCGTCCTGGTCGACGATCGGGCCCGCCTCCGCGTCCAGGCCGTGGCGCAGGAGGAAGTCGCGGTAGTCGCCGCCGGCGAGAAAGCACGCCTCCTGGCTCTCGGCGCGGCTCGCGACCTCGAGGCCGGCACGGGCGGCCTCGGCGCGCGTCTCCTCCTTCGTCTGCTCGCCGAGCGGGAACCAGAGCCGGTCGAGGAGGCGCGGGTCGAGGCGCGCGAGCATGTAGGACTGATCCTTGCGCTCGTCGGCGGCACGCGCGAGCAGCAGCCGGCCGTCGCGCTCGACGATCCGGGCGTAGTGACCCGTCGCGAGCCGGTCGGCGCCGGCGCGCCCGGCGAACGCGAGCAGCTCGGCGAAGCGGAAGCTGCCGTTGCAGCGGATGCACGGGTTCGGGGTCGAGCCCGCCGCGTAGGCACGGACGAACGGCTGAACGACCGCGCGCCGGAACTCCTCGCGCAGGTCGAGCGTCACGTGCGGGATGCCGAGCCGGTGGCACGTGCGGCGCGCGGCGAGCACGGCCTCGGGCGAGCAGCACGCCCGGTCGGCGTCCGGCCCCTGCGGGTCGAGCCAGAGCCGCAGCGTGACGCCGACCACGTCGGGGCCGGCGCGCAGTAGCGCGACCGCCGAGTCGACCCCGCCGCTCATCGCGACCGCCACGCGGCCCGCCTGCGGCGCCGCCCGGAAGACCTGACCGAGCGCGCTCGCGAGCGCGTCGACCGCGAGCTCGTCGCCGCCGACGGCGGCCGCCTCGAGCAGGCTCAGCCCCTCGAGCGGCCGCTCGAGCCCGTCGCCCTCCGCGCTGAGGATGCGCTCGCCGTCGACGGCCAGGCGCACGAGCGCCCAGCGGCCGTCGCGGGAGGCGTCGCCGACCACCTCGACCATGGCACCCAGGCTAGCGACCCGCCTCCGGCCAGGCCTGCGGAGACAGCACGAGCCAGTAGCCGTCAGGGTCGACGAAGCAGACGGCGCCGACGTCCGCCCAGTACGGGTTCGGCGAGCGGGCCGGCACCTGGCCGCGCTCCCGGAGCCGGGCAGCCGCGTTCTCCACGCCCTCGGACGAGCCGAGGTAGACGACGAGCTGGTCTTCCGCCGTCGGTGCAGGCTCGGCGTCGGGCGCCGCGACGAGCTCGAGCTGGCGCGAGGCATCCGGCAGTCCGAGGATGACGCCGCCGAAGCCGTCGTGATCCTCGAACGTCGCGAGCACCGGGAGCCCGACGGCGTCGCGGTAGAACGCCGCCGTCGCCTCGAGGTCGCGTGCCGGCCGCGCGACGCGAATCGCCATCCGGTTCGTGATCTCCGTCAGCGGACACCTCCCACGAGCAGCAAACGGGGGAGCCTTGCGACTCCCCCGCCTGGCTCCAGCCTGCCGATATCCCGAGGCCCATTGTGAACCTGGACAAGCCAGGTGGGTGCCGCGTCTTCCTTGGCTCCTCGCCGCGGTCGAACGACAGCTCCCTCTCACGTGGTGTTGGTTCTACAGAGAGGCCCCGAGCACGTACAGGCTCGAGTGCCCGCATTGTAGCGGCGGGTCACCGCGCGAAGACCCAGCGGATCCGCTGGACGCCGTCGACGCCGAGCTCCTCGGCGAGCCTGGGCGTGAGGTCGAACTTGCGGCCGGGCCGGACGGGCCGGCGGTCGACGACGCGCGTGAGGACGTGCGGGCCGTTCTCGTAGGCGACGTAGACGAGGATCCCGCACGGGAGCACGGAATCGACGATCCCTTCGGTGCTCGGGCGCAGCACGTAGCCGCAGCGGGTACGCACGCCGTAGCGCGGCCGCTCGGCGCCGGCGAGCGCCGTGTACCAGCCGCCCGCGACCGACACCGGCTGCGGCAGGCCGGTGACTGCCTCGCTCTTGTCGCGGGCCGCGAGCGCCAGCGCGACCACGGCCGCGAGCAGCGCGATCCCGGCGAGCGCGACCTGTCGCTGCAGCGACGCCGCGTTCATCGCGCGATCCCCGCGAGGCCGCCGCCGAACGCCTCGCGCACGAGCGGGTCGAACTCGACGGGAAGGTCGCCGGACGGGTCTGCGAACTGCCGCATGTGCAGCAGGAGCAGCGCCCGCTCCTCCGCGGCGGCGTCGTCGCCGTTCAGCTCCTCGGCGACACGCTCGAGCTCCCAGAGGTTCCACGCTCGCGGCGTCCGGTCGCGGAGCGCGAGCGCCACGACCGGGCTCTGGAGCTCCGGCTCGTGCGGCGTCTCCGGCTCGGGCTCGAGCTCGGGTGCCAGCGCGAGCACGGGCTCCGGTTCGGTGTCGGCTTCCGGCGCGGGAGCCGGCGCCGGCGGTACGACGGTCTCGGCGGGGGGCTCCGGCTCCGGCGCGGAGCGCAGGAACCTCGTCAGCGAGGGAGGGATCCTCACCCGCTGCGCTCCTCGGGCGCGTCGTCCGGTCGGTCGAAGAGCTCCGCGACCTCGTCCGAGACCGGGCTCTCCTCGGGCGCCGTACGACGCGGCAGCAGCTTCACGTGACGCGGCGGCGGCGGCAGCTCCTCGTCGACTGCGCGTTCGCTGCGGCGCCGGAAGCCGAAGCGACGCCGCCTCGGCGCCTCCTCGGCGCGGGGCTCCGGCTCGGGCTCCGGCAGCTCCTCCGCCACGACGGGCTCGGGCTCCGGCTCGGGCTCGGGCTCCGGCTCCGGTTCCGGCTCGGGCTCCGGCGCCGGCTCGGGCTCGGCGACGCGCTCCTCGGGCGGTGCGACCACGGTCCGCTCCTCGGGCATCGGCCAGGCGGGCTCGGGAGCGTCCTCGGCGGGCTCGGCCGGCGGCGGTAGCAGGTACGAGAGCGGCGCCCGCGAGATCCGCTCGGCGGTGAATTCGATCAGCGCGACGAGGATCCAGGCCGCGGCCATGATCAGCACGATGTACAGCGGGCGCAGGTCGGCGAGGCCCGCGCCGACCGCGAGCAACACGAGAAAGAGCGCCTCGAGCGCGAAGCGCAGACCGAGCCGGCCCGGGAGCACGACCCGAGCCTAGCTGGCTTCGTCGTCTTCGCTCTGGGGAGCTGGCGGCGAGGGGCCGGGCGAGACCGGCGGCGAATGGGGCGGTTCCTCGGCGGCTTCCGGCACGGAGCTTCCTTCGTGGCCGGGCGACTCCTCGACGGGCGCGGTCTCGCGCAGCTGCGCAGACGCCGGACCGGTCGGCGCGGCGCCGCCGCGGCTCGCCTCGGCCGCGGCCTGCGCGGCGTTGACGATCGACTGCGCCACGCGGCCGATCGCCTCGTCGCCGAGACCGGCGGCCGCGAGCAGCTGCTCGGCGCCCTCCTGTGCGCGATGGATGATCGCGCCGGCCTGCCCGCGCGCCCACTCGAGCGTCTGCTCGACCTCGGCGCGCGTCGCGTTCGTGAGCTCGGTCGCCTGGTGCCGTGCCTGCTCGAGCAGCCGAGCCGCCCGCGACTCGGCCTCGGAGACTTCCTGCGCGGCCTGCTGCTGCGCCTCCTGCAGCGTCTGGCGCGACTCGACCTTGGCGGCGTTCAGCATCTCGGCGCGCTGGCGCTCGCTCTCCTGCCGGTAGCGGTCAACCTCCGCGGAGCGGCCCTGGAGATCGCGCTGCCGCCGGGCCACCTCCTCCTCGGTACGCCGCAGCTGGGCGGCCGAGGCGGTCTGCGCGTCGCGCTCGATCGTGTCGGCCATCTCGGCCGCAGCGCGGATCATGTGCAGCGCGTCCATGCGCACCGCGTGGCCCGTCGGCTCGGCGCTGCCCTGGCCGGCGGCCTGAAGCACGCGGAGCTGAACCTGGAGCTGCGTCGTGTGCCGGCGGAAGGCCTCGAACGCCTCCCGCACCTTCTCGCGGTCGTAGCCGTCGGCCGCGCTCGGCAGGTCCTCGACCCGCGGCAGCGAGGTCAGCGAGGCGGCCTGTGCCCGTTCCTGTCCTTCGCTTGCCATCTCGCTAGCTCGCCTCCTGCGTTCGACCTCGGCCTGCGACCAAGTATGACGCCTGCATCGGCCTCCTGGTTACTCGGGTTGAGGCAGAACTTCAATTCCGAGCTCGCGCAGGATCTCCTCCGGCAGCGGCGTCGGGGCGCCCGTCATCGGGTCGACGCCGGCCTGGTTCTTCGGGAAGGCGACGGTGTCGCGGATGTACGGCTCGTCGAGCAGCGCCATCGAGAGCCGGTCGATGCCCGAGGCGATGCCGCCGTGCGGCGGTGCGCCCATCGCGAGCGCGTCGAGCAGGAAGCCGAACTTCTCGCGCTGCTGCTCGGGCGTCAGCTCGAGCCGGTCGAACACCTTCCGCTGCAGCTCCGGCTCGTGGATCCGGAGCGAGCCGCCGGCGATCTCGATCCCGTTCACGACGAGGTCGTACGCGACGGCTCGCGCGGCGCCGGGGTCGGTGTCGATCAACCCGGCCGTCTCGTCCGTGGGCCGCGTGAACGGATGGTGCACCGCCGTCCAGCGCTGCTCGTCCTCGTCCCACTCGAGCAGCGGGAAGTCGGTCACCCAGAGGAACCGCCACGCGTTTCGGTCGATCAGGTCGAGCTCCCGGCCGAGATGGAGCCGCAGCGCGCCGAGCACGCGGGCGACCATCGCCGGCTCGTCCGCCCCGAACAGCACCGTCGTCGCCGGCTCGGGGCCGATCGCGTCGAGCTCCTGCTCCGAGAGGAACTTCGCGATCGGCGAGCGCACCTCGCCCTCCTCGTCGTACACGAGGTACGCGAGCCCCTTCGCGCCCCACTCCTTCGCGAACGCCTCCAGCCGGTCGAGCTCGGCTCGCGAGAGCTCCTGCGGGACGCGCAGGAACCGCACCGCCGGTGCGTTCGCGAACACGCCGAACTCCGAGCCGCGCGTGAGCTCGGTGGCGTCGTGGATCTCGAGCCCGAAGCGCAGGTCGGGCTTGTCGGAGCCGTAGCGCAGCTGCGCCTCGTCCCACGTCATGCGCTGGAAGGGCGTCTCGACCTCGACGCCGATGCACTCGCGCCAGGCCCGCTGCATCGTCCGCTCCATCAGCGCGAACAGCTCCTCGCGGTCCGGGAAGGCCAGCTCGACGTCGAGCTGCGTCAGCTCCTGGAGCCGGTCGGCGCGGAGGTCCTCGTCCCGGAAGCAGCGGGCGATCTGGTAGTAGCGCTCGAAGCCGGAGATGACGAGCAGCTGCTTGTAGGTCTGCGGCGACTGCGGCAGGGCGAAGAACCTGCCCGGCTGGAGCCGCGTCGGGACGACGAAGTCGCGCGCGCCTTCCGGGGTCTGCTTGGCCATGATCGGCGTCTCGACGTCGACGAACCCCGCCGCCTCCATCTCCGAGCGGATGATCGAGACCAGCTGCGCGCGCGTGCGGATGTTGCGCTGCATCTTCTCGCGGCGCAGGTCGAGCCAGCGGTAGCGGATCCGCAGCGTCTCGTCGACGTTCTCCTCGTCGAGCTGGAACGGCAGCGGCTCGGAGCGCGAGACGAGCTCGAGCTCGTCCACCTGCAGCTCGACCTCGCCCGTCGGCAGGTTCGGGTTGACCGCCTCGGGGGCGCGCGCGGCGACCTCGCCGACGGCGCGGAGGACGAACTCGTTGCGCACGTCGTGTGCCACCCGCGCCGCCTCCGGCGCACGCTCCGGGTTGACCACGAGCTGGGCGAGCCCGCTCGAGTCGCGGAGGTCGATGAAGACGAGGCCGCCGTGGTCGCGCCGGCGCGCCGCCCAGCCTGCGAGCGCGAGCCGCTGCCCGACGTGCTCGGGCCGGAGCTGCCCGGCCGGGAGGTCGCGCCACCTCATGCGCGCAGCCGCTCCGCGAGCTCGGCCGTCGGCACGTCCTCGTCCGGCCGCCCCGGGCGCCGGACCCGCGACTGCTCGGGCCCCCACTCGACGATCGCCTTCGCGCCGAGCCGCCCCGCCTGCGTGAGCTGCCCCTTGAGCGAGCG
>DATIER010000089.1:0-30218 GCA_035455605.1 Gaiellaceae bacterium
ATCCAGGAGCTGATCGACGACCTCTGGCACCTGCCGCGCTTCGCCGGCGGGCGCCGCGGCTTCCGGCCGCAGGTCGACTGCATCCGCTCCGAGGACCCGCCCGAGCTACGCGTCGTGGTCGAGCTGCCGGGCGTCGACCCGACGTCGATCCAGGTCGTCGCGGCCAACCGCGTGCTGCTCGTGGCGGGCGAGCGCCGGCGTCCGGAGGTCAGCGGCCGCTACCAGCAGCTCGAGATCGAATACGGGCCGTTCCAGCGGAGAATCCAGCTCGACGAGCCTGTCGACCCCTCCGCCGCGAGCGCCCGCTACGAGAACGGGATGCTCACCGTCGTGCTGCCGGTCGCGCCGCAGGCGCCGCAGACCGAGCGCGTCACGATCGCGATCAGAGGCCGCGCATGAGGCGACGCTTGCGGCGCCGGTCTCAGGTCGTGTGGGCTCCGCCCGCGCGACCGTCTGGACCGACCGGTCGACACGCCGGCGGGGAGGGGCGCTAGCGATGTCGGAGTTGGAGTTCGACGAGACCCTGGAGCACGGCGAGGTCGAGATCCCGTCGGCGCTCCCGGTGCTGCCGCTGAAGGAGACGGTCATCTTCCCGCAGTCGGTCTCGCCGCTCGCGATCGGACAGGAGCGCTCGGTGAAGCTCGTCGACGACGTGCTCGAGGGCGAGCGGATGCTCGCGCTCGTCACGGTCAGGAACGCCGACGCCGATCCGCCGGTCTGGGACGACCTGTACGAGGTGGGCACGGCGGCGGTCGTGCACAAGATGATCCGCGTCCCCGACGGGACGCTGCGGATCCTCGTGCAGGGCGTCGCCCGCGTCCGGCTCACCGAGCGGACGCAGGACGAGCCGTACCTGGTCGGGGCGTTCGAGGTTGTCGGCGACGAGGTCGAGGAGACGCCCGAGCTCGAGGCGCTCACGCGCAGCGTGCAGACGGAGTTCGGTCGGCTGATCTCGCTCGTCCCGTACCTGCCCTCCGAGCTCGAGCTCGCCGCCGCGAACGTCGACGACCCGAGCGCGCTCTCCCATCTGGTCGCCTCGACGCTGCGCCTGAAGACCGACGAGAAGCAGGCGCTGCTGGAGCAGCGCGACGTGACGGCGCGACTCCGGGACGTGCTGCGCATCCTCACGCGCGAGCTCGAGGTGGTCGAGCTCGGGACGAGGATCCAGTCGCAGGTCCAGTCGGAGCTCGAGAAGGGCCAGCGCGAGTACTTCCTCCGCCAGCAGCTGAAGGCGATCCAGGAGGAGCTCGGCGAGGGCGACGCCGAGCAGGCGGAGCTGAACGAGCTGCGCGAGCGCGTGGCCGAGAAGCACCTGCCGGAGGAGGCGCAGAAGGCCGTCGACCGTGAGCTCTCGCGGCTCGAGAAGCTGCCGGCGGCCTCGGCGGAGTACGGCGTGATCCGCACCTACGTCGACTGGATCCTGTCGCTGCCGTGGACCGAGACGACCGACGACAACCTCGATCTCGAGCGGGCGCGGCAGATCCTCGACGAAGACCACTACGACCTCGAGAAGGTCAAGGACCGGATCCTCGAGTACCTCGCGGTCTCGAAGCTGAAGAACGACCTCTCCGGCCCGATCCTCTGCTTCGTCGGCCCGCCGGGGGTGGGCAAGACGTCACTGGGCCAGTCGATCGCCCGGACGGTCGGCCGCAAGTTCGTCCGCCTCTCGGTGGGCGGCGTCCGCGACGAGGCCGAGATCCGCGGCCACCGCCGGACGTACATCGGGGCGATGCCCGGCACGATCATCCGCTCCCTGCGCGACGCCGAGACCAAGAACCCGGTGCTGCTGATCGACGAGATCGACAAGATGGGCGCCGACTTTCGCGGCGACCCGGCGAGCGCGATGCTCGAGGTGCTCGACCCGGAGCAGAACTCCCACTTCCGCGACCACTACCTCGACCTGCCGTTCGACCTCTCGAAGGTGCTCTTCATCTGCACGGCGAACCAGCTCGAGACGATCCCGTCGCCGCTGCTCGACCGGATGGACGTGATCCAACTCTCGGGCTACACCGAGGACGAGAAGCTCGGGATCGCGCGCAGGTACCTCGTGCCGAAGCAGCTCGAGGCGCACGGGCTGACCTCCGAGCGCGTGTCGCTGAGCGACAACACGCTGCGCGTCATCACCCGCGAGTACACGCGCGAGGCCGGCGTCAGGAATCTCGAGCGGCGGATCGCCGACCTGCTGCGCAAGGCCGCGCGCGAGATCGCGGAGGGCCGGGCCGAGAAGATCGCGATCGACACGCGCAAGGCCCGCTCGTGGCTGGGGCCGCGCCGCTTCCCGGCCGACCCGCGGAAGCGAACCGCCGACCCCGGCGTCGCGACAGGGCTCGCCTACACGCCCGTCGGCGGCGACGTGCTCTTCATCGAGGCGACGGCCTACCCCGGCAAGGGCAACCTCACCATCACCGGCCAGCTCGGCGACGTGATGCGGGAGTCGGCCCAGGCCGCGCTCTCGTGGGTGCGCTCGCATGCCGCGGAGCTCGGCCTCGCGGAGAACTGGTTCGCCGAGCACGACGTGCACATCCACGTCCCCGCTGGCGCGGTGCCGAAGGACGGCCCGTCGGCCGGGATCACGATCGCGACGGCGATCGCCTCGCTGGTGCGGAGCGAGCCGGTCGCCGAGGACGTCGGCATGACGGGCGAGATCACGCTGACGGGCCAGGTGCTGCCGATCGGCGGCCTGCGCGAGAAGGTGCTGGCGGCCCAGCGCTACGGCCTGAAGCGGATCGCGCTGCCGCGCGAGAACGAGCCCGATCTCGCGGAGCTGCCGGCGGAGACGCGCAGGGAGCTCGAGTTCGTCCCGGTCGACACGATCGAGGACGTGTTCGCCGTCGCCTTCTCCGCGCCGGCGCGCTCACGCCCGCACGCCGCCCCCGGCCCGGAGCGCCAGGCCGCCGCTTCTGTTTAGCGCGAAGCGCGCGCAGGGTAGAGAATGCGCGCTTGTAAGCAAGCGAAAGGACGCCCGAGATGAAGGCGAAGGACAGGCTCGAAGACGCGAAGCCCTACGTGAAGCGCGCGATCCAGGACGAGGAGCTGCGGGACAACCTGCGCAGCGCCTTCGCCACCGCCCGCGACGTCTACGACGAGCTGGTCGGCAATCGCGGAGTCACCGGGATCGCCTCGAAGGTCGCAACCGACGAGGAGATCCAGGACCAGCTCCGCTCGGCGATCGAGGACCTGCGCAGTGCCGCGAACCGCATCCAGGGAGTGGACACCCACAAGGGCCGCAACACCTCCCTGCTGCTCGTCGGCATCGCGCTCGGCATTCTCTTCAACCCGATCACCGGCCCCGAGACGAGGCGCCGGCTGAAGGACACGATCTTCGGCGCCGACGACGAGTTCGGCTACGGGTCGAGCGGGAACTCGAACTAGCTAGGGACGAGGCGCCTTCGGGCGCAGGCCGAGCGTCCGCAACACCTGGCCTTCCGCCCCGGCCTGGCTGCGCATCGCGCGCCGCAGCGAGGCGGGGTCGAGGCCGCTCGCCTCGGAGATGTCCGAGACCTGCAGCAGGATCGCCGCCGGTTTCGGCGCCGGGTCGGCGATGCCCGTCTGCGCGAGCCAGGAGGCGACGTTCGCGAAGCGGACGTCCCGGAGGCGCTGCCATGCCTCAAGGTACGGCGTCGGGTCGACGGCGCCGTCGTAGCCCATGAAGAGCAGCGAGTACGGGTGCACCTCGAAGTGGAGGTGCGTCGGCGTTCCCTGCGCGTCGCCCGTGTTGCCGACGAAGCCGAGCATCTCGCCGGCGCGCACGTGCGTGCCGTTCTTGGCGAGCGGCGTGAACGCCGAGAGGTGCGCGTAGTAGTACTCGTTGCCCTGGTCGTCGCGCAGCCAGAGCCGATTGCCGCCGACGTCGTTCCAGCCGACAGAGAAGACGATCCCGTCCGCGCACGCGAGGATCGGGGCGCCGAGCGGCGCGAAGAGGTCGTCCCCGTGGTGCCAGTTGCCGGACACGTCGCCGCGGAAGGCGCCGTAGGAGTCGCCGTACTGCACCGGGCCGTAGACCGGGAAGACGTAGCGGCCGGCGGTCAGCTTCGGCTGCAGCCCCGTCGGCGGCCCGAGCAGCGGCGGCGAGGTGCGGTGCTTGTGCTTCGTCGGCTCGGGCGCGACCGGCGTCTTCTTCGCCGGCTTCTTCACCGTCTGCCTGGGCGCCGGGCCGGGCGTCACGACCGGCTTCGGCGGCGCGGGCACGCTCGCCTGGACGCTGGCCTCGGCGTAGCCGAGCTGGATCTCGGAGCCGGCCGGGAGGCCGCCGTGGGCCGCCGTCAGGTGGATCGCCAGCGCGCTCACGAACCCGTGGAAGCCCTGCGCGCCACCGGCGCCGAGGCTCGAGTCGGTTCCCTCCTCCAGCGTGGTCAGGTAGCCCCAGTCGGCGAGCGGGACGCGAATGTTCGGCGCGGCCGGCGTGTCGGTGCCGAGGACGGTCAGGCCGCTCACGCTCGCGCCCGAGAAGTTGCCGCCGGCGTCGCGGCCGCGCGTCGAGCCGCGCGCGGCGCCCGTGACGGCGGTGGCGGTGACCTCGCCCTTGAAGACGCTGATCGTCCCGACCTGCGTCGTCGACGCGGCGGTCGCGGCCGCTCCGGAGGTCGACGAGACCGACGCACTGATCGAGCCGGTCGTGACCACCGAGCCGTCGGCGGGGTACGCGAAGCTCGAGCCGAAGGCGGCGTGGTCGGGCGGCGAGGAGATCGAGCCTGCCGTCGCGCCGGCCTGTCCCGGGACGACGACCCGGACCGCGACGGCTCGCGCAGAGCCGCCTGCCGTCGTGCCGGCGCTCCCGGCGCCCGCCGCCCCAGAGACCAGGACGAGGAGACCGGACAGCGCCACGAGCATCGGGAGCCGCTTTCCCACCGTCCCCGCATTATCGGCAAAGACGGCGGCGATTGACGGACGGCTACGTGTCGGCTGCGAGCCGGCTCCTGGCGAAGGCGGAGAAGCGGGCGCGCTCCTCGTCGCTCGGCCCGAGCGGGTCGGCCGGAGAGTCGTTCTCCGCGACCTCGCGCGCGACGGCCAGGATTTCGGCCGCGACCGCCTCGCGGTGCCGAGGGTCGTTCGCCAGCTGCTCCGCCCAGGTCGCGCCCTCCACGTCCTCGACGTGGTGCTCGACCAGCAGCCGGCCGAGCAGGATGCCGACGCGGATGTAGGCGAAGGTCCGGAAGGCGAGCAGCTGCTGCGGCGACGACACCAGCTCGCCGATCTCCGGATGCTCCTCCTGGACCTGCGCGACGATCGTGCCGATCGGCTCGTCGACGAGCGGGATCCAGACCTCTTCGTCCCCGACCATGTCAGGAAGCATAGGTCGGCTTTCGCAGCGTCCGCCAGGCGAGCTGGACCGCGACGGCGAGCATCAGCACCCCGAACAGCCGTCGGAGCACGTGCTCGGGGAGGGCCTCCGCGATCTGCACTCCGCCTTCGACGCCGGCGACCGCGGCCAGGCCGAGGACGAGCGCCGCGCGCCAGCGGACGTTGCCGTAGCGGCGCTGCCGCCACGCGCCGGCGGCCGCGGTCGGCAGGATCGCGAGCAGCGAGGTCGCCTCGGCGTGAAGCTGCGTCAGGCCGAGCACGAGAGTCAGGGTCGGCACGAACAGGATCCCGCCGCCGACGCCGAAGAGGCCGGCGAGGACGCCGGCGCCCAGCCCGACCAGACCCGCTGCGACCAGCTCCCACATCAGACCAGCAGCCAGACCGCGATCGCCGCCAGCAGCGCCGAGAAGCCGAGCGTCAGCGTCCTCGTCGGCAGGCGTTGCTGCAGCCACGTTCCGGCCACCGCCCCGACCGCCCCGGGGAGCCCGACGACCGCGGCGGCGCCGACCTTCACCTCGCCGTGGAGGGCATAGGTGACGGCCCCCACGAGCGCGATCAGGCCGATCGCGGCCAGTGAGGTCGCCATCGCGGGCCGCTCGTCGAAGCGCGCGACCAGGATCAGCAGCGGGACGACGACGATGCCGCCGCCGACGCCGAACAGCGCGCTGAAGAGGCCGGCCGCCAGACCGATGAGCACGAGGCGCACCGCCGTATTCTGCGCGGTGTGGAGGATCGGCTGGCGCTGCTGCGGTCGGAGCCCGGCCGGGCGGCGGTGCTGCTCGACGTGGACGGGACGCTCGCTCCGATCGTCGCGCGGCCCGAGCTGGCGGCGGTTCCGGAGCAGGCGCGCGCCGAGGTGCGGCGGCTCGTCGGCCGCTACGCGCTCGTCGCCTGCGTGAGCGGCCGCACCGGCGCGGACGCCGCACGCCTGGTCGGGGTCGACGGCGTCGTCTACGTCGGCGTCCACGGGCTCGAGCTCGCGCCGGAGGCGGCGGCGTGGCGCGAGACGCTGCGGCCGTTCGCCGCCGAGCCGTGGCCGTGGCTCGAGGACAAGGGCCTCACGGTGGCGCTGCACTGGCGGACGGCTCCCGACCCGGAAGCGGCCGAGCGCGCGCTGCAGGCGGTCGCGGCGCGAGCCGAGGCGGCAGGGCTCGAGGCACGCTGGGGACGCAAGGTGCTCGAGCTGCGGCCGCCGGTCGCCGCCGACAAGGGCACGGCCGTGCGCTCCCTGCTGGACGGGCACGGGCTGCGGCGGGCGCTCTACGCCGGCGACGACACGACCGACCTCGACGCCTTCCGGGGGCTCGACGGGCTCGAGCTCGGCGTGCGCGTGGCGGTCGCGTCCCCGGAGTCGCCGCCTCCGCTGCGCGAGGCCGCGGACCTCGTGGTGGCCTCGCCGGCGGAGCTGGTCGAGCTGCTCCGGACGCTCTAGGAGAACGCGAGCATGGCGACGCCGAGCACGACCACGGCGGCGCCCGCGAGGCGCGTGGTGCCGACGTGCTCGCCCAGGAAGACCGCCGCGGCGGCGGTCGCGATCACGACGCTCGTCTCCCGCACCGCCGCGACGGCGGGCGCGCTCGCCAGCCGCAGGGCCAGGAGCACCAGCAGGTACGCGGACGCCGACGCCGCGCCGACCGCGACGGTCGCCGGAGCGAGCGCCGCGCCGATGCGCGCGCGCCCGACGAAGAGCGCGTAAACGAGCGCCGGGGCGATCATCACGAGCAGCAGGTACGGCCCGGCGCCGGCGTGCCGGATCCCGTAGCGGTCGACGACCGTGTAGCCCGCGATCGCGGCTGCGATCGTGATGCCGAAGACGAGCCCGCGGACGTTCCCGCGCGCGCCGCGGACGAGCAGCACGCCCACGGCGACCGCGATCACGCCGGCGACGCCGAGCGCCGAGGGCACCGCGCCTCCGGCGGCGACCACGTACACGAGCGCGAGCACCGGCGCGAGCCCGCGTGCGACCGGGTAGACGAGGCTCAGCTCGTAGCGGCGATAGGCGGCCGCCAGCAGCGCAACGTACGCGAGCTCGAGCGCCGCCGACGCCGCGACGAACGGCAGCGCCGCCGCCTCGACACGCCACGTCAGCGCCGCCGGGAGCACGAGCACGAGCACCAGGACGAGCAGGGCGACGGCCGTCGCCGCCTCGGTGTCGCGCTCGCGCGCGAGCAGCAGGTTCCAGAGGGCGTGCAGCGCGGCGGCGCCGAGCGCGAGCCCCAGCGCGTCGAGCGGCATGCGCGCGACCGTACCATCGTCCGATGCACCTAACCGAGAGCGTCCTCGCGCCGCTGCGGACGCGCTACGGCGAACCGCTGCCGCTGCGCTGGGAGGGCGAGGTGAGCGAGCAGGAGCTCAGGCTCGCAGGCAGCTCGCCCGAGCGGCGTCACGACGTCACGTTCTTCGTCTTCGACCCGACCGGCCGGCTGGCGCTGATCCAGAAGCCGTCCTACCCCGAGGGCGTCTGGCGGCCTCCGGGCGGCGGCGTACGGCCGGGCGAGGAGTTCGAGCGTGGCGTGCAACGCGAGGCGCGCGAGGAGCTCGGCGTCCACATCGAGCTGGAGCGCTTCCTCGTCAGCAGCGAGGCGACCTTCCGCGGGCCGGGGGGCGTGATCGACTGGCGCACGCACGTCTTCTCGGCGAGAACGGACGAGGAGCGGCTCGACCCGGTCGACACGCACGAGATCAGCGCCGCGCGCTGGGGCAGCGCCGAGGAGCTCGCGGGGCCGATCCGCCGCCGCCTGCTCGAGACCGGCCGTGCGCTCTGGCATTACCGCGTCGCGCTGCACGACGCAGCGCTGGCCGCGCTCGCGTCGTAGCCCGCCGCGCGATCGAAGCGCGCCAGCGCCTCCGCGACCCGGCGCCGTTCGAAGTCGCTCTTCGCGCCGTCGAGCGCCGCCTCTGCCGCGACCACGGCGGCCTCCTGCAGCGCGGCCAGCCGCTCCTCGGCGCCCGCCTCGATCGCGGCACGCGCCACAGCAGCGGTCGCGTCGATCAGGTCCGCCGCGACGCGCGCGTCGCTCGCGTAGCTCCCGACCTGCGCAAACGCGGAGTCGACGTACTGTTCGAAAGGCGTCACGTGGACGACGAGCACGACGTCGTCGTCGAACCGCCGCACGGACGCGGGGAAGGCGCGCCCGGCGAGCCGCTCGAGGATCGCTCGCAGGTAGCCGAGGCAGGTCCTCGCCGTGGTCGGGTCGTTGACAGAGGGCGAGATGGCCCGCATCGCGATGTCCGCGAGCTGGCGCACGCCGTAGCCGGCGTCCTGCTCGACGTCGCGCTCGTCGCCGACTACGACCGCCGCGCGCGCGGACTCCTCCAGCTCGCCGTCGAGCTGCTCCACCCACAGCTCCATGATCGGCTCCGCCTCGGTGACGAAGTCGCCGGGCGCGACCGGCACGTGAACGCGCAGCGGCCGGGCGTCCAGCTCCGCGCGCAGGACGTCGAGCCCGACGTAGCGCACGTAGCCGGGGCGCGTCGGGTAGACGCGCTGCGGTTCGAGCTCCGCGTTCCAGCCGCGCAGGACCTCCTCGGGGTCCTCTGCCTCGGGGCCGCCGAAGAACTCGGGGTAGAGGCCGCGGACGGAGGCGAGCGTCGCCCTCGACACCCGGCCGGTGATCGTCGAGACCTGGATCGAGGTCGACATGTGGTGGATGAAGACGAGCAGCACGCCCATCGACAGCACGCCGAGCGCGATCGCAGCGCTGATGCTGAGCGAGGGGACGAAGTCGCCGCCGGCCCGCACCGAGCGCAGGACCAGCAGGCAGTAGGCGAACGTCCCGACCAGAACGCCGGCCGTGACCTGCGTGACGCGGTCGCCGAGGAAGGTGCGGATCGCGCGCGGGCTGAACTGCTGCGAGACGAGCTGCAGCGAGACGACCGTGACCGAGAAGGTGACACCGGTGACGGTGATCAGCGAGCCTGCGACCGTCGCCAGGATCGTCCGCGCCCCCTGCGCGTTGCCCTCGAAGCCGATGCCGACGCCGTCCGGGCCGCCGAGGTGGTCGAGCTGGACGATCACGAGGGCCGCGACCACGAAGCCGGCCGCGATCGCGCCGGGGAGGAAGAGGAAGCCGTAGCGAAGCTCGGCCCGCCGCGCGAGCTTCTGTCGCAGGTCGATCACGCAGCTCGCCTTCCCGCTACGGCAACATCGCAAGCAGCTCCGGCAGCGACCGGATGCGCGGGCCGTCCCAGTCGGCCGGCAGCTCGCCCGTCGGCGACTCGACGCCGACCGCTTTCATGCCGACGCGCTCCGCGCCCGCGAGCTCGTCGTTGGCGCCGTCGCCGACGAATATCGCCTCCGTCGCCTCGACGCCGAGCTGCTCCAGCGCGATCCGGTAGATCTCGGGATCGGGCTTGCGCAGGCCGACCGCTGCGGAGAACACCTCCGCGTCGAAGAGGCCGTGGAAGTCCGTCTCCTCCCAGAGCGCCACGACATCCTCGCTGCACACCGTGATCAGGCCCGTCCTGAGCCCGCGCTCGCGCAGTGCGGCAATCGTCTCGACCGCGCCCGGCACCGGCACGAGGCCCCTCCGCGTCACCTCCCGCCGCAGCGCGGTCACCCGCTCGACGGCTTCCGGCGTGAGGTCGAACGGGTCGAGCACGCTGCTCATCGGCCCCGTCTCACGCGCGTGCCGGAGCTCGCCGTACCAGCGCGTCTCGAACTCGTCGACGGTCAGCCCGAGATACTGCGCGACCTGCGGCCGCGTCTCCGCCCACAGGTCCTCCGGCCAGACGGCGATCGTGTTCCAGAGGTCGAAGATCACCGCGCGCACCGCTGCAGCACCTCCCACGCGACGCGGACGTCGTCCTCGGTCTGGCGCGCGTTGCCGCACGCGAGACGCAGCACGAAGCGGTCGTTCAACCGCGTTCCGGAGAGGAACACCTCGCCCGTCGCGTTGACGCGCTCGAGCAGCGCCTCGTTCTCGTCGTCCGAGCCCTTGCGCCGGAAGCAGACGACCGAGAACGGACGCGGCGCGCACAGCTCCCAGCCCGGCTCGTCGCGCACCCAGCCTTCGAACAGCGCGGCCAGCGCGATGCTGCCGCGGATCGCCTCCTGCAGGCCTTGCCGGCCGTAGCAGCGCAGCACCGCCCAGAGCTTGAGCGCGCGGAAGCCGCGGCCCAGCTCGACCGAGTACTCGCTGAGGCTCACGACCTCGTCCGAGGTGCGCAGGTACTCGGGCACGAGGCTGAACGCCGCCCGCAGCGCGTCCGGCCGCCGCGTCCAGAACGCGGAGCAGCCCTGCGTCGTCAGCAGCCACTTGTGCGGGTTGACGACGAGCGAGTCGACGCCCTCGATCCCCTCGAACGCCCAGCGCAGCTCGGGGCAGACCATCGCCGAGCCGGCGTAGGCGGCGTCGACGTGCACCCACACGCCGGCCGGCGCGCAGCGCTCGACGAGGCCCGCGAGGGGGTCGACCGACGTGGTCGCGGTCGTGCCGACGGTCGCGACGACCGCCGACGCGCCGTCGAGCTCCAGCGCCTCCGTCCGCAGCCGGAACTCCTCGTCGGCCGGCACCTTGCGCAGCTCCATCCCGAGCAGGCGGCAGGCACGCTCGACCGACGAGTGCGCGTGCTCGGACGCGAGCACGAACCCCGGCTTCGCCTCGCGCGCGGCGGCGAGCGCGCCGAGCGTCGCGACCGACGCGCCCTGTTCCAGGTGCCCGTGCCACCCTGCTGGCAGCCCGAGCAGCTCGGCCAGCCACGCGAGCGTCAGCTCCTCGAGCTCCTGCAGCGCCGGCGAGGCGCGCCAGAGGATGCCGACCTGGTTCAGCCCCGCCGCCAGCAGGTCGGCGAGGATCGCCGGCTCGGAGCCGGTGGTCGAGAAGTAGGCGAAGAAGCGCGGGCTCTGCCACTGCGTGACACCGGGCAGCAGCACCTCCTCGACGTCGCGCAGGACGTCCGCGAACGCCTCCGCGTGCTCCGGCGGCGCGGCCGGGAGCGACGCCCGTACGTCTCCGGGCGCGACCTGCGCGAGCGCAGGCAGCTCGCGGACGCGCTCGAGGTAGGACGCGACCCAGTCGAGCGCGGCGGCGCCGTCGTCCCGGAGCGCCACTACGCCTTGCGCGCCCTGACCGCAGTGCCGTACGCGCAGATCTCCGTCCAGTTGGCGCCCATCTCGGAGGTGTCGAAGCGCATCGCCACGATCGCGTCCGCCCCCTTCGCCTGCGCCTCCTCGACCATCCGCTCGATCACCTGCTCGCGGCTGTCGACGAGCGCCTTCGTCATGCCCTTCAGCTCGCCGCCCATGATCGACTTCAGCCCCGCGCCGAGCTGGGAGCCGATGTTGCGCGAGCGGACGGTGAGGCCGAACACCTCGCCGAGCGTCTCGGTGATCTCGTAGCCGGGCAGGTCGTTCGCGGTCGTGATCAGCATCGTCTCCTCCTACTTCTTCATCAGCTTCTTCAGCTGCGCCCACGTGCGCGTGTTCGCGACCTGGTCGGCGGTCAGCCAGGCACGTCGCGCCTGCGCGACGCCGAAGTCGACGTAGGCGAGCGCCTTCAGCTGGTGCGCGTCGCTGGAGATCACGATCGGCACGCCCGCCTCGCCGGCCAGGCGCGCGTTCACGTCGCGCAGGTCGAGCCGGTCCGGCTGCGAGTTGATCTCGAGGAACGTTCCCGTCGCGAGCGCCTGCTCGAGCACGCGCTCGAGGTCGATCTCCATCGGCTCGCGCTTCGTGAGCTTCCGCCCGGTCAGGTGGCCGATCACGTCGACGTGCGGGTTCTCCATCGTCGCGAGCACCCGCTCGGTCGGCGAGCGGTCGAAGGCGGTGTGGATCGACGCGACCACCCAGTCGCGCTCCGCGAGCACCTCGTCGGGGACGTCGAGCGTGCCGTCGGCCTTGATGTTGACCTCGACGCCCTTCAGCAGCTGCAGCGGCGCGACGCGCTCGGCGAGCCTGTCGAGCTCCCTCGCTTGCTGCTCCATCCGGCCCTCGCGCAGGTAGTGCGAATGGTCGGTGATCGCGTAGTACGCGTAGCCCCGCTCCCTGGCCGCGAGCACCATCTCCTCGAGCGTGTTCTTGCCGTCCGCCGACCAGTGCGAATGCGTGTGCAGGTCGCCGCGCAGCTCGCCCTGCTCGATCAGCCTCGGCAGCTCGCCCTTCCGCGCCGCCTCGAGCTCGCCCGAGTTCTCGCGCAGCTCGGGCGGGATGTAGCGGTAGCCGAGCCGGTCGTAGACCTCCTCCTCGCTCGCCGCCGTCACCACCTCTCCCGACTCGGCGAGCGTGATCCCGTACTCGGAGACCGAGAAGCCGCGGCGGACCGCGTCCTCGCGCAGCGCCAGGTTGTGCTCCTTCGAGCCCGTGAAGTGCTGCAGCAAGTTCCCGTAGCTCTCGGGCGGCACGACCCGCAGGTCGAAGCGGAAGCCGTCGTGCGAGACGACCGTCGCCTTGGTCGGGCCCTTCGCCGCCACCTCCGACACCCACGTCAGCCTGGTGAAGTAGTCGATCAGGGCCTTCGGATCGCCGGCGGTCGCGATGATGTCGAGGTCACGCACCGTCTCCCTGCGCCGCCGTGCGCTCCCCGCCTCGGAGACGCGGTCGGAGGCCGGGTGCTCGCGCAGCACGTCCACGACGGCGAGCAGCGCCGGCAGCGCCTGCCCGAGCAGCGTGCGCGGCTCGGCCGTGACCTTCTTCTTCCGGCCCGCCGCCTTGAGCACGTTCTCCTCGACCCGCGCGCCGAGGCCCGGCAGCGTCCGCAGCCGCTGGGCGCGCGCCGCCTCCTTCAGCTCGGCGAGCGTCGTGACGCCGAGCTCCTGCCAGATCTTCCGCACCGTCTTCGGGCCCATCCCGGGAATGCGCAGGAACTCGACCACCTCGGGCGGGATCGTCCGGCGGCGCTTCGAGAGCGCTTCGATCTCGCCGGTGTCGACGATCTGGACGATCTTGTCCTGGATCGTCGCGCCGATCCCGGGCAGCTCCTTGGCGGTGCCGTCGAGCGCCAGCTGCGCGACGGGCGTGCCGGTCTCGCGCACGCGCGTGGCCGCGCGGCGGTAAGCGATCACGCGGAACGACGACTGGCCCTCGATCTCGAGCAGGTCGGCCAGCAGCTCGAGCTGCTCCGCGACCTCCGCGTTGCGGGGAAGTGACTTCGTCCTGGCCACGCACAGCGATCATAGGGGCGTGACCGCCGTCGTCTGCCTGCCCACCTACAACGAGCGCGAGAACCTCGAGCACATGGTTGCCGCGCTCGCCGACAAGGGCGTCTCGGTGCTCGTGATCGACGACGACTCGCCCGACGGCACGGGCCGGCTCGCCGACGATCTGGCCGCGCGGAACGGCCACGTGCAGGTGCTCCACCGCGAGCGCAAGGAAGGGCTCGGGCCCGCCTACCTCGCCGGCTTCAGGCGGGTGCTCGAGGACGCGGACGTCGAGCTCGTGCTGGAGATGGACGCCGACTTCTCGCACGACCCCGACGACGTGCCGCGCCTGATCGAGGCCGCGCGCGAGGCCGACGTCGTGCTCGGGTCGCGCTACGTCGAGGGAGGCTCGATCGGCAGCTGGGGCCTCCTGCGGCGCTTCGTCTCCGCCGGCGGCTCGCTCTACGCGCGCGTCCTGCTCGGCGTCGGCGTGCGCGACCTGACCGGCGGCTTCAAGTGCTTCCGCCGCGAGGTGCTGGAGACGCTCGATCTCGACGCGATCGACTCACGCGGGTACGCGTTCCAGATCGAGACCACCTACCGCGCCCTCCGCGCGGGCTTCCGCGTCGTCGAGGTGCCGATCACGTTCGTCGACCGCGAGCGCGGTGGCTCGAAGATGAGCCGCTCGATCGTGCTGGAGGCGATCTGGAAGGTGCCGCTGCTCCGACTGCGCGCGCTCGCCGGGCGCTTGTAGCCTGGGCCTGTGCTCGACGTCACCGACGCCAGCTTCGACTCGGTGGTTCTGCAGGCGGACACGCCCGTCGTGGTCGACTTCTGGGCGCCGTGGTGCGGCCCGTGCCGCGCAGTCGAGCCGGTGCTCGAACAGCTCGCGGACGAGCACGACGGGCGCGTGCGCTTCGTCAGGCTCGACATCGACGCCAACCTGCAGACCGCCTCGCGCTACGAGGTGCTGTCGATCCCGACGGCGATCCTGTTCGAGGGCGGCGAGCCGCGGGAGACGGTGGTCGGCGCGCGGCCGCGCTCGTACTACGAGCAGGCCTGGAGCGCCTGGCTCACGACGTCGCCGACTCGCTGACGCGCGGTTGAGCGGTCCCGCGTAGCTCCTTCGACCGCCGACGCCGGACGCGGATGAGGCCTCCGCTCGAGCTCATCCGGATCCGCGGGTCGGCGATCGAGTAGAGGATGTCGACGACCAGGTTCGCGATCACGACCGCGAAGCTGACGACGAGCGCGATCCCCATGATCACCGACGTGTCGCCGGCCCCGATCGCGCTGACGAACAGCCGCCCCATCCCGGGCAGGGCGTAGATCTGCTCGATGAAGAGCGCGCCGGCGAAGGCGACGCCGACGTCCATCCCCAGCATGGTGATGATCGGCAGCATCGCGTTGCGCAGGGCGTGCCTTCGCACGATCCGCGAGGTGCTCGCGCCCTTCGCCCGGGCGGTGCGGATGAAGTCCTCGTCCAGCGTCTCGAGCAGGCTCGCGCGGATCATGCGGGCGTAGAGCGCCGCGAAGATGACCCCGAAGGTGATCCACGGGAGCGTCATGTGGTACGCCCAGTAGCGGGGGCCGTAGCAGCCGTTCGAGCTGTCCTTGACGTGGCTGAAGTCGCAGTAGCCCGCGATCGGGAACCAGTGCAGCCGGGCGCCGAAGGTGTACGAGAAGAGCAGGCTCAGCCAGAGCGGGTGGCAGGCTGCGCCGATGAGCACGAACGCCATCGCTCCCTTGTCGATCATCGATCGCGGGCGCAGCGCCGCCAGGATCCCGATCGGGAAGGCCATCAGCAGCCAGAGGATCATCCCGCCGATCACGAGCGACGCCGTCACCGGGAGCGCCCGACCGATCACGGTGGTCGCCGGCTCGTCCGAGGCGCGCGAATTGCCGAGGTCGGCGTGCAGCGCGACGTGGCCGAGGAAGCTCAGGTAGGCGACGGGCACGGTGCCGCGGGCGTCGAACGGCGTCAGGATGTCGGTGCCGCGCTCGTTCCGGCGGCCGTTGTTGAAGTGTTTCGGCAGGACGAAGAAGACGACGAACGTCACCAGCGTCACGACGAAGGTGAGCACGATCGCCCAGGTCAGCCGCCTGACGATGAAGGCCAGCACCTAGATCCCCGGCGTAGGGTCGCTGCTCGCGCCGATCAGCGCAAGTCGCCGGACCGTCGCCCGCCGAAGTGCTCCCACCCTGACAGCGCTACGGGCTCGCCGCCGAGCCGGATCGCGACGCCTTCGCCCTCGCTGCAGCGGCCGACGACGTGGAAGCCGAGCGGATCCGGCGTGGCCGCGAGCAGCTCGTAGTCCTCGCCGAAGCCGAGATCCTCGACCGCCGCGCCGGACGCGAGCGGCACCCGGTCGAGGTCGAGCTCGATCCGGCAGCCGGAGCGCGCGGCGAGGTGGCCCGCGTCGACGGCCAGGCCGTCGGAGACGTCGGTCAGGGCGTGGGCGACCGCCGCGAGCCGGCGGCCCTCGTCCAGGCGGACGGGCGGCCGGGCGTGGCGCTGCTCACGGAAGGCGGCGCCCGCGGCCCCGAGCGGGCCGGTGACGACGACCAGGTCTCCTGGACGCGCGCCCGCCCGGCCCGGGACGCGCGCCGAGCGGCCGACGGCCGTGACGGCGAGGGTCAGCTGCGGCGCACTCGTCGTGTCGCCTCCCGCTATCGGGACGCCGGGCTCCTTCAGGCCGGCATAGAGCTCGAACACGTCGGCGTCCTCGGCCTCCGCAGGGGCGGCGAGCGTCACCAACAACGCGATCGGCGCGGCTCCGGCGGCGGCGAGGTCGCTCAGGTTGACCGCCGCCGCCCGGAAGCCGAGCTCCCGGTGGGTCGTCCAGTCGAGCCGGAAGTGGACGTCCTCGACGAGCGCGTCCTGCGTGACCACGACGCCGTCGCCGAGCTCGGCCACGTCGTCCTCGATCCCGCTCGCGAGCCCGCGGCGCTCGAGCTCCGCCAGCAGGCCGAGCTCGCCGAGGTCAGAGAGCCGCATCGATCGCGGCGCGCAGCGCACGTACGTCACGGGCCGCGCGGATCACGGCCACGCCAGCGGCGCCGGCGCGGATGCAGCCGGCCGCGTTCGTCGCGTCGATGCCGCCGATCGCGACCACCGGCAGCGAGACCGCCCGGCAGATCTCGCCGAGCCCGTCGAGCCCGATCGGCGGATCGGCGTCCGCCTTCGACGGCGTCGCCCACACCGGGCCGGCCCCGATGTACGCCGCTCCCACGGCCTCGCCGGCGCGCGCCTCCTCGGGCGACGACGCCGAGCGCCCGAGCAGCAGCCCCTCCGCGACCGCGCGCTCCGAGCCCTCGTCGTCGCGGCCGAGGTGCACGCCGTCGGCTCCGAGCCGCAGCGCCGCCTCGACGTCGTCGTCGACGACGAACGTCGCGCCCAGCGGCGGGAACGCGCGGCCGGCCTCGACGAGCTCCTCGGTGCTCGCGCCCTTGCGGCGCAGCTGGACGACGGTGGCGCCGCCCGCGACCGCCTCCCGGGCGGTGTCGATGTCCTCGACGAGCGCGTGCAGCCTCATCGCGCGCGGGCGTCGAGCGTCTCGGGGTCGAGCGCGTACAGCGCGTCGTAGAGCGCGACGTGGAACGAGCCGGGGCCGTTCGCGCCCGCGGCCGCGTCCTCGCCGGCGACGCCGAAGGCGACGAGCGCGCCGGTCGCCGCCGTGAGCACGTGCGACTGGACGCCGAGGAAGCAGCCGGTGAGCGCGGTCGCCATGCAGCCGGTGCCCGTCACGGTCCCCATCAGCTCGTGCCCGTTCGCGACCGAGTTGACGGTCTCGCCGTCGGAGACGTGGTCGACGGCGCCGGTGACGGCGACGACGCAGCCGAGCGCCCTCGCAGCCTCGCGCGCGAGCTCGGGGCCCCCGCCGGCGCCGACCGCCTCGACGCCGCGGATCTCGGCCTCGCGGCCGGCGAGCGTCGCGATCTCGGCCGAGTTGCCGCGGACGACGGCGAGCTCGAGCACGTCGAGCAGGCGCCTGGAGGCATCGGTGCGGTACTCCGTCGCCCCTGCGCCCACCGGGTCGAGCACGACCGGCACTCTCGCCGCGTTCGCCGCGCGTCCGGCAGCGATCATCGCCTCGACCCACTCGTCCGAGAGCGTGCCGATGTTGAGCACGAGCGCCGACGCGGCGGAGGCCATCTGCTCGACCTCCTGCAGAGCGTGCGCCATCACCGGCAGGGCGCCGATCGCGAGCGTGGCGTTGGCGGTCTCGTTCATGACGACGAAGTTCGTGATCTGGTGGACGAGCGGCCTGCGCTCGCGAATCGCGGCGAGGTCCGAGCCGGCGCTCACGCGGCACCTCGCAGCCCGAGCACGTCCACCGGGCCGTCGCCGGCGCCGATCTCGGCCAGCCCCTGAGCGACCGCGCGCGACGCCGCCACGGCTGCGCCCCGCGCCGCCTCCTCGAGCGGCAGCCCTCGCGCGAGCAGGGCCGCGAGCGTGGCGGAGTGCGTGCACCCGGCGCCGTGGGTGGCGCCGCTCTCGACGCGCTCGACCGGGATCTCGACGTGCCGCTCGCCGTCGAAGAGGTGGTCTACCGGCTCCCCGTGCCCGCCCGTCACGAGCGCGGCCGGGGCGCCGAGGGCGACCAGCCGCTCGGCGAGCTCGCGCTTCGAGCCCTCGCCGGCCAACGCCTCGGCCTCGGCGAGGTTCGGCGTCACCACCGTCGCGAGCGGGAAGACCCGCGCGACGAGCGTCTCGACCGCGTCGTCCTCGAGCAGCCGCGCGCCCGAGCTCGCGACCATCACCGGGTCGACGACCAGCGGCAGCCGGCGCTCGCCGAGGACGTCCGCGACCGTCTCGATCACCGGCCGCGAGAACAGCATCCCCGTCTTGGCCGCGTCCGCGCCGATGTCGCCGAGCACGGCCTCGAGCTGCGAGCGGACGAACGCCGGCGGCACCTCGTGCACCGCCGTGACGCCGGTCGTGTTCTGCGCCGTCAGCGCGACGATCGCGCTCGACCCGAAGCAGCCGGCCGCGGCGAACGCCTTCAGGTCGGCCTGGATGCCGGCGGCTCCCCCCGAGTCGGAGCCCGCGATCGTCAGGCACTTCGGAACCACTTCTACTCCCTCCGCCGGTGCGAACCGGATCAGGTTCAGCGGGTGTGATCTCAGCCCGTGAGGGCACCCCGGTGCGGCCATGCTACCGTCGTGACGATGGCCACAGCGACGCGAGCGGACGTCGAGGTCGCCGAGCGGTTCCTGCAGGCGCTCGCGGCCGCGGACTGGGACGCGATCGGCGCGCTGCTGGCGCCGGACGTCCGGCTGCGCGCGCTCGTGCCCTCGACCTTGCGCGACGACGAAGGCAACGAGGCTGTCCTCGGGCGCTTCGAGTTCTGGTGGGCCGCGCTCGAGGACCTGCGCCTGCTCGACTCGGGCGTCGAGCCGATGGCGAACCAGGTTCGCGTCCACTACCGCCTGGCCGGGACCGACCCCGACGACGGCCCGGTCGTCGTCGAGCAGCAGTGCTACTTCACCGTCGCCGACGGCTCGATCGCGAAGATCAACTCGGTCTGCTCGGGCTTCCAGCCGGCGGACTCCTGAGCTGAGCCGCTACGACGGCATCGCGGAGTGGTACGACGCCGAGTTCGCGACGAGCGAGCTCGGCGTGTCCGCGCGCGGGATCGTCCTCCGGCTGCTCGGCGAGGGGCCGGGACGGCTGCTCGACGTCGGCTGCGGCGGCGGCGCGCACGCTGCCGAGCTCGCGGCGCACGGCTGGAGCGTGACCGGCATCGACGTCTCGGCGGGCCAGCTCGAGCTCGCGCGAGCTCGAGGGGTCGACGTCGTCGAGGCCGATGCGGAAGCGCTGCCGTTCGAGGACGCGAGCTTCGACGCGGCCGTCTCGATGTTCACCCACACCGACATGGGCGATTTCGCCGCCGCGCTGCGCGAGGTAACGCGGGTGCTGCGCCCCGGCGGCCGCTTCGTCTACCTCGGCGTGCACCCCTGCTTCGTCGGCCCGCATGCCTTCGTGCACGACCGCGCCGTACCGGAGCTCCACGCCGGCTACCGCGACACCTCGTACCGGGTCGAGGCTCCGGGCATCTGGAACGACGGCCTGCGCGCCAAGGTCGGCGCGGCGCATCTGCCGCTCGGCCGCTTCCTGCAGGCCTTCCTCGACGCGCCGCTCACGCTCGAGCGGCTCGAGGAGCCGGAGGGGCGTGACTACCCGCACGTCGTGGCGGTCACGGCACGACGGTGAGCGTCGCGGCCGAGCTGCAGGGCGGCCTCCTCCAGGGCGAGGAGCTCGCGCACCTCGAGGTCGTCCCGCCGCGCGACGCGGCGCTCGCTCCCTTGCCGGACGCGTTGCACCCGCGCGTGCGCGAGGCGCTCGCCGCGCAGGGCATCGACTCGCTCTACGCGCACCAGGCCGAGGCGTGGGAGGCCTCGGCTCGCGGCGAGCACGTCGTCGTGACCACGGGGACGGCGTCGGGCAAGACGCTCGCGTTCAACCTGCCGGTCCTGGACGCCCTTGCGCGGGAGCCGAAGCGGCGCGCGCTCTACCTGTACCCGACGAAGGCGCTCGCGCAGGACCAGCTGCGTGCCCTCGGCACGTTCAGGCTGCCCCGGCTCCGGGCCGCGATCTACGACGGCGACACTCCCGCCGACCGACGCTGGCAGGTGCGCAGGTGGGCGAACCTGATCCTCTCGAACCCGGACATGCTCCACGTCGGCGTCCTGCCGCACCACGACCGCTGGGGCGACGTGCTCTCGAACCTGGCCTACGTGATCGTGGACGAGGCGCACGTCTACCGCGGCGTCTTCGGCTCCCACGTTGCGAACGTGCTCCGGCGGCTGCGCCGGCTGGCCCGCGTCTACGGCGCCGAGCCGCAGTTCCTGCTCGCCTCGGCGACGATCGCGAACCCGGGCGAGCTCGGGCTGCGGCTGCTCGGCGTCGAGACGACCGTGATCGGCGACGACGCGGCGCCGCGGGCCGAGCGGACGGTCGCGCTCTGGAACCCGCCGCTGACCGACGAGGAGCTCGGCCTCCGCGCAAGCGCGCTCGGCGAGGCGTCGAAGCTGATGGCCGACCTCGTCTCGCGCGGGCTACGCACGCTCTGCTTCGCGAAGAGCCGCCGCGCGGCCGAGCTGATCCACCGCTTCACCGCCGACCGGCTCGGCGACGACTCGCGCCTCTCGCCCTACCGGGCCGGCTACACGCCCGCGCAGCGCCGCGAGATCGAGCGGCGGCTGCTCGAGGGCGACCTGCTCGGCGTCTCGGCGACGAACGCGCTCGAGCTCGGGATCGACGTCGGCCTGCTCGACTGCGTGATCTCGGTCGGCTTCCCGGGGACGGTCGCCTCGCTGCGGCAGCAGTGGGGTCGCGCCGGTCGCCGCGGGCACGGGCTCGCGATCCTGGTCGCGAGCGAGGACGCGCTCGACCAGTACTTCATGCGCGAGCCGCGCGCGCTGCTCGGGCGCCGTGTCGAGGCGGCGATCCTCGACCACGAGAACCCGCGCGTCCTCGACGGGCACGTGCGCGCGGCGGCGTTCGAGGCGCCGCTCGACGAGCGCGACCGCGAGGTGCTCGGCGACGCGGCGCTCGGGCGGGCGGCGGCGCTGCCCGACCTGCGGCACACGCCGGCCGGCTACGTCTGGGCGGGCCGCGACTACCCCGCCGCGCGCGTCGCGCTGCGCTCGACCGGGCCTGAGTCGTTCACCGTCGTCGACGCCTCGAGCGGCACGGTGCTCGGGATCGTGGAACGGGAGCGTGCCTTCTCGACCGTCCACGAAGGCGCGATCTACCTCCACCTCGGCGAGAGCTACCGCGTCCGCGAGCTAGACCTCGGCTCGCGCACCGCCGTCGTCGAGCCGTTCGGCGGCGACTACTACACGCAGGCGAAGATCGAGACGACGACCGCGATCGTCGAGCCGCGCCGCGGCGACAGGCGGCTCGGAGTCGACCTGGCGTTCGGCTCCGTGGTCGTCACCGACCAGGTCGTCGGGTACCAGAAGCGCTCGATCCAGACGCAGGAGAGCCTCGAGCTGGTGGCGCTCGACCTGCCGCAGACGGAGTTCGAGACCGAGGCGGTCTGGTTCGTGCCGGAGCCGTGGATGCTGGACGGCCTGGACGACATGCCCCGCCTGCTCGGCTCGCTCCACGCGGCGGAACACTCGCTGATCGCGCTGCTGCCGCTCTGGGCGATGTGCGACCGCTGGGACATCGGCGGGCTCTCGACGAACGTGCACTTCCAGACCGGCCGGCCGACGATCTTCGTCTACGACGGGCACTCCGGCGGGGTCGGGATCACCGAGCGAGGCTTCGACGTCTTCGAGGGCTGGGCGGCCGACACCGCCAGGCTGCTCCGCGGCTGTCCGTGCGAGCGCGGCTGCCCGTCCTGCGTCCAGAGCCCGAAGTGCGGCAACCTGAACGAGCCGCTCGACAAGGCCGGCGCGCTCGCGCTGCTGGAGCGGATGCTCTCGGCGGCGTAGCATCCCGGCATGGCCGTCCTGCTGGTGCTGTTCGCCGTCCTCGCATTCGTCTTCGGCGGCGCCGGCTTCGGGTCGAGCAGCACGAGCAGCGGCACGGCGACGATGCCGCGTCGCATCACGACCTACTCGCGTCAGGTGACGACGACTGGCTCGCATGTGACCGTCCGTACCAGGGTGACCACGCGGGGGTCGGTCTCGTGCACCGCCCGCGTGCGGATCAAGGGCGCATCGGTGCAGCAGACGCATCGCTGTCGCTACAGCCCGGTCAGCCCCTGACGTTCGTGACCATCGAGCCGAAGCTCTACGGCTGCCAGTCGATGACCGGTGAGTTGCGCCGCGTGCTCGTGCGAGCGCCGCAGGCCGACGATCTGCGCGGCTGGCGAACGTGCGGCTGGCGCGCCGAGCCCGACGCCCGCGCGCTCGCCGAGGAGCACGACGCGTTCTGCACGCTGCTCGAGCAGGCGGGCGCGGAGGTCGTACCGGCGGAGTCGGCCGCGAACGGGAATCCCGACGCGATCTACACGTACGACCCTGCGCTCGTCACGGACGACGGCGCGCTCCTCCTCCACCCCGGCAAGGAGTGCCGCCGCGCCGAGGTGGATGCGATCGCCGAGGACCTCGAGCACGCCGGTGTTCCGGTCGCCGGCCGCCTGCACGAGCCCGAGTGGGCCGAGGGCGGCGACTGCTGCTGGCTCGACGAGCGAACGCTGCTCGTGGGCTGCGGCTACCGGACGAACGAGGCCGGGATCGCACGGCTGCGGGCGCTCCTTCCGGACGTCGAGGTCGTCGCGTTCGACCTGCCGCACTGGCACGGCCGCGGCGAGGTGATGCACCTGCTGTCGCTGATCAGCCCGCTGGCACCCGACCTCGCGGTCGTCTACGCGCCGCTGCTGCCGACGCGGCTCGCGCAGCTCCTCGAGGAGCGCGGCGTCGAGCTGGTCGAGGTCCCCGACGAGGAGTTCGCGAGCATGGGCTCAAACGTGCTCGCGCTGGCCCCGCGCGTGGCGCTGGCGGTGGAGGGCAACCCGCGCACGCGGGAGCGAATGGAGCGCGCGGGCGTCGAGGTGCTGACGTACCGCGGCGTCGAGCTGTCGAAGGGCGACGGCGGCCCGACGTGCCTGACGCGCCCGCTGCTCCGGGCGTGACGCCAAGTAACAGACTGTCACAAGCGCCTCGGGCCGGCAGACCCCGCTCTCGGTCGGCGTTCGAACCCTTCAAGTAACAGTCTGTTACTTGGATGGACACGGCCCGGCCGGGCGGTCAGGCCACCCGCACGCGCGCCGCACCGGCTCGAGCCTCACGGCAACGCTGCGAGCGCCAGCTCGACGGCCTCCGCCGGAGACGCCGCGCGGCGGACGCCCTCCAGCTGCCAGCCGGGCTCCAGGATCACGACCGGCCGCCCGAGCACGTGGGCGAACCCGATCTCTGCGAGCGTCCCCCACTGTCCGCCGACCGCGATCACCGCGTCGCCGGAAGCCACTACGGCAAGGTTCCGGGCGTGTCCGACGCCGGTGACGATGGCATGGTCGATCCACTCGTTCGCGTCGCGTCGGCTCTCGCCGGGGAGGACGCCGATCGTGACGCCGCCCGCCGACTTGGCGCCGCGCGCCGCCGCGGCCATCACGGAGCCGCGACCGCCGGTGACGACCGTGCATCCGCGCTGCGCGAGCAGCCGGCCGACCTCCTCCGCGCGTTCCTCGTGCTCGGCGCCGCTCCCGATCACCGCGACCTGGACCCCCGGCATGCGGCGATAGTAGAGGCGTGAGCGAGCGAGAAGCCTACGGCGGAACACTCGTCATCGGCGGCGGCTTCGCCGGTGCGTGGGTCGCGCGCTACCTCGGCGAGCGCGGAGCGACCATCGTCAGCCCCGAGAACTCGATGCTGTTCACGCCGCTCCTGCCGGAGGCGGCCTCGGGCACGCTCGAGCCGCGCCACGTCGTCGTGCCGCTGCGCGTCATGTGCCCCCACGCCGAGCTCGTCCTCGGCCGCGCGACCGCGATCGACCTCGACGCGAGCACCGTGCAGGTCGACGCGCTCGACGCGCAGGTGACCGTCCGCTACCGCGACCTCGTCGTCGCGGTCGGCTCGATCTCGCGGGCGCTCCCGATCCCCGGCCTGGCCGACCACGCGCTCGGCTTCAAGGACCTGGCCGACGCGATCCAGCTGCGCAACCACGTCCTGCAGCGGCTCGAGGCAGCCGATGCGGCGGCGGACAAGGGACGGCGCAGTGCCGAGCTCACGTTCGTCTTCGTCGGCGCCGGCTACGCGGGCGTCGAGGCGTTGGCCGAGCTCTCCGACCTCGTCCGCGACGCGCTTCGCTTCTACCCGGCGCTGCGCGGCGAGCGGCAGCGCTGGGTGCTGGTCGACGCGGCGCCCAAGATCCTCCCGGAGATCCCGTCGCCGCTCGGCGAGTACGCGGCGCGCCAGCTGGCCAAGCGCGGGATCGAGATCCACGTCGGCACCACGCTCGAGTCCGTGGAGGCAAATGCCGCCGCGCTCTCGAGTGGCGACCGGATCCCGACGCGGACGGTCGTCTGGACGGCCGGCGTGAAGGCGAACCCGATCCTCTCGCAGCTCGGCCTGCCGCTCGACGAGCGTGGTCGGGTGCGGGTCGACGAGACGCTCCGCGTCGAGGGGCACGAGCACGTGTGGGCGCTCGGCGACGGCGCCGCGGTTCCGAACCTCGCCACGCCCGGGATGGTCGACCCGCCGACGTCACAGCACGCGCTGCGCCACGCGCGCCGGCTGGCGAAGAACCTCGCGGGCGAGGAGAAGCCGTATCGCTACCGGATGCTCGGCCAGGTCGCGACGCTCGGCCGCTACAAGGGCATCGCCGACGTCCCCGGCCTGCGGCTGACCGGGTTCCCCGGCTGGTTCGTCACGCGGACGTACCACCTCTACCAGCTGCCGCTCTTCTCGCGGAAGCTCCGCGTGGTGACCGACTGGACGACGTCGCTGTTCTTCCGCCGCGACATCGCCGAGCTCTCGATGCTCGGCCACCCTCACCGGCTCGATGCCTGACGAGCTGGCGCGGGCGTGGGCCTTCCTCGACCGCGCCGACATGGCCGGCGAGCGCGCCGTCGGGTCGAGCGTCGGCACGGCGATCTACGACGACCAGGTGCCGCTGCGGCTCGACGCGAACTTCCTCCGCGTGGAGCGGCCGGCGGAAGCCGGCGACGTGCTCGCGGAAGCGGAGCGCCTCGGCCGCCGCATGATCGTCTTCCGCTCGACCGACGAGGGCGAGCGCCTGGCGCCCTTCTTCGCGGAGCGCGGCTGGCTCGTCCGCCGCCACCTGCTGATGGCGCAGCTACGGGACCCCGCTGACGGCGCCGACCTGGGCCTCGTCGAGGAGGTCGCGGAGGAGGAGCTGCGGCCGGCCCGCCGGCGCGTGGTCGAAGGCGAGCCGTGGAGCAAGCCGGAGGTGATGGCACAGCTCTTCGCGGGCAAGCACCGGATCGGCGAGCGCGTCAGCGCGCGGTTCTTCGCGGTCAAGCTGGGCGGCGAGGTCGTGAGCTACAGCGACCTCTACCAGGACACGGACGAGGCTCAGGTCGAGGACGTCGGCACGCTGCCGGAGCACCGCGGCCGCGGCTACGCGAAGGCCGTCGTGCTCGCCGCGATCGCGGCCGCGCGCGCGGACGGCGCCGGGTTCGTCTTCCTGGTGGCCGACCGCGACGACTGGCCGAAGGAGCTCTACCGCAGGCTCGGCTTCGACGAGCTCGGCTACTTCGTGAAGCTGGTCTCGCCCGGCGCATGAGCTCGGCGCTCACGGCGCAGGGGCTCGAGAAGCGCTACGGGTCGACCGTCGCGCTCGGCGGTGTCGACCTCGAGGTCGGCGAAGGCGAGCTCGTAGGCCTCCTCGGGCCGAACGGGGCCGGCAAGTCGACGCTGGTCAAGATCGCCTGCGGCCTCGTCCGCCCGACCCGCGGGCGGGCCGAGGTCTGCGGCGCCCGTGCCGGCTCACGCGAGGCCAAGCGCCGCCTCGGCTACCTCGCCGAGCTCTTCCGCTTCCCCGGCTGGTACTCGGCCGACGAGCTGCTCGGGCTGCACCAGCGGCTCGCAGGATCGGCCGGCGGTGCGGCGGAGCGCGCCGAGCTGCTCGAGCTCGTCGGCCTGGGCGAGGCGCGCGACCGACGGGTCGAGCAGATGTCGAAGGGCATGCAACAGCGGCTCGGCCTCGCGCAGGCGCTCGTCGGGTCGCCGCCGCTCCTCCTGCTGGACGAGCCGACGAGCGCCCTCGACCCCGTCGGCCGGCGCACCGTCCGCCTGCTTCTAGAGGAGCTCCGCCGCCGCGGCACGTCGGTGCTGCTCAACTCGCACCTGCTGAGCGAGATCGAGCTCGTCTGCGACCGGGTTGTGATCCTGCTGCGCGGCAGCGTGGTGACCGAGGGCTCGCCGGCGGAGCTCAGCCGCCCACGCGGGATCGAGGTCGAGACCGACGAGGGCACGAGCGTGCACGACGGCAGGCGCGAGGACGTGCCTCGCCTCGTGGCCGAGCTGGTCGCCGCCGGCCGCGAGGTCTACGGCATCCGCGTCCTCACCTCGACGCTCGAGGACACCTACCTCGAGGCCGTCGGCGAGGAGACGTCGTGAGCGCGGTCGCGGTGATCGTCGGCTACGGGCTGCGCGAGGCGCTGCGGCGAAAGGTGTTCGCCGTCGTGCTGCTGCTGACCGCGGGCTTTCTTTTCCTCTACTGGCTCGCGAACCACTACCTCTTCCGTGACCTCAGCCACATCGGTGCGCCGAACGGGATCGACGCGCGCGGATTCGCCGGCGCGACGATGTTCGGGCTCGCGATGTTCGCGACGCTCTTCCTCGGCGTCGTGCTCGCCGTCTTCCTGACCCTCGGCGCCGTCCGCGGCGATGCCGAGCGCGGCCTGCTGCAGCCGCTGCTCGTGCGGCCCGTCGACCGCTCGACGCTGCTCTTCGCGCGCTGGCTCGGCGCCGTCACGGTGTGCACGCCCTACGTCGCCGCGGTCTACGCGGCCGCGCTCGTGATCACCGGCGTGACCGGCAGCTGGTGGCCCGACCACCTCGTCGTGCCGGCGATCGAGCTCGCCGCCGGGGTGGCGCTCATCGCCGCGCTCTCGCTGCTCGGGTCGGTCTTCCTGACCGCGACCGCCAACGGGATCGCGGTCTTCATGGTCTTCGGCGCCGGCCTTGTCGCGGGCCTGCTCGGCACGATCGGGCACGGGCTCAACTCGCAGACGCTGAAGCACGCGGCCGTCGTCGCGGCGTACATCGTCCCGTTCGAGGCGCTCTACCAGGACGCGCTGCACGAGATCACCGCGCGGACGACCGGGTTGACGGGCTTCCTGCTCGAGCTCGGCCCGTTCGGCGGAGCCTTCATCCACGGCACCGGCGTGCGGCTGTGGGCGCTCGCCTACGTCGTCGTCGTGGGCGCCGTCGCGGCGCTGGCCTTCTCGCGCCGCGACCTCTAGCTCACCACGCGGTCTTGCGCAGGCTCTTCGCGAAGGCGGCGCGCTTCTTGCGCTCCTCCGAGCGCAGGCGTGCGTCCTGCTTGCGCGCCAGCCGCGCGAGCTCGCGTTGCAGCGCGCGGTAGCTCTGCAGCCGCTCGCGCGGGAGCCGGCCTTCGTCGATCGCCTCCTGAACCGCGCAGCCCGGCTCGCGCAGGTGCGCGCAATCGTTGAAGCGGCAGTCCGCCGCCAGCTCGTCGACGTCGGCGAACGCCTCCTGGATGCCGTCGTCCGCGTCCCAGAGCTGCACCTCGCGCAGCCCGGGCGTGTCGACGAGCAGCGCGCCGCCGGGGAGCCGCAGGAGCTGGCGCGCGGTCGTGGTGTGGCGGCCGGTTCCGTCCTCGGCGAGCTCCTTCGTCGCCTGCGTCTCGTGGCCGAGCAGGCGGTTCGCGAGCGACGACTTGCCGACGCCGGAAGAGCCGAGCAGCGCGACCGTCCTCGCGTGCCCGAGGTACGGCGTGAGCTCGTCGTGCCCCTCGCCGGTGACGTTGCTGACGAGGTGCACGGGCACGCCGACGGCCACCTGCTCCGCCTCGAGCAGCAGTGCGAACGGGTCGTCGCAGAGATCGGCCTTCGTGAGCACGACCGCCGGCGTCGCGCCGCTCTCCCACGCGAGCGTCAGGTAGCGCTCGAGGCGCCGGGCGCTGAAGTCGGAGTCGAGCCCGGTGACGACGAAGACGGCGTCGAGGTTCGCGGCCAGCACCTGCGCCTCGGCCGCGCCGAGGTTGACCTTGCGCCGGAACGCCGAGCGCCGCGGCAGGACGGCCTGGATCGTCTGCTCGCGCAGCGCGACCCAGTCGCCGACCGCGGGCAGCTCGGCGCCCGAGGAGGCCTCGTGGCGCAGCCGCCCGGCCACGCGGGCGCGCTGCTCGCCCGCTTCCGTGAGCACGTCGTACTCGCCGCGGTGCTGGGCCGAGACGCGGCCCGGGATGCAGTTGTCGTGCGGCTCGAGTGCGACCGCGAAGCCGTCGTCCCAGCCGAGGTCGTTCAGGTTCAAGCGAAGCTCCTTTCAGGAAGGGGGGAACTCCGGGCAGCGCCCGAGGCTCAGGAGCTCGCTACATCAGAGGATGCTGCGGCGGGCCGGTGAGCCTCAGGCTCTGCGACCGGAGGGTGCAATCGTCGTCATCTCGCACCTCCTTTGCCGAACAGCAGACGCGTCGGAGCGTACCAGCTACCGCAGCTTGCGCAGCGCCGGGCCGAGCAGCTGCTTCGTCGTCAGCACGCCCTCGTACAGGTCGCCGTGCTTCGCGATCCGGTCGCGGACGGCGTCCATCGTGAACGCGAGCGGGTCGAGCGACTCGTCGACCTCGTCCCAGCCCAGCGGCGTCGAGACCGGCGCCCCCGGACGCGGCCGCACCGAGTAGACCGACGCGATCGTCTTCCCCTCGCCGTTCTGGTTGGCGTCGATCAGCACGCCGCGCCGCTTCGACTTCGTCCACTCGGTCGTCACGAGGCCGCGGTTCGTCGACGCGAGCGCGCCGGCCACGATCTCGGCGAACTCGCGCGTGTCGTCGTAGGTGTGCCGCCGCTCGACGGGGACGAGCACGTGCATCCCGTCGGAGCCGCTCGTCTTCGGGAACGACTGCAGCTCGAGCGCGTCGAGCACCTCCCTCACGAGCAGCGCGACCTGCACCGTCTCGCGGAAGCCGACGTCCGGCGACGGGTCGAGGTCGAACAGGACGAAGTCCGGCCGGTCGAGCCTGTCCACGCGCGAGTACCACGCGTTCAGGTCGATGCAGCCCATGTTCACCATCCAGAGCAGCGCGAGCTCGTCGTTCACGAGCGGCGCGTCGATCCGGCGCCGCTGCCTCGGCCGGTCGCGCGTCGTGACCTCGATGTTCACGGTCGGGATCCAGTCCGGCATCCCGGCCGGCTTGTCCTTCTGGAAGAACGACTTCCCCCCGGCCCCGTCGGGGTAGCGGCGCATCGTGAACGGGCGGTCGCGAAGGTGCGGGACGAGCACCGGCGCGACGTCGCGGTAGAACGCGAGCAGGTCGCCCTTCGTGATCCCGTCGTCCGGCCAGAAGGGCTTGTCGAGGTTCGACAGGCGCAGCGTGCGCTTGCCCTTGCTGATCACGTCCGGGACGCCGTCGGCCACCTCGCGCCGGACCTCGCTCGCGTCCTTGTCGGTGCGCAGTCCGAGGTAGACCGGCGCGCGCAGGCGCCCGTCGTGCGTCCACTCGGCGAACGAGACCTCGGCGACGAGCCTCGGCTCGACCCAGACGACGTCGTCCTTGCGCACGCGCGGCATCTTCGGCGGCTTCGGGAACGGCGACGTCTTGCGCTCGAGCGGCCGCAGCGCGGCCAGCACGCGCTCCTGCTCGGCGTCGTCGAAGCCCGTGCCGACGTTGCCGGCCCACTGCAGCCCGTCGGGCCCGTTCGTCGCGAGCACGAGCGAGCCGAACGACCACTCGCGGCGGCCCTTGCCGCGCGTGTAGCCGGCGACCACGAGCTCCTGCTCGCCGTGGGTCTTGAACTTGAGCCAGTCGCGCGAACGCTTGCCGGGCAGGTAGCGCGAGTCGAGGCGCTTTCCCATGATCCCCTCCAACCGCTGCTCCTGGGCGGCGCGGTAGAGCGCCTCGCCGTCCTCGAAGCCTTCCGAGAACTGCACGGTCCGGAAGCGCGCGTCGAGGAGCTCCTTCAGCCGCGCGCGCCGCTCGGAGAGCGGCCGGTCGAGCACCGGCTGTCCCTCGAGCTCGAGCAGGTCGAAGACGTAGTAGACGATCGGCGTGCCGGCCTTCCCCTGCTGCATCGCGGAGAAGCTCGGGCGGCCTTCCTCGTCGAGCGCGCACACCTCGCCGTCGACGACGCAGTCGGGCGTCTTCAGCGTCTTGACGAGCTCCTTCGCGACGTTGGCGAAGCGCTGCGTGTAGTCCTGGTCCTTGCGCGAGCGCAGCACCGCCTCGCCGCCGGCGA
>DATIER010000090.1:0-2463 GCA_035455605.1 Gaiellaceae bacterium
GAGGAGGTCGAGCGGTGCCGCCGGATGAGCGCGCACGCGGCCGGGCTCGTGGGCGAGGGTGCCCGCGCCCTCACCCACTGCAACACCGGCGCCCTGGCGACCGGCGGCGTCGGGACGGCGCTCGGCGCGCTCCGCGAGGCGTGGGCGCGCGGGCTGCTCCGGCACGTGTTCGTCGACGAGACGCGGCCGCTGCTGCAGGGCGCACGGCTGACCGCGTGGGAGCTCGAGGCCGCGGGGATCCCGCACACGCTGATCGCCGACTCCGCCGCCGGCGGGCTGCTCGCGGCGGGCGAGGTCGACTGCGTGTTCGTCGGTGCCGACCGGATCGCGGCCAACGGCGACACGGCGAACAAGGTCGGCACGTACCCGCTCGCGGTGCTCGCTGCCCGTCACGAGGTGCCGTTCTACGTCGTCGCGCCGAGCTCGTCGCTCGACCTCACGCTGGCGAGCGGGGCCGAGATCCCGATCGAGCAGCGCGACCCTGCCGAGGTGAGCACGCGGTTCCCGGCCTGGAACCCGGCCTTCGACGTCACGCCCGCGGAGCTGATCGGCGCGATCGTGACCGAGCACGGCGTCCACCGCGCGCCCTACGCCGAGTCCCTCGCGCAGGCGGTGCTGGCGTGAAGGCACTCGTGCTGGCCGCCGGCTACGCGACCCGGCTCTACCCGCTGACGCTCGACCGCCCGAAGGCACTCCTGGAGGTCGGCGGTCGGCCGATGCTCGACCGCCTGGTCGAGCAGCTCGAGGGCGTGGACGGTCTCGACGAGGTCTACGTGGTGACGAACTCGAAGTTCGCCTGCGCGTTCCGCGACTGGGCGGCCGGCCGGTCCGGGCTGCCGGCACGGATCGTCGACGACGGGACGCTCGACGAGGAGTCGCGGCTCGGCGCGATCGGCGACCTCGAGCTGACGATTCGCGAGGCGGGCGTCGACGACGACCTGCTCGTCCTCGCGGGCGACAACCTCTTCAGCGAGAGCATCGCCCCGTTTCCCGCCTTCGCGCTCGCCAAGGGCGGGGCGGCGCTCGGCGTCTACGACGTCGGCGACCTCGACGCGATCCGCCGCTACTCCGTGATCGAGCTCGACGGCGACGAACGGGTCATCCGGCTCGAGGAGAAGCCGGACGAGCCGCGCAGCACGCTCGCGGGGATCGCGCTCTACTTCTATCCGCGCTCGACCTTCGGCCTCGTCCGCGAGTACCTCGCCGAGGGTAACAACCCCGACCAGCCGGGACGGCTCGTGCAGTGGCTCTACCCGCGGACGGCCGTCTACGGGTGGCGCGTGCCCGGGCACTGGTTCGACGTCGGCTCGAAGGAGACGCTCGCCGAGGCCGACCGGGCGTTCGGCGGCAACGGGGGATAACCCGGCACACATTCGTCACCGGGGCGTGACGGACACGTGACGCTTCCGGCTCTACGCTCGCCCGAGGAGGTGAGTGTGGTGTGACGTGAAGCTCCTCGACCTGATCCTGCCCGTGCGCTGCGTCGTCTGCGCCGCGCCCGGCCAGCAGCTCTGCCAAGCCTGCTGCGAGGCGCTGCCGCGGCTCCGCCTGCCGCTCTGCGCACGCTGCGGCAAGCCGACCGCCTGGCCCGTCGAGCGGTGTAGCGAGTGCGCCGGCCGACGCCTGGGGTTCGCCACGGCCCGAGCAGCGGTCGCGTACGACGACCGGGTGCGTCGCCTCGTCCAAGGCTGGAAGGAGCGCGGGCTCCGCAGGCTCGCCGCCACGGCCGCGGACGTGGTCGCCGACGCCCTCGCGGCGCCCGCGGTCGACGCGATCACCTTCGTTCCGCCCGACCGCGCCCGCGGCCTGGAGCGCGGGCACCACCCGGCTGAGCGGCTGGCGCGCGAGCTCGGCGCACGCTGGGCGCTCACGGTGGAGCCGCTGCTCGCCCGAGCCCGTCCGGCTGCACGGCAGCGAGGGCTGTCGCTCTCCGACCGGCGCCGCAACGTCGCCGGCGCGTTCGCCCCTGCCCGAGCATCGCCGAGGGCCGTCGCACTCGTCGACGACGTCTACACGAGCGGCTCGACGGCGAACGCCGCCGCGAGCGCGCTGAGAACGGCCGGAGCGCGCCGGATCGAGGTGATCACCTTCGCGCGGGTCGTCCGTTAGATTCCGGGCAAGAGCCCGACGTCGAAGGAGCCTCCGATGCAGTTCCAGGTCAAGAGCAGGAACGTCGAGGTCAGCGATGCGATCAAGGCCTACGCCGAGGAGAAGCTGAGCAAGCTCGAGCGCCAGCTGGACGACCCGCGCGTCGAGCTCGAGCTCGCGGTCGAGAAGAACCCGTCGATCGCCGAGAACCAGGTCGCGGAGGCGACGATCTGGACGAACGGCCCCGTGCTCCGCGCGCGCGAGGCCTCGTCCGACATGCGCTCCTCGATCGACCAGCTGGTCGAGAAGCTCGAGCGCCAGGTCACCCGGTACCGGACACGACGGCGTGACCGAAGGCGGCGCGCGGCGCGCGCG
>DATIER010000091.1:0-4225 GCA_035455605.1 Gaiellaceae bacterium
CCGCGAGGTGACCATCAGGTAGCAGTAGACCTTGTCGCGCCCGGCGACGATCGTGCACGGGTAGAGCGGGTTCTTCGCGCTCAGGTAGCGCGAGACGCCCATCGTCGTGTCGAGGTTCTGCATGAAGACGCCGCCGGTGCACGACACGCGGTCGAACTCGGTCTGGAGCTCGTGGCACGTGCTCAGCGACCACGGCAGGTCGTCGCTGCTGTAGATCATCAGCCCGTGCCCGAGCCCGTGCACGCACTGGTAGAGGAGGAACTCGGTCGCGTTCACCGCAGGCGCGGTGCAGAGGCGCCGCGCCTTCCTCACCACGGCACTCCGCGGCAGGCCCGCGAGCGCGAGCTGCAGCACGCCGTGGTAGTAGCCGGAGTTGCACGTCATCGCGCCGTGCGAGAGCGCCTGGCCGGCGTCGTTCTTGTAGTAGGCAAGCCCGGCGTGGCCGATCCAGTGCGAGATCTGATGGCAGTCGGCGTGCACGCCCGCGATCCGGGAGTCGTCGGTCGCGAGCAGCGCCAGCGCCCGCTGCGGGCCGTGGCGGTAGGCAAGGTTGCCGAAGGCCTGGCGGAAGCAGAGCGGCTTCGCGCTGTGCTCGCAGCCGGCGATCGTCGTGGAGTCGGGCTTGAAGGCGACGCTGACCTGCGACGACTTCGAGGCGGACGAGACGAACGCCGCGACCTGCGCGATCTGCCGCGTCGTCAGCCTCTGCCCGAACGCCGGCATCCCGTTGCCGCCCTGCCGGACCTGCCGCTCGACCGTCGACTGGTCCGGCTTCAGCTCGTCCAGGTTCGGCCCGATCTGCCCCTTCGAGCCGGCCGCCGAGAGCGTGTGGCAGCCGCCGCAGCCCGCGCTCGCGAACACCTTCGCGCCCGGCGTACGGGAATGCGTGCCGGAGCCGCCGCAGCCCGCGACGAAGGGCAAAACCGCGAGCGCGGTCAGGGCTGTGGCGCGGAGCTTCACGGGCGGGCGCCTGGGTACGATAGCCCCGTGGCCGTGACGGCTCGACCAGCCTCGCTCGATGCGCAGAAGCTGCGCGCGGATTTTCCCATCTTCGCGCAGAAGATCCACGGCAAGCCGCTCGCGTACCTCGACTCCGCCGCCAGCTCCCAGAAGCCACGCCAGGTTCTCGACGTTCTGCGCGATTTCTACGAGACCTCGTACGCCAACGTCCATCGCGGCGTCTACGTGCTCTCCGAGCGCGCGACCGAGGCCTACGAGGGCGCCCGCGAGATCGCGCGCGAGTTCGTGAACGCGCCGTCGGCCCGCGAGGTGATCTTCACCCGCAGCGCGACGGAGTCGATCAACCTCGTCGCCTACGCGTGGGGCCTCGACAACCTCGGGCCCGGCGACGCCGTGCTCGTGACCGAGCTCGAGCACCACTCGAACTTCGTCCCGTGGCAGTACATCGCCAAGCGCACCGGCGCCGACTTCCGCCTGCTGCCGATCGACGACCACGGCGAGCTCCGGCTCGACGCGCTGGACGAGCTGGCCGACGGCGTCAAGGTCGTCGCCACGAACCACGTCTCCAACTCGCTCGGCACGGTCAACCCGGTCACGAAGCTCGCGGCCTGGGCGCACGAGCACGGCGCGATCATGGTCGTCGACGCCGCGCAGGGCGCGCCGCACCACCGCGTCGACGTGCAGGGGCTCGGGTGCGACTTCCTCGCCTTCTCCTCGCACAAGCTCTGCGGGCCGAGCGGCGTCGGCGCCCTCTGGGGCCGCGCCGAGCTGCTCGAGCCGATGGCGCCGTTCAACCTCGGCGGCCACATGATCCGCGCCGTCCGCGCCGAGGGCACGACGTGGGGCGAGCTGCCGTACAAGTTCGAGGCCGGGACGATGCCGATCGCCGAGGCGGTCGGCTTCGGCGCCGCAATGGAATACGTCTCCGCCGTCGGGCTGGACGCGATCGCGGAGTACGAGAGCGAGCTCGCGGCGTACGCGCTCGAGCGGATCGCCGAGGTCGGCGGCATCACTTGCTACGGCCCGCCGGCCGACCGTCGCGCCGGGATCGTCTCCTTCAACGTGGAGGGGATCCACCCGCACGACGTCGCGCAGGTGCTCGACTCGGAGGGCGTCGCCATCCGGGCCGGCCACCACTGCTGCCAGCCGCTGATGACCCGGCTCGGCGTCGCCGCGACCAACCGCGCCAGCTTCTACCTGTACACCCTGCCGGACGAGATCGACCGGCTCGTCGACGGCCTGCACAAGGTCAAGAAGATCCTGGGGTAGCCATGGACGACCTCTACCGCGAAGTCATCCTCGACCACTACAAGAACCCCCGCGGCCACGGGGTGATCGAGGACGCCGACGCGCAGGCCGAGGGGTTGAACCCGCTCTGCGGCGACGAGGTCTCGATCTACGTCCAGTTCGCCGATGACGGCGAGACGATCGACGAGGTCAAGTTCTCCGGCCGCGGCTGCGCGATCAGCCAGGCCTCGACCTCGATGCTGATGGAGATGGTCAAGGGCCGCACGGCCGCCGAGATCGCCGAGCTGCCGAAGGAGGAGCTGCTGGACGAGGTCGGCATCCCGCTCACCCCGATCCGGCTCAAGTGCGCGCTGCTCGGCCTCGGTGTGCTGAAGGTCGCGCTCCACCGCGCGAAGGGGACGCCGCTGCCCGACGAATGGGCCGGGCTCGACGAGCTCGACCTGCGCTGAGCTTGGCCGAGATCGACGTCGCGCCGGTCGAGGAGCTGCCGCCCGGGACGGTGAAGATCGTCCACTCGGGCGAGATCTCGGTCGGCGTCTACAACCTCGGCGGCCGCTTCTGCGCGGTCGAGGACCGCTGCTCGCACGACGACGGGCCGCTCTGCGAGGGGGACTTCGACGCCGAGGAGGGCGTCGCGATCTGCCCGCGCCACGGCGCCCGCATCGAGATCTGCACCGGTCGCCCGCTCTCGCTGCCGGCGGTGCTGCCGGTCGAGACCTTCCCGGTCCGCGTCGTGGACGGCATGGTCAAGGTCGACCTCACGTAGTGCAGCGCTGCTGGGAGAGCTCCGCGGAGGAGTACAACCGCTACCACGACGAGGAGTGGGGCCGGCCGATCGTCGACGAGCGGGGGCTCTACGAGCGCCTCTGCCTCGAGGGCTTTCAGTCCGGCCTCTCCTGGCTGACGATCCTGCGCAAGCGCGAGGCGTTCCGCGCGGCCTTCGCCGGCTTCGATCCCGAGCGCGTGGCGGAGTTCGGCGAGTTCGACGTGGAGCGCCTGCTGGCGGACGCGGGCATCGTGCGGCACCGCGGCAAGATCGAGGCGACGATCGCGAACGCCCGCGCGACGCTCGCGCTGCGCGACGCGGGCCGGCCGTTGCCGGAGCTCGTGTGGGCGTATCGATCCGACGGGCCGGCGCCGAGCACGCGCGACGACTGGCGCTCGACGACGCCGGAGTCCGAGGCGCTCTCGAAGGAGCTGCGCAAGGCGGGCTTCCGCTTCGTCGGGCCGACCACCGTGTACGCCTCGATGCAGGCGTGCGGCGTCGTGAACGACCACCTGGCGACGTGCCCGGCGCGCGCCGCGACCGAGCGCGCCCGGCAGGCCGCGAAGGTCGGGCGCTAGGCTCGGCCCGTGCTCGACGACCGCGTCCGCGCCGTGCTCGCCCGCCTGGAGGCCGAGGACGCCGACGAGCGGGCTCGCGGGCTTCCGTCTGCGCAGCGCTCTCGTCAGGTCGCCCGCACGACCGGGCAGTTCCTGTTCTCGTTCGTCGCGCCGCAGACCGGCTGCGAGGTGCTCGAGCTCGGTGGCTCGCGCGGCTACTCGACGATCTGGCTCGCGGCTGCGGTGCGGTACCTCGGCGGCCGTGTCCTCTCGCTCGAGGCGGATCCGGCCAAGGTCGAGGCGTGGCGCGCGAACGTCGAGGAGGCCGGCCTCGCGGACACGGCTGAGCTGCTCCCGGGGGACGCGTTCGAGACGCTCGTGCAGATCGACGACGTCTTCGACGTGGTCTTCCTCGATGCCGAGAAGGAGCAGTACGAGCAGCTCTTCGCCGAGGCCCGGACGAAGCTCGAGCCGGGCGCGGTCGTGATCGCCGACAACGCTCTCTCGCACGAGGACGTGCTCGGCGCCTACTCGCGTGCGCGCCAGGCCGACCCGACTCTCGAGAGCGTCACCGTCCCCCACGATCGAGGACTGGAGCTCTCGGTAGTCCTCCGCAATAGCTAGAGTGCTGCTCCCGCGGAAAGGAGGTGGTCCGAGAGTGAATTCTTCAAGTACGGGCAGTGGAGGTACCAGC
>DATIER010000092.1:0-9215 GCA_035455605.1 Gaiellaceae bacterium
TACGAGCCGGAGCACCTGCGCTTCTTCCAGGCGCGCTTCGAGGCCCGCGCGCCCTTCCTCGCGGCCGACGCGCACACGGACGCGCTCGAGGCCGGGCGGCCGTGAGCGCCGGCGCGACCGAGGAGCTCGTCGACCTCTCGACGGAGACGCCGATCTGGGAGCGGTTCTTCCTGGTCGCGCCGCTCGCGCTCGTGGCGACGAAGGAGGGCGACGGGTACGACGTGGCGCCGAAGCACATGGTGACGCCGCTCGGCCGGGACAACTACTTCGGCTTCGTCTGCAGCCCGAGTCACGCGACCTATCGCAACCTGGAGGTTCACCCCCAGTTCACCGTCAGCTTTCCCGGCGCCGACCTGATCGTGGAGGCGAGCCTGGCGGCCGGCCGGCGAGCCGCGGACGGATCGAAGCCGACGCTCGCCGCGCTGCCGCTGCTTCCGGCCCGGACGGTCGACGGCGTGCTGGTCGACCGCTGCGTCCTCTACCTGGAGTGCGAGCTCGACCGCGTCGTCGACGGCTTCGGCGACAACAGCCTCCTGGTCGGCCGGATCGTCGCCGCGAGCGCGCCGGACTACGCGCTGCGCGGGCCGGACGTTGACGACGCCGACCTGCTGCAGCGGCTACGACCGCTCGTCTACCTCGCGCCGGGCCGCTTCGGCGTCGTCGAGCCGACGCACCGGTTCCCGCTGCCGGCCGGGTTCAACCGCTAGCGATGAGCGCGCCGGTGCAGGCCCTGCGCCAGTGGCTCGGGTCGCACGAGGCGGAGATCGAGCAGCTGCTCGCGCGGCTCGTGGCCGCCGAGTCGCCGTCGACCGACCCGCAGGCGCAGCGCGCGCCGTTCCTGCTCCTGGCGGGCGAGCTCGAGGAGATCGGCTACCTCGTCCGTCGCGTGCCCGGCTTCGGGGTCGGCGACCATCTCTACGCGCGTCCGCGCGCCCGCCGCCGCGGCGATCCGTACCAGCTCGTGCTCGGCCACATGGACACCGTCTGGCCCGCCGGCACGCTGGCGGAGATGCCGTTGCATCGGAACGGCGACGCGCTCTTCGGCCCGGGGACGCACGACATGAAGGCCGGCCTCGTGCAGCTCGTCTTCGCGCTTCGCGCCCTGCGCGCCGTCGGCCGGTCGCCGGCGGTGACGCCGGTCGTGCTCGTCAACACGGACGAGGAGCTCGGCAGCAGCGACTCGTCCCGCGCGATCGTCCGCCTCGCACGCGGCGCCGAGCGCGCCTTCGTGCTCGAGTGCGGCGAGGGCCGGCAGGGTCGGCTGAAGATCGCCCGCAAGGGCGCCCTGCGCTACGAGCTGGTCGTCACCGGCCGGGCGTCACACGCCGGCGCGAGCTTCGAGCACGGCGTCAGCGCGATCCTGGAGCTCTCGCACCAGGTGCAACGGCTGTTCGCCCTCAACGACCCGGCGCACGGCATCACCGTCAACGTCGGCACGATCGACGGCGGACTGCGGCCGAACGTCGTCGCGCCGGAGGCGACGGCCTCGATCGGCGTCCGCGTCCCGACGGCCCGCGCGGCCGAGCAGGTCGAGCGCCGGATCCTGGGCCTGCGCCCGACGCTCCCCGACAGCCACCTCGAGGTGCGCCGGGACGGCGGCCGCCCGCCGATGGAGCCGACGGCGCGGAACCGGCGACTGCTCGCGACGGCCGAGCGCGTCGGGCGCGAGCTCGGGCTGACGCTCGCCGACGCCGGGCTCGTCGGCGGCGCCTCCGACGCCAACACGACGAGCCTCTACACGGCGACGCTGGACGGGCTCGGCCCGGTCGGCGACGGCGGCCACGCGCTCGACGAGCACGTCCACCTGCCGAGCATCGCCGAACGGGCGGCGCTGCTCGCGCTGCTGCTGCTCGAGCCGGCGGCGAGCTAGCCCGGCAGCGGGTGCCGCTCGGGAAAGCCCGCGAGGGCGCGGGCGACGTCCAGCGTCGAGAGCACGCCGAGCGGCCGCTTCGTGTGGCGCTCGACGACGACCACGTGCGAGACGCCGCGCTCGACCATCAGGTCGGCGACCGCGTCGAGGTCGTTGCTCGAGGACACCGACAGCACCGGCGCCTCGATCACCGCGCCGGCGGTCACCTCGTCGATCGAGCCCTCGCGCGCGGCGCGCAGCACGGCGACGTCGGAGACGACGCCCCAGCGGTCGCCCTCCTCGCCCCGGCGGTGCGCGGTGACGAACACCGCGTGCACGCGGTAGGTCGCCATCAGCCGCGCGACCGTCCGCAGCGGGTCGCCGGGCCGGCAGCTGATCAGGCCCGGGTGCATCGCGTCGACGACGCGCAGGCCGGCGAGCCCTGGATTCCTGTCGATCGTGTGCGGCATGGGAAGCTCCTTTCTCAGATCACGCCGAGCTCGGCGCCGACGCGCCGGAACGCCTCGAGCGCCCGGTCGAGGTGGTGCTCCTCGAGCGCGGCGGACATCTGCACGCGGATACGCGCCGTCCCCTCCGGCACGACCGGGTAGCCGAAGCCGGTGACGAACACGCCCTCCTCCAGCAGCCGCTCGCTGAAGCGGATCGCGAACTCGGTCTCTCCGACGATGATCGGGATGATCGCCGCCTGCCCGTCGAGCGGCCGGAATCCCGCCTCGCGCAGCTGCGAGCGGAACCGCTCCGTGAGCGCGTGGAGCCGCTCGACCAGCTCGGGCTCGCGCCGCAGGACGCGCACCGCCTCCAGGGCGCTGCACGCGACCGTCGGCGGGAGCGCGTTCGAGAACAGCTGCGGCCGCGACCGCTGCGCGAGGATCTCGCAGACCCCGGCGCTCGCGGCGACGAAGCCGCCGGCGGCGCCGCCGAGCGCCTTGCCGAGCGTGCTCGTGATCACGTCGATCTCGCCGAGCAGGCCGAAGTGCTCCGCCACGCCGCGGCCGGTGGCACCCATCACGCCGGTGCCGTGCGAGTCGTCGACGATCACGCTGGCGTCGTGGCTGCGCGCGAGCTCGACGATCTCCGGCAGGCGCGCGAGGTCGCCTTCCATGCTGAAGACGCCGTCGGTGATCACCAGCTTGCGCGCGTCCGCCGGGCACGCCTCGAGGCCGGCACGCAGCTCGTCCAGCGACGAGTGCGCGTAGATCACCTTGCGCGCGGGCTTCGAGAGCCGGATCGCGTCGACGATGCTGGCGTGGTTGAGCGCGTCCGAGAGGATCACGGTGCGCTCGTCGGTCAGCGTCGGGACGACCGCCTCGTTCGCGTTCCAGCACGAGACGTACGTGAGCGCAGCCTCGGTGCCGACGAAGTCCGCCAGCTCGCGCTCGAGCTCGAGGTGGGGCGCGAAGGTGCCGCAGATGAAGCGCACCGAGGCGGTGCCGGCCCCGTAGCGCCGCAGCCCCTCGATCCCCGCCGAGACCACCGGCGGCCGCGAGGCCAGGCCGAGGTAGTTGTTCGACGACAGCACGAGCACCTCGCCGCGTCCCGCCATCTCGACCACCGGCCCCTGGGGCGAGCGCAGCTCGTTGAAGTGCTTCAGCGTCCCGGCCTCGCGCAGCCCGTCGAGCTCGGCGCCGAGCTCCCGCTCCAGCACCGCGCTCATGCGAGCGCCTGCTCGACCGCCGCCAGCAGGTGCTCGGGCAGCCCGTTCGGGTGGAGCACGATCTTGCACGCCTCGCCGGCCTCGAGCGCCGCGAACGCCTCCTCGAAGCGCCCGAGCGGCAGCTCGTGCGTGATCAGCGGCCGCAGGTCGACCACGCCGCTCTCGAGCAGCCAGCGCGTCCGGTACCAGGTCTCGAAGATGCGCCGGCCGCTGAGCGCGCGCACCTCCAGGTTCTTGAAGATGAGGCCCTCGGCGACGTCGATCTCGACCGGCCGCTCCGGGATCCCGAAGAGCACGACCTTGCCGCCGTGGCGGGCGATGCGGAAGGCGTCCGCGACCGCACGGCCGGAGCCCGACATCTCGAAGACGACGTCGAACCCGAGCCCCTCGTGGTGCTCGAGGAACCAGCCCGCCTCGTCCTGCACGGCGCCGACGTCGACCACCGCGCTCGCGCCCATCCGGCGCGCGAGGTCGAGCCGGAAGATCGTCCGGTCGGCGGCGAGCACGACGGCCGCGCCGGAGGCGCGCGCGATCGCGATCGCGAACAGCCCGACGGGGCCGCAGCCGAGCACCGCCACGGAGCGGCCGGTCAGCTCCTGCTCGCCGGTCGCGAAGACGGCGTTGCCGAACGGCTCCTGCAGCGTCGCGATCTCCGGCGGCAGCTTGCCGCGGTCGTTCTGCCAGACGACCGACTCCGGGATGCAGACGTACGGCGCGAACGCGCCGTCGCGGTCGACGCCGAGGATCCGGGTCTGCTCGCACATGTGGGCGTTGCCGGTGCGGCAGTGGAAGCAGGCGCCGCAGGTGACGTGGCTCTCGGCCGAGACGTAGTCGCCCGGCTGCGCCTGCCGCACGGCGGCGCCGGTCTCGACGACGGTGCCGGCGAACTCGTGCCCCAGCGTGAGCGGCGGCGCGATCCGGGCCTGCGCCCAGTCGTCCCAGCGCTCGATGTGCAGATCGGTGCCGCAGACGCTCGCCGCCTCGACGCGGACGAGCACCTCGTCGGCCGCAGGCTCGGGCACTGGCACCTCGACCAGCCGCAGCCCAGGCTCGCGGGCGAGCTTCCGGAGGGCGGGCATCGTCGCCATGGCACAAGCGTCGGCCACCGCAGCCGCAGGGGCATCGGGGAAAGGCCGCACGGGCGATCAGACGTTGCCCGGATGCCCCTGCGGGGACACCGGCGCGACGATCGGATCGACCCCGACCGATCGGAGGCGTCATGACCCTGGCCAAGGAAGCCGACCTCGCCGGGCCGGGCATCGGCGACTACGCCGAGCTCGAGCGCGTGCTGCCCGACGACTACGAACCGCTGCTCTCGCCGCGCGAGACGATGGACGCGCTCTACGCGGCCAAACGGCTGATCGAGGACCGGCTCTGCGAGGAGCTCGGCCTGTCGATGGTGCAGGTGCCGCTGATCGTCGACTCGGAGAGCGGCGTCAACGACTACCTCGACCGCGACGGCTCGCGCACGCCGGTCACCTTCCACATCGCGAACGACCGCGAGCAGCACCCGATCGACGCCGAGGTCGTCCAGGCCGCGACGAAGTGGAAGCGGCTGGCGCTGCGGCAGTTCTGGATGGGCCCCGGCCAGGGGCTGCTGACCGACATGCGGGCCGTGCGCAAGGACTACTTCCTCGACCACGACCACTCCGCGTACGTCGACCAGTGGGACTGGGAGAAGGCGATCCTGCCCGAGGACCGGACGCTGGACTACCTGACCAAGACCGTGCGCTCGATCTGGCAGGTGCTGAAGGAGGCCGACCGCTTCCTGCGGGCCGAGTGGCCGGCGCTCGCCGACCCGCGCTACCCGGAGCTGCCGGAAGAGCTCGAGTTCGTGCACGCGGAGGACCTGCTCGCCGCCTACCCCGACCTGCCGCGCAAGCAGCGCGAGACGGCCTTCCTGCAGGAGCACCCGGCGATCTTCATCTACGGGATCGGCTGGCCGCTCGCGGACGGCTACCCGCACGAGCTACGGGCGGCGGACTACGACGACTGGTCGACCGAGACGGTCTCGGCGGACGGGCGCCCGATGCACGGGCTGAACGGCGACATCCTCGTCTGGAACCCGGTCACGCGCCGGCGGCACGAGCTGATGTCGGGCGGCATCCGCGTCACGCCCGAGTCGCTGCGGCGGCAGCTGGAGCTCTCGGGCCAGCTCGACTTCCTCGAGCTGCCGTACCACCAGGCGATCATGAACGGCGAGATCCCGCTGTCGATCGGCGCCGGCATCGGTCAGTCGCGGACGATGATGCTGCTGCTGCGAAAGGCCCATCTCGGCGAGGTCAGCGTCACCGTCTGGCCGCAGGTGCTGAAGGAGATGTGCGCGGAGAGGAACATCCGGGTGCTCGAGTAGGACGGGAAGGAGACTCAACCCCTGCAGATGTAAAGCTTTTCGCATCCGTACTTGTCGGCTGCTCCCATCCGCGGATCGCACGATGACGCGTAGCCGGCGTGCCGTGACCATCGCTCTTGGAGGTGGGAGCGATGACACGTTTCCCGAATCGACTCCTGCGTGTTGCCGTCTTCGCGTTGCTCGTGCTCGCGGTCTCGGCTTCGGCGAGCAGTACGCCGACGCGGAGGCTCAAGCAGGCGAGCGGGCCGATCACGGCCCTGGCGATCGACGGGTCGCGGGTCGTCTACAGCACCGACCCCGGTGACGTCTACGTCTGGGACGTGCCGTCGGGGAGGACCTGGCACCCGCGCCTCAGCTCCGGAAGCGACTTTCCGCCGGTCACTCAGGTGGCGATCGCGGGGCGGCGGGTCGCCTGGATCCGGAGTGATGTCGCGGGCAACTCGATGGAGACGAACGAGAACCTCGTGACGACCACGCTCGGCAGCTACGGGGCGCGAACGCTCGCGCACGCCTATCGCGACTTCGATCTGGGCGTCGGGCAGTGGCACGGCGACTGGATCAGCGGCCTTGTCGGCTCCGGCAAGACCCTTGTTGTCAGCCGCTGGACAACGACTCCTGACGCCGGCGGACCCACAGAGGCGATGTCGAACGCTCGCCTCAGCCTGATCGGCGTCAGCGCTGGGCGACTTCGCACTCTCGCCTCCGGGAACGATGTGATCGTCTCGGGCGGCGTCGACGCACACGGCGTGGCCGTGGCGCGTCCCAGCGGCACCGTGGCGTTCTACTCGTTTGCGGGAACCCTCCTGTGGCAGACCACGTCGAGCCCGGCTACGGCGATCGCGATGGGCGGAGGTCGCGTCGCCGTGTTGACGAAGACGAAGACGCTCGAGGTGTACGACTCCCGGACAGGGGCGTTCGAGCACCGCTGGCCGATCAAGACGCGAAGCGCCTACCTGCAGGTCGGTCATCTGCAGGCCTACGGGAGGATCGCAGTCTTCTCCGTCGATCCCCGTTATGCCAGCAGAAACCTGCGCATCCTCGATCTAGAGACGGGCAAGAGCCTAATCCTGCCGTCGCGGCCGCGCTCGGCCTGGAACGACGCGTCTGTTGGGCCGCTGGGGGTCGTGTACGCCGTCAACGACTACAGGGCGTACGGCGGTCGTCATCCCACTGGGACGCTTGTCTTCTTGTCGGCGGCTCGAGTTCTGGACGGAATCGCCCGAGGTCATCTCTAGGCAGAGGCAGCCCTCACGGGCCCCAGAACAACCCTCCCCGCGGGCCCACCGGCCGGTCGGAGAAGCTCCGCCACGCTCGCTGCTGGCTCGCGCGCTCGCGCGCGCTTTCCACGGCCGCGCGGTGCGACGGAAACGGCCCCGCCACGGCGACCGGCTCGCCGTGCGCGGTGCGGACGTACACGTGGTGGCCGCTGCCCGTCAGCATCACCTCGTAGTAGGTGCCCTCGATCCTCACGCGCACCCCCGGTCCTCGGGCCTGGCGAACTGCGCGACCACGGCCCAGGGCGTCAGCAGCAGGATCTTCAGGTCGAGCCAGAGCGACCAGTTCTCGATGTAGTGGTTGTCCCACTCGACGCGGTCGGCGAGCGAGGTCTTGCCGCGCAGGCCGTTGACCTGCGCCCAGCCGGTGATCCCCGACTTGACCCGGTGGCGCTCGCCGTAGCGGTAGACCCTCTGCTCGAACAGGCGCGCGAAGTCGGGCCGCTCGGGGCGCGGCCCGATCAGGCTCATCTCGCCCTTGAGCACGTTCAGGAGCTGCGGCAGCTCGTCGAGCGAGGTGCGCCGCAGCAGCGCGCCGAAGCGCGTCCGCCGGTCGTCGCCCTCGACCCCGCCGGGCGCGGTGTCGGTCGGCACGTCGGGGAGGACGAGCGGCTCCGCGGCGCCGCGCATCGAGCGGAACTTGAGCAGCTCGAACTCGCGGCCGTCGCGGCCGACGCGCGGCTGGCGGAAGAGGATCGGGCGCCCGACGGAGCGCCAGGTGCCGAGGGCGAGCACGAGGAAGACGGGGAGCATCAGGAGGAGGGCGGCGGCCGCCGCGATCCGGTCGACCGTGTACTTGAGCGCGAACTGAAGGCCCTTCGGATCGACGCGCCGTGCGGAGAGGAGCGGCAGGCCGCCGAGATGGTCGACGCTGATGTGCTCGGTGACCCGCTCGAACAGGCGCGGCACGAGCGAGACGGACACGCCGAGCTCCTCGCAGCGCTCGGCCTCGCGCAGGAGCACCTCGCTCGGCGCGGTGGAGAAGGTGACGACGACGTGCTCGATGCCGTGCCGCTCGATCAGCCGGTCGAGGTCCCAGCTGGCCCCGAGCACCGGGACGGGCAGCGTCTCCTCGTGGAGCGGCTCCTTGTCGACGAAGCCGACCGGAGCGAGCCCGAGCTCGGGGTGGGCGAGCAGGCGCTCCGCCGTCAGCCGGCCGATCCGGCCGGCGCCGACGATCAGGGTCGGCTTGGCGAGCTCGCCGTGCCGGCGCGCATTGAGCTGGGCCCGGTCGAACGCGACCCGCCCGGCGGCGAGGTAGACCGCGCTGAAGGCGAGCAGGCGCAGCGACTGCGAGCCCAGGTCGTCGACGCCGCCGGGGAGCAGGAGGCGCACCGAGACGAGCGCCATCGACGCGAGCACGGTCGCCGAGAGCACCGCCCGGACATCCTCCAGGGACGAGATCCGCAACTGCCAGCGGTAGAGGCCGCGGCCGCGCAGCAGGAGCAGCACGAGCGCGCCGTAGCCGAGCAGCCAGCCGGGCCAGACGTGCGCCAGGCCGGCCTCGCCCGCGCCGACCTCGCAGGCGGCGATCGCCGCGCAGAGCATCGCGAGGTCGAGCAGGAGCGCCCCACGCGCCCATGAGCCATGGGCGCGCTGCCGCCGGAGCGCTCCCGCATCTTGGTCGAGCCATGCCGGCCGAGGAAGCTCCTCGACCTGCAGCGACTGACTCGACAGCGAGCTCACGAGACCCCGTCCCTCGTCACTTCCGTGCTCGCCCGAGCCTGACGAGCGTCGCGCCCGAGACGAGCAGCACCGCGCCGCCGGCACCGATCAGCGCGAGGTCGAGGCCGGTGAACGGCAGCCCTCCGCGCGTCTGCACCGCCTGAGCGCCGAGCGCCTGCTCGACGGCCCCCTTGAAGCCGACGCGCGGATAGCCCTGCAGCGCCGCATTGCCGAGGGCTCGACGGAGGTCGGCCGCCGAGTAGCGCTGGTCGAGCCGGCCGTCCCGGGCGTAGTCGCCGTAGATCTGCTGGGGCGTCGCGCCGAGCGCCGCCGGGGCGACGATCGCCGCCGCGAGCGCGCACGCGACGACCACCAGCGTCATCCGTGCCCGTTGCATGT
>DATIER010000093.1:0-2588 GCA_035455605.1 Gaiellaceae bacterium
CGTCTTGGTCAAGCCGGCCTGCTCAAACTGCTCCTCCATCCGTGTCCTCAGCCGTGCGATGACGAGCTCGATCTCGTCGCGCCGGAGGTCGTTCGTCAGTTCCTCGAGCGCCGCGAGCCCCGTCGAGTCGGCATGCATGACGGCCTCTGCGTCGAAGACAAGCCACGACACGTGCGCGGGGGCGGCGCGGATCGCCTCGCGGACGCGGCCCTTGAAGTAGCGGGCGTTGGCGAAGAACAGACGGTCGTCGAGCCGGTAGACAACGACGCCCGGCGTTGTCCGCGCCGACGGGTGCAGCGAGACGTCGGCCCACCGTCCGAGCCGCTCGACCCAGCCGAGCACGGCGTCGTGCGGGCGGGCGCTGCGTCGGACGGTGTCGATGATCGAGAGGCCGACGGCCACGAGGAGTGCCTGCAGGACGCCGAAGGTGATCACGCAGCCTGTCGTGACGCCGGCGATCGCGACCTCGACGTTGTCGACGGAGGCGAGCGCACGCCAGGCTTGCGGCTCGACGAGCCCGATTGCGGCCGAGACGATCACCGCGCCGAGCACCGCCTTGGGAAGGTACTGAACAGGCTCGGTGAGGAAGAGCAGGATCAGGAGCACGCTGCCGGCGGCGACCAGCCCGGCGATCTGGGTGCGCGCGCCCATGTCGTCGTTGACGGCCGTGCGCGAGCCGCTGGCGCCGATCGGGAAGCTCTGCGTGATGCCGGCGGCGGCGCTGGCGGCGCCCATCGCCAGCAGCTCCTGCGAGCCGCGCACGTTCTCGTTGTGTTTGCCCGCGAACGCGCGTGCGGTCAGGATCTCATCCGCGAAGCAGACGAGGAAGATGCCGATCGCCGCAGGCACGAGCTTGACGACGTCCTGCCAGGCCGGGGACGGGAACGCGAAGCTCGGGAGTCCGGCCGGAACCGTGCCGACCACCGCGACGCCGTGCGCCTGCAGGTCGAGCGCCGACGACAGTCCAACGGAGGCGGCCACGACGACGAGTGCGGCCGGGAGCCGCGGCATCAAGCGGCGGAGCAGGAGCAGCGCGGCGAGCGAGCCCGCGGCGAGCGCGACCGTCGGGCCGCTGACGCTGCCGAGCTCGCGCACCACCTCCCACAGCTGCGGCAGCGGCTCGGTTGCCGTGATCGAGAGGCCGAGGAGCTTCCCGAGCTGGCCGATCACGAGCACGACGGCGACGCCGTGGATGTAGCCGACCAGCACCGGGCGCGAGAAGTAGTCGGCGAGCCAGCCGAGCCGGAGCAGCCACGCGAACGCGAAGCAGACGGCCACGAGGAGCGCCAGCATCGCGGCCAGCTCGGCCGCGTGCGGGCTCCCCGCTGCCGCAAGCGGCAGGATCGCCACTGCGACGAGCGTCGCGATCGAGCCTTCCGGCCCGACGATCAGCTGCCGCGACGAGCCGAGCAGCACGTAGGCGACGGTCGGAAGCAGGAGCGCGTACAGCCCATTCACGGGCGAGAGCCCAGCGACCTCTGCGTATGCCATCGCCGAAGGCAGCGCCAGCGCCGCGACCGTCACTCCGGCCACGAGGTCGCGGCGAGCACTCGGACCCCGGTACCGCGGCAGTTGTCCCGCGAGCGGGATCGCCCGCCTCAGCAACGGCTCTCGTCGCGCGGTGCGGAAGGGAGCGCGCGTTCCGTACCCGCTCTTCGTCGAGGCGCTCATGCCTGGGACACCTGCGCGGCCGTGGCTCGGCGCTTGCGAACGACGATGAAGATGATCGCCAGCGCGGCGGTGGTCACGAGGCTGGAGATAACGACGGAGGCGAGGGGGAACCCGGCGAGATTCGTGGCCACCTTGTAGGCGAGCACGCAGGTGTACCCGCTCCACAGCACGCCTCCGAGAACCGACCAGGGCAGGAAGCGCCGATAGGGGATGTCGGAAAGCCCCATCGTCGCGTTGACGACGAAGCGCATGCCGGGGACGTAGCGGCCTCCGACGATCAGCACCGGCGCGCTCGAATCCATGAGGGCGAGCGCCTGCTTGATCTTCGGGTTGGCGCGTGCCTTGTCGAGTTGAGGCGCGATCCGCCTCGACGAACGCCGGGCGATCCAGAAGAGCGCCGAGTCGCCGAGGATCGCCCCGAGGGCGCCCATCGCGATCACCGGCCAGAGCTCGAGCGAGCCCTGCGCGGCGGCAGTGGCCGCGGCGTTGAGCGTCGTCTCGCCGGGGAAGATCGGCACCACCGCGTCGAGGAAGACGAGCAGGAAGACGGCCAGGTAGGAACGCGTCGGCCGCGACCCGTCGATGAACGACAACCCGTCGTCGCTACCCACGACGTTCAGCACGACGGCCGCGGACGCGATCGCCACGATCACGACTCCTCCGACGGTCAGCACTCGCCGGCGCATTGGCAGCCGCTTCCACCGCGAGCCGAGTCGGTGCAGGATTCTCATCGGCGCGGTGCCGCGCTGTCGAGCTCGTGCGGCCGCTCCCGCACGGCCGGACCCGGCGTCAACTGGACCGGGCTCGCGCCGCCGAGACCCTGGCGATCGCCCGTGCGCGCCCGGTCGAGATCGGGGGAGTCGCCGAAGTGGGCCGCCACGCTGGCGTCCAGGCGGGCGAGCTCGTCCTCGACGGCC
>DATIER010000094.1:0-3275 GCA_035455605.1 Gaiellaceae bacterium
CCCGGCGGTCGGCCTGATCATCTGGGGCGTCCGCCGCTTCAAGAAGACCGAGCCCGGCCGGCAGCTCTGGGACCGGATCAAGCTGAAGATCCCGATGAAGATCGGCGACGTCGTCCTCAAGGTGACGATGGCGCGCTTCTCCCGGACGCTGTCGACGCTCGTCGCCGCGGGCGTGGACATCATCAAGGCGCTCGAGATCACAGGTCAGACGGCCGGCAACTGGGTGATCGAAGAGGCGCTCGCCGGCGTGCGACAGAAGGTCCACCAGGGCGTGCCGATCGCGCAGCCCCTGATCGAGAACCCCGTGTTCCCGCCGATGGTCAGCCAGATGGTGAAGATCGGCGAGGAGACGGGAGAGCTCGAGAAAATGCTCGGCAAGATCGCCGACTTCTACGAGGACGAGGTGGACGCCGCTATCGCCTCGCTCACCGCGATCATCGAGCCGTTGATGATGATCGGCGTCGGCGCGATGGTCGGCGTGATCATCATCAGCATGTACTTGCCGATGTTCAAGCTGCTCTCGCTGGTCAAGTAGTACGTACGTACTAGGCCGGGCCTGCGTCGTCCTTTCCCGGCGCGGCTGGCCGCAGCAGCGCGCGTTGATCTCGAGCCATCTGCGAGAGCTGCTCGGCGCATCCGCGGTCAGAGCATTCGAGCAAGACGCGGACGGGCATTGGCGCTCGCACGCGGACAGGGACGGCCTCGAGATCCCAGCGCTCGCCGCGGAAATGGAGGCCGCCTTCGCGGCGCACTGGCTCGGCTGTGAGCGCGCCTCGTACGAGTACCGGGTCGGCTTCTACCTGTACTGGGACACGATCAGCATCGCCGTCGCCCTCGCCCTCGAGTCGCCGCGCCGAGGCGAAGCTGAGGGCGCTGGAGGAGCGGGCCTCCATCGACGCCCTGACGAAACTGTCCAACGCCCAGGCATTGCAGGACGAGCTCGACCGGCACGCCGCGACCTTCCCACTAGGCGTCCTCGTGCTCGACTTCGACGGCCTGCGCGAGGCCAATGCCGCGTTCGGCTACACGGACGGCGGGGACGTACTGATCCGCGCCGTCGGCAGCGCGCTTGCCCGCTTGGCCAAGCCGACCGAGTTCGCGGCCCGGATGCATACGGCCGGCGACGAGTTTGCGCTCCTCGTTCCCGGCGCCGACGAGGCTGCCACGAGTCGGCGCGCGCAAGAAGTCGAAGCAGCCCTCGACGCGCTCCACGTGTCGGCGCCATTGGACGAGATCTACCGGGGCGCTTCCGTCGGCTTCGCGCAGCGCCGAGCCGACGAGTCGCCTGGGCAGTGCCTTGGGCGGGCAGTCGAATCGATGCGCGAGCGGAAGCGACAGCGCAGCGTCAAGGCGAGCCCGTGAGCGGTCTCCTCGAGCAGGCGGACAGCTTCAACCGCCTGTTCGCATGGCGGGAGAGCGCCGCTGACGCTCGGCAACCACCGGCATCGCAGCTGGGTCGATCGGGAGGCCGTCAGAGGCATTCAGTTCGTGCGCGGCGGCCCGTGCGGACCATGACGTGACCTTCGCTCCCTCCGGAAGCACTCTCGTTTGAGATCGCCGACCGCAAGCCCTCTGATCGTGGATGAGGTCGTACCGACCCGCCGTCCGCCCGAGACGACCACGGGAGGGGCACCGCCAATCTCGGCGGCAGCTTCGTGGCCGTCAGGCTCGCACGGCGGCGTACCCTGAGCCGGATGGGGATGTTCTTCCACGGGCCGGCGGAAGCGCCGGAGCGCCCGGCCGACCCGGCCGTTCGCCGCTCGAACCTGCGCCGGATCGGGCGTCTGTTCGCGCCCTACAAGCTGCGCCTGAGCGGCGTGCTGACGCTGATCGTCGTGTCGGCCGCGCTCGGCGTGCTGCCCGCGTTCCTGCTCAAGCGCGTGCTCGAGGCGATCGGCGCGAACGACACGCGCATGCTCTCGTTCAACGCGGCCGGGATCATCGTGATCGCGATCGTCACCGGCGTTCTCGGCGTCGTCCAGACGCTGCTCTCGAACCAGGTTGGCCAGCGCGTGATGCACGACCTCCGCGCTGCCGTCTTCCGGCACCTGCAGCGGCTCTCGCTCGCCTTCTTCACGCGCACGCGCACCGGCGAGGTGCAGTCGCGCATCTCGAACGACATCGGCGGCGTCCAGAACGTGGTCACGAACACGGCCACGTCGATCGCCTCGAACGTGACGACGGTCGTCGCGACGATGATCGGCATGATCGTCCTCAGCTGGCAGCTCGCGCTCTTCGCGTTCGCGCTGATCCCGCTGTTCGCGCTGCTCACGCGGCGCGTCGGCAACGAGCGGCGGCGGATCGCGAAGACGACGCAGGAGACGCTGGCCGACATCTCGAGCATCGTCCAGGAATCGCTGTCGGTTTCCGGGATCCTGCTCGGCAAGACGATGGGCCGGGGCGACGAGCTCGCCGACCGCTTCGAGTCCGACTCGCGCCGGCTCGTCGACCTCGAGGTGCGCCAGCGCATGGCCGGCCGCTGGGTGATGGCCTCGATCCAGACCAGCTTCGCGGTCATGCCGGCGGCGGTGTACTGGGTCGGCGGGCTGCTGCTCGCCGGCGGCTCGAACGTCGTGTCGATCCCGATGCTCGTGGCGTTCACGACCCTCCAGACACGGTTGTTCTTCCCCGTCGGGTCGCTGCTCGGCGTCGGCCTCGACGCGCAGACCTCGCTCGCGCTCTTCGACCGGATCTTCGAGTACCTTGACGAGCCGGTCGACATCGAGGAGAGGCAGGACGCCGTGCAGGAGCGGCGCGCCGGCGACGTCGCCTACGAGCACGTCTGGTTCCGCTACGACGACGAATGGACCCTGCGCGACGTCTCGTTCACCGTGCCGGCGGGCACGACGACGGCGATCGTCGGCGAGACCGGCGCGGGCAAGACGACCGCCGGCTATCTCGCCGCGCGCCTCTACGACGTCGACCGTGGCCGCGTGGCCATCGGCGGCGTCGACGTGCGCGACCTCAGCTTCGAGGCGCTGACCGACCTCGTCGGCGTCGTCTCGCAGGAGACGTACCTCTTCCACGCGTCCGTGCGGGAGAACCTGCGCTTCGCGAAGCCGGACGCGACGGACGAGGAGCTCGAGGAGGCGGCACGCGCCGCGCGCATCCACGACGTGATCGCGGGGCTGCCGGACGGCTACGACACCGTCGTCGGCGAGCGCGGCTACCGCTTCTCCGGCGGCGAGAAGCAGCGCATCGCGATCGCGCGGACGATCCTGCGCAACCCGCCGATCCTCGTGCTCGACGAGGCGACGAGCGCGCTCGACACCGAG
>DATIER010000095.1:0-3718 GCA_035455605.1 Gaiellaceae bacterium
TCAGGCCTGGTTGAAGAAGCCGCCGCGCTCGAGCAGGCGCGCCCGCTCCTCGGCGGAGACCTGCACGTTTCGGGGAGTGAGCAGGAACACCTTGTCGGCGACGCGCTGCATGCCGCCGTCGAGGGCGTAGGTCAGTCCGCTCGTGAAGTCGATCAGCCGCTTCGAGAGCTCCTGGTCGGCTCCCTGCAGGTTGAGGATCACCGGGATCCCGTCCTTGAACTTGTCGGCGATCTGCTGCGCGTCGTTGAAGCTGCGCGGCACGACGAGGTGCACCTGCACCGACGGGATCGCACGCACGGGCGCCGCCGCCGGCGCCTCGGCCGAACGGCGGCTGCTGCGCGGTCGCAGCACCGCGGTCTGGGGCGCGGCCTCCTCGGGATCCGGGTCGGTCCAGTCGTCGAAGTCACGCTGCCGGCCCCTCGGCGTGAGGCGGCGGACGTTCGGGCGCTCGCTGTAGGTGCGCTCGAGATCCTCCTCGGTGAGGTAGCCGTCCTCGTCCCAGTCGTCCTCCTCCTCCGCGATCCCGAAGTAGACGAGCGTCCGGTTCCAAACGTCTGCAAATCCCATGATTCCGCCAGATGTTACTGGGCGTAGAGCACGGATCCCAACCGCACCATCGTGGCGCCCTCGTCGACTGCCACGCGGTAGTCCTGGCTCGTCCCCATCGAGAGCTCGCGCAGGCCGTGGCGCTCGGCCAGCTCGCGGAGGCGCCGGAAGTACGGACGCGACTCCTCGGGGTCGTCGGTGAACGGCGGCATCGTCATCAGGCCGAGCGTGTTTTCGTACAGGCGGAGGAAGTCCTCCAGCTCGCGCTCCGGAACTCCGGACTTCGATGGCTCGCCGCTCAGGTTGACTTCCACGAGCGCCGGGATCGTCAGCCGCCGCGCCGCAGACTCGCTCGCGAGCGAGTGGCAGAGCTCGCACAGCTCGTTCACGGTCTTCGCCTTGCGGCTCTGCAGGTGGCCGATGAAGTGCCAGCGGAAGGCGTCGCCGTGGAGCGCGTGCTTCGCCTCGAGGTCCTGCGCCCGGTTCTCGCCGACCACCTCGATCCCGGCCTGCGCGAGCGCCGGCAGATCGGCGGCGTCGAGGTACTTGGTGGCGGCCACGACCGTGACCTCCGGCGCGATCTCGGCCCGGATCCGCTCGTAGTTCGCGGCGACGGTCTCAGCCGATAAGGCCAATGACGCCCTGCCTGCCCGTGACGCCGTCGTCGCGGCGGTGGGAGAAGAAGCGGTCGGGGTTGCACGCGGTGCAGAGGTCGACGCGGTCGACCCGCGCGGCGCCGGCTGCCCGCAGCGCCCGCTCGGCTGCAGTCCAGAGGTCGAGCTTGCCGCCGCGGTAGAGGCCCATGCCGAAGGCCCGCCGGAACGGCGCCGCGACCTCCTCGCCCACCTCGTAGCAGCACGGCCCGATGCCCGGGCCGACGACGGCGCCGACGAGCCCGCCGCCGAGCGCCTTCACGCCCTCGGCGGCGATCCCGGCGATCAGGCCGCGCCAGCCGGCATGCAGGACGGCGAGCGCAGGTGTGCCGCCGTTCGCACGCGCGAGCGCGATCGGCAAGCAGTCGGCGGCGAGCGCGAGCACCGGCAGGCGGCGCTCGTCCGTCCAGAGGCCGTCACCCCGCTCGCCGCGGGAGCCGGGCCTGGCGCGGAGGACGTCGGCGGAGTGGTGCTGGTAGTTCATCGCCAGCGCCTCCGGCTGGGCGCCGACCTCCGCGCAGAGCCTGCGCCGGTTCTCGTCCACGCGCTCGGGCTCGTCCGCCGTCGCCCGCCCGAGGTTGAGCGAGGCGAACGGCCCCTCGCTGACGCCGCCCTCGCGCGTCGAGAAGACGATCTCGTACGGACCCGGGGCGTGCTCCCAGCGGATCACTGTGCGATCAGCGCCCGCGCCGCTTCGAGCTCGGACTCGCGGCCGTCGAGCTCGCCGTTCAGCTTGCGCCGCCGCAGCTCGCCGAGCACCTCCCCCACGCGCGGCGACTCCTCGAGTCCGAGCTCGGCGAGGTCGGTGCCGTCCACCTCGAGCCGCACGCCGCGGAGCCGCTCGAAGTACTCCCGCAGCGCCGGCGACTCGGCGAGCGCGAGCGCCATCAGCGGTGCATCTTCGGGATAGGGCTCAGCGAGCGCCACCACCTCGGCCGGCGTGCGCGGCGCGCGCAACTCCTCCGCGAGACGCGGCCCGACGTTCACGGCGGCCGCGACGGCCCGCGCGTCCTGCCGGCGCAGCGCCAGCGACTCGAGCGCCGTCTGCACCTCCTCGTCGACCTCGCGGGACAGGGCCTCGAGCCCGAGCCGCCAGGAGGGGATGGCGAGCGCGTACTCGTCCCGAAGTGCCCGCAGACGCTCGAACAGGGCGGCGGCCTGGTCGTGAGTCGCCCGCAGCGACTCGGGGCCGAGCGCGCCGAGCTGCCGGATCGACTCCGCTGCCTGAGGCTCGTCGAGCAGCAGCACCAGCTCGTCCCGCAACCGGGCGGGCGTCAGGCGCGCCACGAGCCCGCTCTCGATCGCGTCGCGGGCGAGCGCGAGCGTGTGCTCCTCGAGGGCGAATCCGTAGCGGCTCGCGTAGCGGATCGCCCGGAAGATGCGGGTCGGGTCGTCGACGAACGAGCGATCGTGGAGGACGCGGATCGTGCGCGCCTCGAGGTCGTCCCGGCCGTGGAACGGGTCGACGAGCCGGCCGAACGCGTCGTCCGCGAGCGAAGCCGCCATCGCGTTGATGGTGACGTCGCGGCGCGCGAGGTCGTCGTCGATCGTGCCGGGCTCGACGACCGGCAGGGCCGCCGGCGCGTCGTAGCGCTCCCGGCGCGCGGTGACCACGTCGACGCGCTCAGCGTCCCCGTGCTCCAGCACCGCCGTGCCGAAGGCGTCGTGCGAACGCACGCGTCCGCCGATCCGACGGGCCAGCTTCTCCGCGAAGCGGACCCCGTCGCCCTCGACCGCGAGGTCGACGTCGAACCCCGGCTCGCCCAGCAGGATGTCGCGAACCGTGCCGCCGACGAGGTAGACGGCGTCGCCCTCGCGCACGTCGGCGACCGCTTCGAGGACGGGCCGAAGCCGCGGCAGCGCCGCGAGTCGATCCGCGAGTGAGCTCTCCTCGACCATGGGAGCCATTCTGCCTCCCGCACCGGCACGAACCGGCACGGTCTCGGCACATTCCGTCACGGACACGCGCGCCCTCCGTGGCTACGCTCGCCTCGGGGAGGAGGCCGGGCGAACCGTACTCAGACCACCTGGGCGCGCCGGCGCGGGTCAGGCGACCAGCGCGATCGCCTCGATCTCGAGCTTCGCGCCGGACGGCAGCGCCGAGACCTCGATCGTCGCGCGGGCCGGCGGCTGTGCGCCCACGTGCTTCGCATAGACCTCGTTCATGCCGGCGAAGTCGCCGAGGTCGGCGAGGTAGACCGTCGTCTTCACGAGCCGGTCGAGCCCGCTGCCCGCCTCCTCGAGGATCGCGCGCAGGTTCGCGAACACCTGCTCGGTCTGCTCCTCGATCGAGTCGCCGACGATCTGCGCGTGGTCCGGCCGCAACGCGAGCTGCCCGGAGACGAAGACGAGGTCGCCGGCGCGGATCGCCTGGGAGTACGGCGCGCCCTGGAACGGCGCCGGCGCTGCCTCGGTGCGAACCACCTGCTTCTCCATCAGTCCTCCCTCCGCCGCTTGCGGCAGCTCTGCGCCAGGGCCACGCCCAGCGCCTTGAAGATCGCCTCCAGCACGTGCTCGGG
>DATIER010000096.1:0-14189 GCA_035455605.1 Gaiellaceae bacterium
CAAAGACCGACGCCGTGTGACGGCCGGCGCGTAAAAAAGCCTCCGACTCGCGCCAGAGGCCTCCGTTACTTGCGAAACTTTCGTATCCGTCTCGCGTCCGAAGGCGCTCCTGGTCGAGGTACAGGGACGTTCTCACACGCCACCCTTCCGAGCGGCTCGCGCATGATAGCGCAAACCTCAGCCGCTTGGTGTCAAAGGATGAACGTCTGTGCGAAGCGTCGTTTGCCCGCCTGGACAAGCACTCCGTCAAGCATGGAGGTAGGGACGTCCAGCCGATGGACGACTTGTCCGTCGAGACGAACGGCGCCTTGACTGATGAGGCGCCGTGCCTCGCTAGTTGACGGAACACCCATGAAGTTGACGAGAAGCGAGGGCAGGTGTGTTGTGTCGGTCGCTGGAAGATCGATGCGAGGGACGTCCTCCGGTGCCTGGCCCTCGCGCACGACGCGCGTGAAGTGCGCCTCCGCCTCCTGCGCCGCCTCATCGCCCCACGAGCGGCCCACGATGAAGCGCGCCAGCGCCAGCTTCGCCTCGAGCGGGTCGCCCTCGGGCAACTCGCGCTCCCAGACGAGGCGGTACCACTGCTCGAGCATCGAGTCCGGCACGCGCATCGTCCGGCCGAACATCTCCTCCGGCGGCGCGGTGAGCGGGATGTTGTTGCCGACGGACGAGCTCATCTTCTCGCCGTCCCAGGAGAGCAGGAGCGGCGTCGTCAGCGCGACCTGCGGCGCGAGGCCGTACGCTTCCATCACTTCTCGCCCGGCCAGCAGGTTGTAGAGCTGGTCGGTGCCGCCGAGCTCGACGTCGGCCTCGATCGCGACCGAGTCGTACGCCTGCATCAGCGGGTAGAGCAGCTCCGAGACCGAGATCGGCTCGCCGGCGGCATACCGCTTCGCGAAGTCGTCCCGCTCGAGCATCCGCGCGACCGTGATCGTGCGCGCGAGCCGGACGACTTCCGCGTAGGAGAGCTTGGAGAGCCACTCGCCGTTGTGGCGCACCTCGGTGCGTTCCGGGTCGAGGATCACCATCGCCTGCTCGAGGTACGTCTTCGCGTTCGCCTCGATCTGGTCGTCGCTCAGCACTGGCCGCTCGGCCGACCGGCCCGAGGGGTCGCCGATCCGCGTCGTGTAGTCGCCGACGATCAGGACGCCGGTGTGGCCCTCGTCCTGGAAGGCGCGCATGCGCTGGAGCGGGATCCCGCGGCCGACGTGGATGTCGGGCGAGGTGACGTCGATGCCGAGCTTCACGCGCAGCGGGCGGCCGAGCTTCAGCTTCTCCTCGAGGCCGCCCTCGGGCAGCACGTGAACCGCGTTACGAGTTAGCTCAGCTAGGCCCATTGGCGCGGCGAGTCTACCGTTACAATCTCACGCTTCTCGTGCCGCGTTCCGCCCGAAAGCCGGCGCCCCCGAGGCCGCGGCGCAGGATCCGCAAGCTGCGCCTGTTCGCGCTCCTCGCGATCCTGTTCGTGCTGGCGTCCCTGTCGTTCACCTTCGGCCTCGTGACCTCGGTGGCGAGCGAGATCCCGTCGCTCGACCCGGCGCGCCTGCAGACGAAGGAGGTCGACGGCTACGTCTACGACCGAACCGGGAAGCGCGTGCTCGCCGTCCTGCGCGGCAAGCAGAGCCGCATCCTCGTCCCCTCGGCCAAGATCTCCGACCGGATGAAGCTCGCGATCGTGGCGATCGAGGACAAGCGCTTCTACGAGCACCGCGGGGTCGACCTGCACGGCATCCTCCGCGCCGTCGTCCAGGACGTCGAGCACAAGGCGGTGGTCGAGGGCGGCTCGACGATCACGCAGCAGTTCGTGAAGAACACGTACTCCGCCGACCAGCGCTCGATCGCGCGGAAGCTGAAGGAGGCGGCGCTCGCGTGGCAGCTCGAGCAGCGCTGGTCGAAGGACCGGATCCTCACCGCGTACCTGAACACGATCTACTTCGGCAACGGCGCCTACGGCGTCCAGCAGGCCGCCCTCACGTACTTCCATCACGGCGCCGACGAGCTGGGCTGGGCGGAGGCGGCGCTCCTCGCCGGCATCCCGAGCGACCCGTCGCGGTACGACCCGGTCACGAATCCGAACGCGGCCCGCGAGCGGCGCGACACCGTGCTCAAGGCGCTGCTCGATCAGGGAGACCTGACCAACGCGCAGTACCTGAACGCCACGCGCGCGAAGCTGCCGGCGCCGGACAGCATCCATCTCTCGGGCGACCGCGGGCCGGCGCCCTACTTCACGAACTACGTCGAGCAGCAGCTGATCGACCGTTACGGCTCGGGTCGCGTCTTCGGCGGCGGCCTCCACGCCCGGTCGACGATCGACCTGAACGTGCAGCGCTTCGCGCGCCAGGCGATCACGAAGTGGCTGACGAACCCGGACGGGCCGTCCGCGGCGCTCGTCGCAGTCGACCCGCGAGACGGCAGCGTGCTCGCGATGATCGGCGGGAACAACTACCGCAAGAGCCAGTTCAACCTGGCAGTCCAGGGCGAACGCCAGCCCGGGTCGTCGTTCAAGCCGTTCGTGCTGGCGACGGCCCTCTCGCAGGGCGTCTCGCCCGACTCCGAGTTCGAGTCCGGGCCGGTGTCGATCCCGATCGGCGGCCGCGTCTGGTCGGTGCACAACTACGAGAACTCCGACCTTGGGCGCATCTCGCTCGCAACGGCGACCGAGGTCTCGGACAACACCGTCTACGCGCAGCTGACGCAGCTGGTCGGGCCAACGGCGATCGCGCGCACCGCGCACCGGCTCGGGATCACGAGCCCGCTGAAGAACTACTTCGCGATCGGGCTCGGCGCCGAGGCGGTGAACCCGCTCGAGATGGCGCGCGCCTACTCGGCCTTCGCCAACGGCGGCCTCCGCGTCGACGGCGCCGCCTTCGGCAACCGTCCGCGCGCGATCGTGGACGTGCGCAACGACCTCGGCCGGCTCGTCGACAACAACCTCCCCGTCGGCAGGCACGTGCTGACCGCGAACACGGCCGCGCTCGAGACCTCGCTCCTGGAGAGCGTCGTCCGGGCCGGCACGGGACAGAAGGCGCGGCTCTCGGACGGACGGCCGCAGGCGGGCAAGACCGGGACGACCGAGAACTACGGCGACGCCTGGTTCGTCGGCTACACGCCACAGCTGGTCGCGGCGGTCTGGGTCGGCTACCCGACGCGGCTGCGGCCGATGCTGACGGAGTTCAACGGCCAGGCGGTCGCGGGCGGCACGTACCCCGCGCTGATCTGGAAGAGCTTCATGGAGCGCGCGCTGCCGTACCTGCACGACCGCCCCCAGTCGTTCCCCTCGGTCTCGATGCCGTACCCGGTCTCGAGGACGGTCGTCTACCGCAACGGGCAGCTCGAGCTCGACAACGGGCACTGCAACAACACGAGGCAGCTCCTGTACTTCGCCGGCGAGGGCCCCGCGCGGACGGCGAACTGCAAGGTGAACGAGGTCGAGGTTCCGAGCGTGATCGGGCGCACGGTCTCGCAGGCGAACGCGCGCCTCGCGGCGCAGCCGCTGACGCCGGCGTACGTGTACGAGCCCGCCCGGCCGCTGCAGAAGCTCGGGGTCGTCGTCCGGCAGTTCCCCGCGCGAGGCACGCTCTCGTCCTATGACAAGGTGACGCTCGTGGTGCCGAAGGCGCTGCAGGGCGTGGTGCCGAAGCTCGTGGGACTGCGGCTCGAACGGGCGCAGGCGAAGCTCGACCGGCTGCACCTGAAGTGGAAGGTCGACGGCAGCCCGCCGCCCGGCGCGAAGGTCGTCTCGCAGTCGCCTCGCTGGGGCCTCGCGGCCAAGCGCGGCCTCACCGTCACGCTGGTCGTAGCGGGCGGCTCAGGAACCTAGAGCCGCTCTCCACGTAGCGCCACGGGAGCTCGACTGCGCGCGTGATCCCGATCCTCGGGCCGCACACGACGTTGGCCGGGCGGTCGCGCGCGAGCAGCTCGAACGGCGGCCGGTCGAGCGGCAGCCCGTCGTGCGCTCGAGTCACGCCGAGGGCCTGACAGAGACGGCCGGGCCCGCTGCAGAGCAGGCGCTCCTCGTCGACGCCGCGGCGCTCGCGCATCACGTCGCGCCCGTGCTTGGGCTCCAGGGCGCGCAGCAGGACCGCGTTCGCCACGCCTTCCTGCTCGCAGACGAGATTCAGGCACCAGTGGATCCCGTACGAGCGGTAGACGTAGGCACGGCCGGGCGGCCCGAACATGGCGGCGTTGCGCTCGGTGCGGCCGCGGAAGCCGTGGCTCGCCGGATCCTCGTGGTCGTACGCCTCGACCTCGACGATGCGACCCCCGGCGCCGGCCACGAGCAACGTGACGCCGATCAGGTCGGGCGCGACTTCGTGCACGCTGCGCGCGAAGAAGTCACGTTCGAGCGCGGGCGTCGTAGCGGGTGAAGGCCGGGACGGCAAGGGCGACGAGGACGGTACCGGCGACGCAGAGCACGCCACCCGAGACGATCGAGAAGCGCAGGCTCGTCAGCGTGGCGACGAGCCCTGCCTCAACGTTCCCGAGCGCCGGCGTCGCGGCGACCTGCGCGAACTCGATGCCCGAGACGCGACCGCGGAGCTCGTCCGGCGTCACCGTCCAGAGGATCGTCCCGCGCAGCACGGCGCTGACGTTGTCCGCCGCGCCCGCGGCGGCGAGCAGCAGGAGCGCGAGCCAGAAGGTGTCGGCGAAGCCGAACACGGCGATCGCGACGCCCCACAGCGCCGCGGCCACCGCCACGATCAGGCCCTGCCGCCGCACGTGGCCGATCCAGCCGGAGAGGAGGGACGAGACCAGTGCCCCCGCGTACGGCGCGGCGTACATCAGGCCGAGCGCGCCGGCGCCGCCGTCGAACCGGTGGATCGCCAGCGCCGGGAACAGCGCACGCGGCATCCCGAAGACCATCGCGTTCGAGTCGACGAGGAACATCCCGAGCAGCACTCCCTTGCGGCGGACGAAGCGGAAGCCTTCCTTGATCGTCTGCCAGCTCGGCCGCTCCGCGTCGTGCGCGACCGGAAGCGGCGGCAGGCGCCAGACCGACCAGAGCGAGGCGACGAAGGTGCCGGCGTCGAGCAGGTAGGCGCCCTTCAGGCCGAGCACCGCGATCAGGACGCCGCCGAGCGCCGGCCCGGCGACGTTCGTCGTGCTGCCGTAGACGTTCTCGATCGCGTTCGCCGCCGCGAGCTCGTGCGGCTCGACCAGGCGCGGGATGACGGTGTTCATGCCGGCCACGCCGAGCGAGAAGAACGACATCGCGAGCGTCACGAGGACGTAGATCGCCCACACCCGCGGCTCGGCGAGGCTCGCGTTGAACGCGAACCCGAGCGCGACGAGCGCGAGCAGCACCTCGGTCACGAGCAGCATGCGGCGGCGGTCGACGGCGTCCGCGATCGCGCCCCCAACGATGGTCAGCGTCAACAGCGGGAAGAGCTCACACAGCGAGAGCAGGCCGACCTGCAACGTCGAATGCGTCAGCTGGTAGAGCTGGAACGGCGCGGCGACGGCGGCGACCTCGCTGCCGAAGGTCGAGATCGTCTGGCCGACGAACAGCCTTCGGAACGCCGGGTAGCGCCTGAGCGGGCCCAGGTCGATGACGAGCCGGCGGACGAGGCCCGGCTCGCGGATCTCCGCGGGCTCCAAGGTTCCTAGAAGAGCTTCTCGGGCTCGTCCGGTCGAGCGGTCGCCTCGAGCAGCCGGCGCGCACGCCGCCCGAGGTCGCCCAGATCGACGCGACCGCTCTGCGACTGCTCAGCCAGCCGCTGCGCCAGGTCGAGAGCGTCGTCGAGGAGCGGCTTGCCGATCGCCTGCTCCTGGCCCATGTCGGCGAGGATCGTCCGCTCGGTGCGGGACGCGACGATCGGCTCGCTCACGCCCTCGACCCAGACGAGCGTGCGGCGCCCGTGCCCGCGGCGCTCGTCGCGGATCGGCTCGATCGCGTAGATCTTGTCCGCGCGCGCGTACTTGCCGAAGCCCAGGAAGACCATGCGGTTGCCGTCTGCCACGGCCTGATTATCGCCGCGCGCCATGACGGGAGCGAACGCCGTCGATGTTCACGCGCGCCCGCGTGAACGGGTCCCCCCACCCAGAGGGTGGGGTCGTGCTTGCCCGCCGCCCTCGGCGGTCGACGCTACCGGGCTTCGGCGCGCAGGTGTGTGCCGCGCCCGCACCGGAAGCGTGCCGATGCTTCCACAGCCGTCAGAGCGCCGCGCGCAGGGCTGCCACGACCCGCTCCTGGTCCTCCGCCTCGAGCTGCGGGTAGAACGGCAGCGCGATCGATCTCGACGCGAAGTCCTCCGCCACGGGGCACATGCCCTCCGCGAAGCCGTAGGCCTCGCGCATGTACGGCTGCAGGTGGACGCACGGGACGTACTCGGCGGTCCCGATCCCGGCGGCGCGCAGCTCCGACATCACGCGCACGCGGTCGACCCCGCGTGGGAGCGCGACCACGTACACGAACCACGACCGCGTGTGCTCGGCGTCGTCCGCGCAGAGCGGCTCGACGGCCACGCCGTCCAGCAGCCGGCCGTACCGCGCCGCTGCCTCGGCCCGCAGCGCGAGCAGCCGGTCGAGCTTCTCGAGCTGTCCGATCCCGATCGCCGCCTGCACGTCGGTCCAGCGGTAGTTCCACCCGAGTCGCACGTGGTGGAACCACGCCCCGCCCTGGTAGTCGCGGCCCTGGTTGCGCAGGCTGCGCACGAGCTGCCAGGCCTCCTCGGAGTGCGTGAAGACGACGCCGCCCTCACCCGTGGCGAGCTGCTTGTTCGGGTAGAAGCCGAAGACGCCCGACGGCCCCTGCGATCCGATCGGCCGGCCCTTGTACTCGGCGCCGAGCGCCTCGGCGGCGTCCTCGATCAGCACGAGCCCGTGCCGGTCGCAGATCGCGCGGATCCCGTCGAGCTCGCACGGGTAGCCGAACATGTCGACCGCGACGACCGCCTTCGTTCGCGGCGTGATCGCGGCCTCGAGCGCGTCGGGATCGAGGTTCAGCGTGCGCGCGTCGACGTCGGCGAACACCGGGGTCGCACCCTCGAAGAGGAAGCAGTTCGCGGACGCCGCAAACGAGATCGGCGACGTGATCGCCTCGTCGCCGGGGCCGAGCCCGGCGATCCGCGCGAGCAGGTGGAGGCCCGCGGTTCCGCTCGAGACGGCAGCGACGTGGGGCGCGCCGACCCGCTCGGCGATGAGCTCCTCGAAGCGGTCGATCGTCGGCCCGAGCGAGAGCCGCCCCGAGCGCAGCACCTCAAGCACGAGCTCCTCCTCGCGCTCGTCGAGGAGCGGTCGCGCGAGCGGGATCTCGCGCAGGCCGGTGCTCAAGCCTCGGCGGGCGCCGGCGTGGCGTACTCGAGCCACTGGGCCCAGCGCTCGCTGCGGCCGCGCGCCGTGTCCAGGTACGCCTCCTGGATCCCGAGCGTGATCGGCCCGACCCCGATCTCGACGTCGTCCACCGAGCGCAGCGGCGTCACCTCGGCCGCCGTGCCGGTCATGAACGCCTCGTCGGCGAGGTAAAGGTCGGAGCGGATCAGCGACGTCTCGTGCACCTGGTAGCCGAGGTCCTGCGCGATCTGGATCACCGTGTCACGCGTGATGCCGGGCAGGATCGAGGTCGAGAGGTCGGGCGTGAAGAGCTCGCCGTCCTTGACGATGAAGACGTTCTCGCCCGAGCCGTCGGCGACGAGGCCCTCTGCCGTGAGCAGGATCGCCTCGTCGTAGCCGGCGCGATTCGCCTCGGTCACCGCGAGCATCGAGTTCAGGTAGACGCCCGTCGCCTTGGCGACGTGCGGGATCACGTTCGGGCCGATCCGCTGCCAGCTCGAGATCTTGGCGCTGATGCCCTTCTTCAGGCCCTCCTCGCCGAGGTAGGCGCCCCACGGCCAGCTCATGATCGTGACGTCGATCGGGTTGCCGACCGCCGACACGCCGAGCTCGCCGTAGCCGTAGAACGCGATCGGGCGCAGGTAGCACTCCGGCAGGCCGTTGACGCCGATCAGCTCGTGGCACGCGACGCGCAGCTCCTCGAGCGAGTACGGGAGCTCCATGTGCAGCAGCCGGGCCGAGTTGTGGAAGCGCCGCAGGTGGTCGCTGAGGCGGAAGACCGCCGAGCCCCTGTCGGTCTCGTACGCGCGGATCCCCTCGAAGACGCCGGAGCCGTAGTGCAGCCCGTGGGCCCCGACGTGGATGCGCGCGTCGGCCCAGTCGACGAGCTCTCCGTTCATCCAGATCTTCTCGGTCTCGCGCATTCAGGCGACCTCCTCAGGTCTGATGGTACGGGGCCTGCTCGACGACGTCCATCGGCCGTGCGCGGGACAGGCGGAGCAGCTCGGTCGGGGAGACGGCGGCCATGTGTCGGTCGGAGCCGGCTCCTACCCACAGGACCGGCTGTGAAAGCAGCGTGCGCTCGACGAAGACGGAGTTCACCCGCGGGAGCGGGAACGGACAGACCGCGCCGGGGTCGAAGCCGGTCGCCTCACGCACCTCCTCGCTGCCGGCGATCCGGGCGCGCGCGGCACCTGCGGCACGCGCGACCTTGGCCGAGTCGGCACGCCGGTCGCCCGGCACGAGCGCGACCACCGGCCGGCCGTCGCAGTCGAACACGAGCGACTTCACGATCTGGGCGAGCTCGCAGCCGACCGCCTTCGCGGCGTCCTGAGCGGTCGGGGTTCCCTCCGGAAACTCCTCGACCCGAACCTCGGCACGAGCCTCGCGCAAGTAGGCGGTGACGCGCTCGACGGCCTCCGGCCAGGGTCTCGTCGCCACGTCCGGAAGCGTACCCGCGCAACCTGTTGACGCGGTTCGCCGTTGTACCTCCGAAATGACCCCCCGTGCAGAGATTGCCCGCAACGAGGCCTTTTTCCGCGCTGTGAACGAAGGGATCGCCGAGGCGTCCGAGCGCTTCGAGTCGGTCGAGGCGGAGTTCCTCTGCGAGTGTGGCGACGCGAACTGCACCCACCGGATCGAGGTGCCGCTCGCCGACTACGAGGCGGTTCGCGACCACCCGACGCGCTTCCTCGTCGAGCGCGGCCACGTCGAGCCGACGGTCGAGCAGGTCGTGGAGCGCCGGAGGCGCTACACGATCGTCGAGAAGGTCGACGCCGTCGCGGCCCGCATCGTCCGGCGCCTCAACCCTCGCCGGCCCCGCCCAGCCTGATCACGTGGGTGTCGTCGAAGCCCTGCTCGCGCACGGCGTCGACGAGCTCGGCTGACGGCTCGGAGTCGAGCGAGAGCGCCATCAGCGCCTTGCCGCCGCGACGCGTGCGCGACACGGCCATGTTCGCGATGTTGACGCCGGCCTCGCCGAAGAGCGTGCCGACGCGGCCGATCACGCCGGGGACGTCGTCGTAGCGGAAGAAGACCATCAGCGGCGAGAGCTCGATCTCGAGCTCGAAGCCGAGCGCGCTCACGAGCCAGTTGCGGTTCTCGTTGCCGATCACGGTCCCGGCGGCCCGCACGCCGTCCACCTCGACGCGCACGAGGTTGGTGAAGTCGCGGCTGGCGCGCCGCCGCTCCTCCGCGACCTCGATCCCGCGCTCGGCGGCGACGACGGGCGCGTTCACGTAGTTGACGGGCTGCTCGCTGCGGCCCTGGAAGGCGCCGTTCAGCGCGGCGACCGTCAGCAGGCGCGTGTCGTAGCCGGAGAGCGTGCCGTAGTACGAGAGCCGGATCCGCTCGGCGCGGCCGTCCGCCAGCTCCATCACGAGCCGGCCGAGCTTCGCCGCGAGCGGGACGAAGGGCCCGAGCACCTCGAGGTCCTCGGGACCGATCGAGGGGATGTTCACGGCATTCGTGACCAGGCCGCCCTCGAGCGCGGCCGCCACCTGTTCGGCCACGATCACGCCGGCGCGGTCCTGTGCCTCCTCGGTCGACGCGGCCAGGTGAGGCGTGACGACGACGTTGTCGAGCTCGAGCAGCGGGCCGGAGTACGGCTCCCGGGGGAAGACGTCGATCGCCGCGGCCGCGACCTTTCCGCTCCGCAGCGCCTCGACGAGCGCGTGCTCGTCGACGAGCTCGCCGCGCGCAGCGTTGATCACCCGCGCCCCGTCGGGCAGCTGCGCGATCGCTGCGGGGCCGAGGAACCCGCGTGTCTCGTCCGTGAGCGGCAGATGGAGCGTCAGGAACTCGGCCGCGCCCAGGACGTCCGCCGGGCTGTCGGCCCGCTCGACGCCGAGCTCGCGGTAGCGCTCCTTCGCCACGAACGGGTCGTAGGCGACGACGCGCATGCCGAGCCCCAGCGCACGGCGGGCGACCTGCTGGCCGATGCGGCCGAAACCCAGCACGCCGAGCGTCTTGCCCTCGAGCTCGACCCCGCCCCACTCCGACCGCTCCCAGCGGCCCTGTTTCAGCGCGGCGTGCGCCTGCGGGATGTTCCGCGCGAGCGCGACGAGGAGGCCGACGGTGTGCTCGGCGGCCGACGTGACCGTCGACTCGGGCGCGTTGGCCACGACGATCCCGCGGCGCGTGGCCGCCTCGACGTCGACGTTGTCGACGCCCACCCCGGCCCGGCCGATCACCTTCAACCGCTCGCCGCGGGCGATCAGGTCGGCGGTCAGCTTCGTCGCCGAGCGGATCACGATCGCGTCGTAGTCGCCGATCGTCTCGCCGAGGTCGGCGCTGCCGTCGAGGTCGACGTCGAACCGCTCGCGGAGCAGCGCGACCCCGGCGTCGGCGATCTGCTCGCGGACGAGAACCCTGGGCCGGGTCACACGGGGGTGTGCTCGAACGCCTCGAGCGCGCGGGTGACGGCGACGCCGCGCTCGACCTCCGCGCCGAGCTCGACGAGCGCGAGCTCGACCGCCGCCAGCGCGGTCGTGATGTCGAAGACGTCGTAGTAGCCGATGTGGCCGATGCGGAAGATCTTGCCCTTCAGCTCGCCCTGGCCGGGGGCCAGCGTGACGCCGTGCCGGTCGCGCAGCAGCAGCACGAGCTCGTCCGAGTCGATCCCCTCCGGCGCCCGCGCCGCGGTCACGACCGCGGAGCCGTCCTCGTCGGGCGAGCTGAGCTCGAGGCCCATCGCCTTGATCCCTTCGCGGCACGCGCGGCCGAGGCGGCGGTGCCGGTCGAACGCGGCCTCGAGGCCTTCGTCGAGCAGCAGCCGGAGTGCGACGTCGAGCCCGGCCACGAGCGAGACCGGCGGCGTCACCGGCGCGTCGAGGGTCGACTGGCCCTTGCGCGTCTTCTGCCAGTCCCAGTAGAAGCGCGGCGACGTCGCGGCAGCGCTGCGCTCCCACGCGGCCTCCGAGGCGCTCGTCATCGCCAGGCCGGGCGGCGTCATCAGCGCCTTCTGCGCGCCCGAGGCGACGACGTCGATCCCCCAGGCGTCCATCTCGAGCGGCACCGCGCCGAGGCTGGAGACCGCGTCGACGACGCTCAGCGCGCCGCCCTCTCGCGCCGCGGCCGCGAACGGCTGCGGGTCGAGCACGACGCCGGTGGACGTCTCCGAGTGCGTGAAGAAGACGAGCGCCGACTCGCGCTCACCCAGCCGCGAGGCGACGTCGGCGGCGGACGGGATCTCTCCCCAGGCGTAGCGGAGGTGGTCGACGTCGGCGCCGTACGCCTTCGCGATCGCGGCCCAGCGCTCGCCGAAGTAGCCGGCGGAGACGACCAGCACCGGATCGCCGGGCGAGACGAGGTTCGCGACGGCCGACTCCATCCCGCCGCTGCCGGAGCCGCCGAAGAGCAGCACCTCCTGCTCGGTGCGGAAGACCTCCCGCAGCCGCTGCAGGACGCGCGCGTACAGCTCGCGGTAGTCGGGCCCGCGATGGTGGATGACCGGCTGGGCGATGGCCGCGAGCACCTCGGGCGGCGCGGGCGTCGGGCCGGGCGTCATCAGGTAGCGCTTCTCCGCCACGACCCCGAGGGTAGCGCCAGCGGCGGCGGAGGGGCGCCGCTAGGCCAGGCAGCCGCGTGGATCGACCGCCGCGCCGCGCACCCGCACCTCGAAGTGCAGATGTGGCCCGGTCGCGTCGCCGGTCGCGCCGACCGCGCCGAGGATCGTTCCGGCCGCGACGAGCTCGCCGACGCGCACGCTCACCCTCGACAGGTGGGCGTACATCGTGCGGATACCGCCCGCGTCGGCGACGACGACGAGCTTGCCCCAGCCGCCCGCGAGGCGCCCCGCGAACGTGACGCGGCCCACGGCGGCCGCGCCCACGTCGGTGCCGACCGGCGCCGGTAGGTCGAGGCCGGCGTGGAAGCGGTTCCCGCGCGGCCCGAAGCCGTCGCCGACGGGCGCGGCGACCGGCCAGGCAAGGGCGACCGGGCAGCGTGCAGGCGGGCGACGGAGCGCCGCGAGGGTCGTCGGACCGGCCACGCCGTCGGGCACGAGGCCGGCCCAGCGCTGGAAGCGCAGCAGCGCGCGCTCCGTGTGCATCCCTAGGCCGCCGTCGATCGTCGCCGACGGGAAGCCGTGCCAGCCGAGCAGGAACTGCAACGCCGCCACGTCCCAGCCGCGCGCGCCGCGAGTCAGCGGGCGGCTGCCGAGGACGTGCTTGCCGTAGCGGCCGAGCGCCTGCCGCGTGCGCGGCCCGGGCACGCCGTCGGGCCTGAGCCCCGCCCGCCGCTGGAAGCGCTCGATCGCGCTCGTGGTCCGCGGGCCCTTCAGCCCGTCGATCGTCCCGTGGTACAGACCGCGCGCCTGGAGCGCGACCTGCAGCGCCGCCACCCCCGCGTCCCGGGAGGCGAGCGCGGGCGGCGCGAGCGTCAGGGCCGCGACGGCGAGCGAGAACCCGATGAGCTTGAAGCGGTCGACCCCCACTCGGCCCCTTCTGTCGGACGGAATTTGCGGAACCGCCTGCGCCTAGCGTAGGACGAGCCAGAGCACGAATGCAACCAGCAGGATCGCGCCGACGAGCAGCGCGACGGCCGCGACCACTCCGGCGTGCAGCGCGACGGGCGTCGCGTTCTCGCGCCCGCGCCCGAGCACCCGCGCCGCGCGTTCCCTCTCGGAGCCGCCTCGTTCCTCCACCGTGCGCGCGCCCTTCCCGCATGGACGGCGCCTAATCGCGCACACATGGCGGCCTGCCGGACGCCGAGTCGCGTGCCGGTGGCCGGCGATCGCGCGGCCCACAGCCCCGGGACGAATCGACACACCTCCGGCACGATCCCGCCACACCTCCGCGCGCCCGCCGCGCCTAACCTGGGTTCATCCCCTCTGGGTGGGTGGGGGTTAGGGATGGGTCCCGCACCGGTCGGCGAGACGGCGCCGCTCAGACGCGCAGCTTCTCGCGCAGGCGCTCGCTCACGACCTTGGGATTCGCCTTGCCGCCCGTCTCCTTCATCACCTGGCCGACGAAGAAGCCGAGCAGGCCCTCCTTGCCGCCGCGGTAGGCGTCCACCTGCGACGCATTCGCGCTCAGGATCCGGTCGATCACCGGGTCGAGCTCGCCGACGTCGGCGATCGCGGCCTCCGCGAGGTACGTCTCGGCCGTGAATCCAGGCGAGGCACTCGCGGCCAGCGCCTCCGCAAACGCACCTCGCTGGATCTCCGACCGGCGCTCGATCACCTTGCCGAGCTCCTCCGCGTTCACGGCCGCCGGGTCGAGGCCGAGCGCGGCCAGCTCGTTCATGACGACGTTCGCCACCGCGGCCCGCTCGCCCGGGATGCGCGAGTAGAGCTCGTCGCGCCCGCTGGTCACCAGCCCCTCGGCGAGCGGGAAACCGATTTCCGCCTCCAGCCTGCGGATCCGAGCCGAGGGCAACTCCGGCAAATCCGCGCGCAGCGACTCCACCAGCTCGCGCGACGGCTCGAGCGGCACCAGGTCGGGCTCGGGGAAGTAGCGGTAGTCCTGCGCCTCCTCCTTCGAGCGCAGCGGCGGCGCCGACTCGTTGCCCGGGTCGAAGTGCAGCGTCTCCTGCTCGACCACGCCACCCGATTCCCAGAGCTCGACCTGCCGCCGCACCTCGCGCTCGATGCCCTTGGCGGCGAAGTTGAACGAGTTCATGTTCTTCAGCTCGGTGCGCGTCCTGAGCTCGTCCGATCCCTCCGGGCGCACCGAGACGTTGACGTCGAAGCGCAGCGAGCCCTTCTCCATCTCGGCGTCGCTGATCCCGAGCTCGACGACCGTCTGCCGCAGCAGCTGCAGGAACGCCTTCGCCTCCTCGGGCGAGCGGATGTCCGGCCGCGTGACGATCTCGACCAGCGGCGTGCCGGCGCGGTTGAAGTCGACGAGCGAGCGGTCGGCGCCGTGGATGCGGCCTTCCGCGCCGCCGACGTGGATCGTCTTCGCCGCGTCCTCCTC
>DATIER010000097.1:0-22176 GCA_035455605.1 Gaiellaceae bacterium
AGCGTCCCGCCGGCCTCGTGGACGATCCGCTCGCCCTCCTCGACGCGCTCGCGCCAGGCGGGAAGCCCGGCGACGCCCTTCGACGTCCACCGCATCAACGAGACGTAGTGCGGCACCGGCAGAACATACTCCCGCCGTGGAGATCCGCGGACAGATCGCCGTGGTGACCGGCGCCGCGGCGGGCATCGGCCGGGCGGTCGCGCAGGCGCTCGCTGCGGAGGGCGCGGCAGTCGTCGTGGCCGATGTCGACTCCGACGGAGGGCGCCGCGTGGCGCACGACCTGGGCGGCCGCTTCGTGCACGCGGACGTGCTCGTCGACGCCGAGCTGCGCGCGCTGATCGACGCCGCCGAGGGGCTCGGCATCCTGGTCAACAACGCAGGCGGCGCTCCGGCGCCCTACTACCCGGACGCGCCGGTCGAGCATTGGAGCCGGACGCTCGACCTGAACCTCCGCAGCGCGATGGTCGCGACGCAGCTGGCGCTCGACGCGATGGCCGGAGGGGGCGCGATCGTGATGGTCTCCTCGATCGCGGGCCACGGGCTCGCGCCTCACCGCGCTCCGGAGTACGCCGCCGCGAAGGCCGGGCTGATGCGCCTGACCGGTGCGCTCGCGCCGCTCGCCGAGACGCGTGGCGTCCGGGTCAGCTGCGTCTGCCCCGACTACGTCGACACGCCGTCGGTGAGGCGCAGCCTCGCCGCGATGAGCGCGGAGGAGCGGGCCTCGGTGCCGGAGCTCGTGAGCGCGCAGGAGATCGCACACCTCGTGCTCGACCTGATCCGGGACGAGAGCTCGGCCGGCCGCGTCCTCGTCAGACCGGCCGGAGGCGCCACCTTCACGCCTTGAGGTTGAACGCCTACCTCGCGCGTGCCGGCGTGGCCTCCCGGCGCAAGGCGGACGAGCTGATCAAGGCCGGCCGCGTGACCGTCAACGGCGAGCGGGGCGAGCTGAACACGTTCGTCGCGAGCCGCGACCGGGTCGAGCTCGACGGCGAGCGCGTCGAGCTGCAGCCGCTCGCGTACGTGCTGCTGCACAAGCCCGCCGGCACTGTCACCACCGCGCGCGACCCGCACGGCCGGGCGACCGTCGTCGAGCTCGTCGACCATCCGGCCCGCGTCGTCCCCGTCGGCCGTCTGGACGCGGACACGACCGGCGCGCTGCTGCTGACCAACGACGGCGAGCTCGCCCATCGCCTGGCGCACCCGCGCTACGAGGTCGAGAAGGTCTACGAGGCCGAGGTCGAGGGCGAGCCGTCCGACGAGGCGCTCCGCCGACTCGAGCGCGGCGTCGAGCTCGACGACGGCCCGACGGCACCCGCGCGCGCCCGCCGCCTCGGCCCGCACACCGTCGAGCTGAGCGTCCACGAGGGCCGCAAGCACCAGGTCAAGCGCATGCTCGAGGCGGTCGGCCACCCCGTGCAGCGGCTGCACCGGAGCCGGTACGCGGGGCTGACGCTCGAAGGGCTCGAGCCCGGCCACTGGCGCGAGCTCGAGCCCTTCGAAGTGAAGCGGCTCAGGAACCGAGCGCGGCCGCCTGCGCGAGCAGGTCGTCCGACGCGCTGATCCACGCCTTGATCTGGTTCTCGTCGAGCTTGGTACCGTCGAACTCCGCTGCGTTGATCCCGGTGCGGATCTCGGCAGCGAGGGCATCCCGCTGGCTGGTCAGCGAGGCGATCTGTCCTTCGATCTGGTTGTAGGTCGCGTCCCCCGGGTCGTTGCTCGCGAGAGCACGGGTCGACGCCTTGAGCGTGTTCATCGAGAACGAGCCGAACGACGCCATCAACTGCTTGTACGACTCACCGAGCCGCTCGAGGCTCGGGTGGTGCACCCGCAGGCTGACCGGCAGCGCGTTCTCGTCCGCGATCTGCGTCACCGCCCGGCCGTCGGTCTGGTAGTCGTCCCTCAAACCGAGCAGGGTGAGGACGGTCGGCCGGTGGTCGGTGTGGTCGGTCCAGACGCTGCCGTCCGTGCCGAGGTTTCTGACGCCCGGCCCGACGTACCCCGCCCAGGTCGATGCGATCTCGTCCTGGATGTCGCCGTGGTTCCAAGCGAAGCTCTGGCTCGTCCGTGGCGGGATCGAGGCGCAATCGGCCGGCGTCGCGCAGTTCCCGCCGCCGGTGGCGAAGAAGAACCAGTCCGGGTCGGCGAACGGCGTGAACGTCGGCGTCCGCGCCGGGTCGGCCGTGACCATGTGGAGCGTCTTCATCTCGACCGGGTCGGCGAGCGCGACCATGATGTTGTGCTGGTCGAGGCCCGTGTACGGGTTCAACCAGTGGAGCCCGGCCATCTCCCGCTCGAGGTTCCGGGTCACCGAGTCGGTTCGGGACGGGTTGCCCGTGATGTAGACGTTGGGCGCATCATCGGAATGGACGGTGAAGTTCGTCGCGTCGCCGTACTGGGTTCGGATCATCCGGCGCAGGTCGCCGTTGATCTCGCCGACCGGCTTCCCGGTGTAGTCGCAGGCGACCGTGACCCCGTCACAGCTCGGGTTGTTCGGCTGCGAGCCGGCGAAGTGGTCGCCCTCGTCGACCGTGAACAGGAACAGCGTGTTCGACTTGTTGATCCCATCGGCCGCGAGGCGGTCGAAGAACTGCTGGAACGCCAAGTCGTAGTCGTGCAGCTGCTGGACGTAGCCGGCCTCTCCGGGAGCGTAGGCGAAGTGGATGTTCCCGGCCGTGCCGTGCGCGTCGTGCGCGTCGGAGAGGTAGCCGTAGGTGACCGGGATGCCCGCCTCCTGCATCTGCGCGATCCAGGAGAGCGTGACCGTGGGCTCCATCCCGTCGAACCCGGGGAAGCCCACGTGGCCGGTCGCGTCCTGGATCACGTTGCCGCTCAGGTCGGTCATCGGGCCACCCGGGTGGATCACCGGGTTGACGTACTTGGCGCCGAAGAGCCCGCTGAAGCCGTTGTAGCCGCCGGGCTCGTCGGGGAGCAGGTCGGGCCTAGTGTGCGTCGAGCTGCCGCAGATCACCGAGCCCTGCGCGCAGTGGACGCCGATCCCGACGAAGTCCGCGAACGCCTGCCCCGGGTTGGCCGCCACCTCGGCCGCTTCGGCCGAGCCGGGCCCGAACACTGTGGGGATGTCGATCGCGGTGTTCTCGAGGATCGTGTTCGCGGTCGCGACCGAGCCGAAGTCACAGCCGTGACGCGTGAACGGCACCCACGGAGCTGGGGCGATCTTGCCGTTCTCGTTGATCATCTCCGGGGTGGTGTCCGTCGTGCTTCCGGCCGGGTCGAACAGCGGCGCTGTCCAGTACGCGAACGAGACGCCCGTGCGCGTCGTGCCGTCGGGCTTGAAGTAGCGGAAGCTGTTCGAGATCGGCTGACCCATCCGGTCCGGGTATACGCCCGTCAGCGTCGACAGGATGCCCGTCGCGGTATGCGAGATCAGGACCGTGTGGTCGTTGGTGAGCAGCGTGCCGTTGCCGCGGATGAAGTTCAGCAGGTGCGGCATCTGCTCGAGGTCCGACGGCACGTTGCCGTTGTCCCTGAGGAAGTGCGTGTTGTCGAACTGGAGCTGGATCACGTGCTTGATGCCGTTGGCGAACGTGCAGTCGCCGCCCGTCGTCACGGGCGGGCTCGCCGCGGCGCGCTGGGACGTGGCGCCGAGCGCGGCCGCGGCCGCCAGGGCGACCACCGCCAACGCAGCGATGATCATTCCCCTTCTCCCCTTCATCAGCCCTCCTTCGCGCTTCGATGGCCTGCCTCGCGGGCGACGCTAGCCGACTCTCGGACACTTCGCCAGCCGATCCATCACTCGATTCACCACTCGTCGATAGACGCTCCTTGACCAGGCGCGCGGGGGCTGCGAAGGTTCCGCCCGCGGTACCAGCAAGGGGAGAGACCACAACCGAGGAGGTCTTTGCATGCTTCGGCGCCTTTCGGCGCTCGTCGTGATGACTGCGGCGGCCATCGTCGTGCTGGCCGTGTCCGGGGGCGCGTCGGCGAACGCGAACTCGGACGCGAACAAGCTGAACACGATCGGCCACATCGTCGTCATCTACGAGGAGAACCACAGCTTCGACAACCTGTACGGCGGCTGGGAACGAGTCAACGGCCGCGCCAACGCCGACGTCGCGCGCACGACGCAGGTCGACCAGCACGGCGTGCCGTTCGCCTGCCTGCAGCAGCTCGACGTCAACCTCACGTCGCCCAATCCTCTGCCGACGACGTGTACCGACCCCGCGCACGGGATCACGAGCGCGTTCCAGAACACCTGGTTCACGATCGACGACTACATCAAGCCCACGGACACGACCTGCCCGCTGCCGCACCACGAGTTCGACAAGCCGAATGGCTGGCTCAAGGGCACGGGCGTACCGGGCGGCTGCACGCGCGACCTCGTGCACGAGTTCTACCAGGAGCAGTACCAGCTGAACGGTGGGCAGCAGAACCGCTACATGAGTGGGAGCGACTCGGTCGGGACGACGATGGGCGTCTACGACACGCAGCAGCTACCGATCTATCGCTACCTGCACGGCCCTGGTCACCCGAAGTACGCCATCGCCGACAACTTCTTCCAGGCGGCGTTCGGCGGTTCGTTCCTGAACCACCAGTGGTTGATCTCGGCGCAGACCCCCGTCTACCCGGGGGCGCCGGCGACGCTCCACTCCATCATCGACTCGAACGGGATGCCGGTCGCGTACCCGCAGTACGTTCCGACCGGGCCGGTTCGCCGCGGCCCGATCACCGTCGTGTGCCCGTCGCCGGTCGCAGGGCGGGCGTGCGGTGACTACGCGGTCAACACGATGCAGCCCACGTACCAGCCGAGTGGCACCTTCGGGGCGAAGCTGATCCCGCAGACGAACACCACGATCGGTGACGAGCTCTCCGCTGCCGGCGTCTCGTGGAGTTGGTATGCGGGTGGCTGGTCGAATGCCGACGGCGACATCGGCGCGCCCGGCTGGACGAACGGCACGGGCCCGAACTGCCAGGATCCCGGCGCGGCGCCGAACCCAGCGTTCCCGTACTGCCCGGACTCCAGCTTCCAGTTCCACCACCAGCCGTTCAACTACTTCGCGAACTACGCGCCGGGAACGCCTGGACGCGCTCACCTGCGCGACGAGCAGGAGTTCATCCAGAAGGCGCAGAGCTCTACGAGCCACTGCAACCTCGATTCCGTCAGCTTCGTGAAGCCGCTCGGCGTCGAGAACGAGCACCCCGGCTACGCGAGCGAGCCGAACGGCAGCGACCACCTCGTCGACCTGCTGCAGGCAATCGAGAACGGCGCCTGCAAGTCCGACACGATGGTGATCGTCACGTACGACGAGTTCGGCGGCCAGTGGGATCACGTCCCGCCGCCGGGCCAGGGCAACGACAACGGGCCGCACGACCAGTGGGGCCCGGGGACGCGCATCCCGGCGCTCGTCGTCTCGCCCTTCCTGAAGGGGCCGTTCGTCGTCGACCACACCGAGTACGACACGACCGCCGTGCTCTCGACGATCGAGCAGCGCTACGGCCTCGCGCCGCTGAGCACGCGCGATGCCGCGATGAACAGCCTCTCGAACGTCTTCGACGCGCACTAGCGCGCCGGTAGACCCACGCGAAACGGCCCCTCCCCGGAGGGGCCGTTTCCGTCTCTAGGGCCGGACGAAGCCCATGCGCTCGTACATCTGCTCGAGCGTGGGCGCCGAGACCTCGCGCGCCTGCTCGGCGCCGCGCGCGAGGAGCGCGTGGAGCTGCGCCTCGTCCGTCCGCAGCTCCTCGTAGCGCGTCCGGATCGGGTCGAGCACGGCGACGACCGCGTCGCCCACGTCCTGCTTGAACGTGCCGTAGCCGCCGCCGTCGTAGCGCGCCTCGATTGCGGGGATCTCGTCGCCGCCCATGATCGAGAGGATCTCGATCAGGTTCGAGATGCCCGCCTTCTCGCTCGGGTCGTGGCGCACCTCCGTGCCGGAGTCAGTGACGGCGCTGCGGAACTTCTTGCGGATCGTCTCCGGCGGGTCGAGCACCTGGACCGTCCCCTGCGGGGTGCCGCCGGTGGTCGACATCTTCTTCGTCGGCTCCTGCAGGTCCATCACGCGGCCGCCGACCTCGGGGATGATCGCGTCCGGCACCTTGAACGTCTCGCCGTAGCGGGCGTTGAAGCGCTCGGCCATGTTGCGGGAGAGCTCGAGGTGCTGGCGCTGGTCCTCGCCGACCGGCACCACGTCGGTCTGGTAGAGCAGGATGTCGCCGGCCATCAGCACCGGATAGCTGAAGAGCGCGCCCGAGACGAACTCCTGCTGCTCGGCCTTGTCCTTGAACTGGGTCATCCGGCGAAGCTCGCCGAAGCTCGCGACCGAGCCGAGCAGCCAGGCGGCCTCGGCGTGCGCGCGCACGTGGCTCTGCACGAACAGGGTGCAGCGGTCCGGATCGAGCCCGGACGCGAACAGGAGCGCAGCGAGCGACAGCGTCGACTCGCGGAGCTCCTCCGGGTCGTACTCGGTCGTGATCGAGTGCAGGTCGACGATGCAGAAGAAGGCCTCCCCGCGGTCCTGCAGCGCGACGTAGTTGCGGATCGCGCCGATGTAGTTGCCGAGGTGCTTGGCGCCGGTGGGCTGGATGCCGCTGAAGATCCGCATGGCTCCCAGTATCGCAAGTACCTTTGAACGCTCCGATGGCGACGAACGGATCCCCCGAGCTGCTGATCGTGATGGCCTCCGGCTCCACGCCGGACCAGACCGAGCATGTGCTCGCCCGCCTGCAGGAGGCGGGCGTGGACGCGCGCGTCACGCGCGGGCGCGAGTCGACCGTGATCGGCGCGATCGGCGAGCGCGAGCTGCTGGCGACGCTACCGCTCGAGGGCTACCCGGGCGTCGAGCAGGTGCTGCCGATCCTGAAGCCGTACAAGCTCGTCTCGCGCGAGGTCTCGCCGGACCCGACGGTGATCGACGTCGACGGGCGGAAGATCGGCGACCGCTTCTTCGGCTTGATCGCGGGGCCGTGCACGGTCGAGTACCGCGAGCAGACCCTCGAGACCGCGCGCGCCGTGCACGACGCCGGCGCGACCTGGTTGCGCGGCGGCGCGTTCAAGCCGCGCACGTCGCCGTACACGTTCCAGGGGCTCGGCGAGGAGGCGCTCGTGATCCTGCGCGAGGCGCGCGAGGAGACGGGCCTGCCGGTGGTGACGGAGCTGATGGACCCGCGGCACGTCGAGGCGGTGCTCGACGCGGCGGACGTGATCCAGATCGGCGCGCGGAACATGCAGAACTTCATGCTCCTGGCCGAGGTGGGACGGGCGGACAAGCCCGTCCTCCTGAAGCGGGGCCCGTCGGCCTCGGTCGAGGAGCTGCTGATGGCCGCCGAGTACGTCGCGCGCGAGGGGAACGACCGGATCGTCCTCTGCGAGCGCGGGATCAAGACGTTCGAGCGCACGACGCGGTACACGCTCGACCTGGGCTCGGTCGCGGTGCTCAAGCACGAGACGCACCTGCCGGTGATCGTCGACCCCTCGCACGCGGCCGGGCGGCGCGACCTGGTGCTGCCGCTGGCGCGCGCCGCGGCGGCGGTCGGCGCGGACGGGATCATCGTCGAGTCGCACCCGTCGCCCGAGGAGGCGCTCTGCGACGGGCCGCAGCAGATTCCGACCGCCGAGTTCGGCGAGTTCGCCCGCGAGGTGCGCGAGGTCGCGGAGCTGCTCGGCAAGCAGATCGGCTGAGCGGGGTGCGCGGCGGCGGCGGGGCCGGCGGCGGGCGCGGAGCTGTGGACGAAGAGTCACACTCCCGGCGCCGTCCCGTGACAGACACGCGACATCTTCACCGCTAGCGTGATGTTCCCCGGGTGGGTGGGGGCTAGGGATGGGACCCGCCGGTGGCCCCTGCCCGCGCGCCGTTAGCCTGGGCCGGTGGAGGTCAAGCGGCTCGGGATCATCGGCACCGGTCTGATCGGGGCGTCGGTCGGCCTGGCGGCGAAGCGGGCCGGCGTGCCGCTGGTCGAGGGCTACGACTTCTACGACGACGTCGCCGAGACCGCGCGCCGGCGGGGGGCGGTCGACCAGACCACGATCGCGGTCGACGAGCTGCTCGCCGGCTGCGAGCTCGTCGTCGTCGCCGTCCCGGTGATCGCGCTCCGGTCGGTGCTGCGGGAGGCGGTCGGCGACGGCGCCACCGTCACCGACGTCGGCTCGACCAAGTCGAACCTCGGCGAGGCCCTCACGAGCGCGAACTTCGTCGGCGGCCATCCCGTCACCGGCTCCGAGGCGCACGGCCCCGAGCACGCGACGGCCGACCTGTTCGACGGCGCCACCTGGTTCCTGACGCCGACCGCGCACACCGACCCCGAGCGCTACCGCCTCGTGCACGGCTTCGTCTCGGCGCTCGGCGCCACGCCGGTCGCGATCGACGCGGACGCGCACGACCGGCTCGTCGCGCTCACCAGCCACCTGCCGCACGCGCTCGCGAACCTGCTCGTCAACCAGGCCGGCGCGTCACGGATCGAGGGGTACGAGCCGCTCGCGGCCGCGGGCGGCTCGCTCCGCGACATGACCCGCGTCGCCGGCGCCAACCCGCGCATCTGGGTCGACATCTTCCTCGAGAACACCGAGGCGCTTCGCGGCGCCCTCGGCGAGCACCGGCGCCGCCTGGAGCAGCTCGAGGCCGCGCTCGAGGCTCGCGACGCCGGCTTCGTCGCCCGCTGGATCGGCGAGGCCTCGGAGAACCGGCGCCGGATGCTCGAGCAGGCGTTCCCGGATGCCGGCGAGCTGCACCGGCTCCGCGTTCACGTCCCCGACCGTCCCGGCGTGCTGGCCGGGATCACGCAGGCGCTCGGGGCGCAGCGGATCAACATCGAGGACTTCGAGCTGCACCACGTCTCGCCCGAGCGCGGCGGCACGCTGACGCTGCTCGTCACCGGCGAGGGCGAGGCGGCGCGGGCGGCGGCGCTGCTCGAGTCGCAGGGCTACGGCGTGGTCGTCTCGCCGGTGCTCGGCGAATGAAGGTCGACCCGGCGGCGTCCCTGCACGGCCACATCGCGGTGCCGGGCGACAAGTCCGTCTCGCACCGCGCGGTCCTGCTCGGCGCGATCTCCGACGGCGAGACGAGCGTGCGCGGCTTCGGGCGCTCGGCCGACACCGAGTCGACGATCGCCGCCGTTCGCGCGCTGGGCGTGACCGTGCACGACGACGACGTGGACGAACTGCGCGTCGAGGGCCTCGGCCTGCGCGGCCTGCGCGAGCCGTCGGCGCCGATCGACTGCGGCAACTCCGGAACGACGCTGCGCCTGCTCGCCGGCATCCTCGCCGGGCAGGCCGGCCGCTTCGAGCTGACCGGCGACGACTCGCTCCGCCGCCGGCCGATGGAACGGATCGCCGAGCCGCTGCGCCAGATGGGCGCTCTGGTCGAGACGACGGACGGGACGCCACCGCTGACCATCCAGGGCGCCGCGTTGCGGGGCATCCGCTACGAGCTGCCCGTCGCGAGCGCGCAGGTGAAGTCGTGCGTCCTGCTCGCGGGGCTCTACGCCGCCGGCCGCACGACGGTCGTGGAGCCGCTGCCGACGCGCGATCACACGGAGCTGATGCTCACGGCCGCGGGGGTGAACGTGCGGCGGCAGCAGCGTCGGATCTCGATCGGGCCGGCGGAGCGGCTGCGCCTCGGCGAGGTCGTCGTCCCGGGCGACTTCTCGGCGGCGGCGCCGTTCGTCGTCGCCGCGACCCTGCTGCCGGGCTCGGAGCTGACGATCCACGACGTCGGGCTGAACCCGCGCCGGACCGGGCTGCTCGAGGTGCTCGCGCGCATGGGCGCGCGGATCACGATCTTCCACCGGCACCGCAGCAGCGGCGAGCCGGTCGGCGATGTGGAGGTGCGCTCGGCGGAGCTGGTCGCGACGTCGATCGGCGCCGAGGAAGTGCCGCTGCTGGTGGACGAGCTGCCGCTGTTCGCGCTCGCCGCCGCGTGCGCCCGCGGCGAGAGCCGGGTCGAAGGGGCGCGCGAGCTGCGCGTCAAGGAGACCGACCGGATCGAGAGCGTGACCGCGTCCTTGCGCGCACTCGGGCTCCGGCTCACGGCGACCGAGGACGGCTTCACCGTGAGAGGCGTGCCCGCGCGGCCCCGGGGCGGGTCGATGGCTTCGCTCGGCGACCACCGGATCGCCATGCTCGGGGCGGTCGCAGGGCTCGCCTCGCGCGAGGGCGTCGAGCTCGGAGACCCGCAGGCGGTCGCTGTAAGCTTCCCCGGGTTTTTCGAGCTGCTCGACTCGGTCACACAACGATGATCGTCGCCATCGACGGCCCGGCGGGGGCCGGCAAGAGCACGGTCGCCCGGCGTCTCGCCGAGCGGCTGGGCTTCCGCTACCTCGACACGGGGGCGATGTACCGGGCGCTGACCTGGCTCGCGCGGCAGCGCGGGATTCCGCTGGCCAACGGCGAGGAGCTGGGCGAGCTCGCCGCGGCGAACCCCGTCAGCTTCGACGTGCGCGGGCGGGTCGCGATCGCCGACACCGACGTCACCTCCTCGATCCGCAAGGCGGAAATCGACAGCCTCGTGCCGGTCGTCGCGCGGCATCAGCCCGTGCGGCAGGTGATGCGCGAGCGCCAGCGTGAGCTCGCCGACGACGGCAACGTCGTGATCGAGGGGCGTGACATCGGCACGGTCGTCGCGCCCGACGCGGCGGTGAAGGTCTACTTGAACGCCGACCGCGAGGTGCGCGCCGGCCGCCGCCTCGCCGAGCGGCCGGAGATCGGCGCGGACGTGCTCGCGACCGACCTGCGCCTGCGCGACCAGAGCGACGCCGCGCGCATGCGGCCGGCCGAGGACGCGATCCAGATCGACACGACCGAGCTCGACGTCGACGACGTGGTGGCGCAGATCGAAGAGCTGGTCCGGGCGCGCCAGCCGGCCTAGCCGCCGCCCCGGCTCTCCCCGGTGTCAGACGGGTGCCCGAAGTGTCACGAACGTTCCACAGCTCGCCGTCCGTGCGGGGCCGTCTGCAGGCGCGCACGGTGTCAGACACGGTGACGGAACCGTCACGGCCGGAGGCGGGCGCCTAACATCGCGCCACCGACCGGTGCCGTGCCCATGAGGTCCGCAGACAACGAGCAGCTCGACGAGGCCCCCGCCGAGAGCCCCGCGCCGCTCGCCGGGACCGTGGCCGTCGTCGGCTTCCCGAACGTCGGCAAGTCGACGCTCGTCAACCGGCTGACCGAGTCGCGCGACGCGGTCGTGCACGAGACGCCGGGTGTCACGCGCGACCGCAAGGACGTCGTCGCGGACTGGAACGGCCGGCGCTTCCGCCTGATCGACACGGGCGGCGTCGACGTCGCCGACCCCACGCCGATCACGCGCTCGATCGCGGAGCAGGCGCAGGCCGCGATCGCCGAGGCGGACCTGATCCTGTTCGTCGTGGACGCCCGCGCCGGCGTGATGCCCGGCGACGAGGAGCTGGCGGCGATCCTTCGCCGCGCGCGCAAGCCGGTGCTGCTGCTGGCCAACAAGATCGACGACCCCCGCCAGGACGCGCTCGCGCTCGAGTTCCACCGCCTCGGCCTCGGCGACCCGATCCCGCTCTCGGCGCAGCACGGCCACGGCACGGGCGACCTGCTCGACGCGGTCGTGACGATGCTTCCCGGCAGCGGCCCGCAGGAGGTCGGGGAGGACGCGATCCGCGTCGCGATCCTCGGCCGGCCGAACGTCGGCAAGTCGAGCCTCCTGAACGCGCTGCTCGGCGAGGAGCGCGTGATCGTGTCCGAGACTCCCGGCACCACGCGCGACGCGATCGACACCGTCCTCCGCCGCGACGACCGCACCTTCGTGCTCGTCGACACCGCCGGCATGCGCCGCAAGCGCCGGCAGCGCCAGGGCATCGAGTACTACTCGGAGCTGCGCGCGCTGGCGGCGGCCGAGCGGGCGGACGTCGCGCTCGTGCTCGTCGACTCGTCGGAGGGCCTCGTCGACCAGGATCTCGCCGTCGCCGACGTCGCCCGCAAGGCGCAGGACTCGACGATCGTCGTGCTCTCGAAGTGGGACGTCACGGAGACCGCGATCGAGGACGTCCGCCCCCGGATCGCGTCGCGTCTCCGCCAGCGCCCGCCGCTGGTGACGGTCAGCGCGAAGACCGGCCGCGGCATCTCGCGCCTGCTCGACCGGATCGAGGAGCAGTTCGAGAAACACGCCGCGCGGATCCCCACCGGCGAGCTGAACCGCTTCCTCGCCGAGCTGCGCGAGTCGCGCGAGCCGCCGTCGCGAAACGGCCGCCGCCTCAACCTGCTCTACGGGACGCAGGTGCAGCAGCGGCCGCCGCGCTTCCGCTTCTTCGTGAACGATCCCGGTCTGGTGACGCGCGACTACGGCTACTGGGTCGAGAACCAGGTCCGCGACCGCTTCCAGCTCGAGGGCGTGCCCGTGTCGATCGACTTCGTCCGGCGCGCATGAGGGCGGCGGTCGTCGGCGCGGGCGCGTGGGGGACGGCGTTCGCGTGCGTCCTGGCCGCGCGCGACCACGACGTGATCCTCGTCACGCGCGACGCGGAGCAGGCGCGGGCGATCGAGGAGACCGGCCGCAACCCGCGCTACCTGCCCGACGCCGACCTGAGCGGCGTCTCCGCCACGACGCTCGACGACCCCACCCTTGCCGGCGTCGACCTGCACGTGATCGCGGTTCCGAGCCGCGCCTTCGCGGACGTCGTGCGCTGGCTGCCGGGCGCGGCGCCGGTGCTGAGCCTGACGAAGGGCCTCGACCCGGGGAGCGGCGGCCGCCTCTCGGGGCTCGTCGAGCGGCGCGGGTACGCGGTCCTGTCCGGGCCGAGCTTCGCCGAGGAGATCGCCGAGGGCCTGCCGGCGGCGGCCGTCATCGCGAGCGCCGACCTCGGCCTCGCCGAGGAGCTGCAGCAGGCGGTCAACTCGCTGGCGTTCCGCGTCTACGTGAACGACGACCTCGTCGGAGTCGAGCTCTGCGCGGCCGCGAAGAACGTGATCGCGCTCGCGGCCGGCGGCGTCGACGGCCTCCGGCTCGGCGACAACGCCAAGGCGGCCCTGATCGCGCGCGGCCTGGCGGAGATGGCGCGGCTCGGCGAGGCCTGCGGCGCGCGTGCCGAGACGTTCTCGGGCCTGGCCGGGATGGGCGACCTGATCGTCACGTGCTGGAGCCGCCACGGCCGCAACCGCCAGGCCGGCGAGCTGATCGCGCAGGGCGCCTCCCCCGAGGACGCCGAGGCGCAGATCGGCACCGTCGAGGGCCTCACGACCGCTCCGGTGCTCCGCGATCTTTCTCGCCGCGTCGGCGTCGAATTACCTATAACGGAGGGTGTGTGTCACGTTCTCGACGGGCAGGATTTGAACGACCTAGCTGCAAATCTGATGGGCCGCCAGCCAACCCGGGAGTGATCATGCGCCGCCGTTTCCTGCCAGTAGTCCTGCTCGCGAGCCTCGCGTTCGTGCTCGCGGCCTGCGGCAGCGGCGCGAGCAGCAGCTCTTCCACCGGCGGCTCGCCGCCGGCCGGCGCGGCGCTGCTGCGCTCGGACCTGCTCGGCTTCGTCTCGATCGACAGCGATCTCGGCTCGAGCCAGTGGCAGACGTTCGACAAGCTCTGGCAGAAGTTCCCGTCGCACGACACCTGGCTGCGGCAGATCGAGCAGTCGCTCGCGAAGCAGAACCTCGACTACGAGCGCGACGTGAAGCCCGCGCTCGGGCCGGAGCTCGACGTCGGCATCGCCCCGAGCGGCAGCACCGAGGCCGTGGTCGGCGTGACCAAGCCCGACGATCCGGCGAAGCTCAAGCAGCTGGCGGCCAAGGGGAGCAACGGCACGCCGGCCGTGACGCGCGACCTCGGCGACGGCTGGTGGGCGATCGCGGACAAGGCGAGCGACTTCGACGCCGTGCTGAAGGGGTCCGGCGAGCCGCTCTCCGGCTCCGACTCCTTCACGACCGCGATCGGCAAGCTCCCGGGCGACGCGCTCGTGCGCGCGTATCTGGACGGCCCGCAGCTCGACCAGCTCGTGAAGCAGCGGACGCCGAGCAACACGTCCGGCCTCGATCCGTCGGCGCTCGGGCTCCAGGGCCTGAAGTACGTCGCCGTCTCGCTCAGCGCCGAGGACGACGGCCTGCGCCTGCAGGGCGCCTCGAGCGGCGGCAACCTCGGCGGCAAGGAGTTCGCCTCGAAGCTCCTGGACGGGGTGCCGTCGGACGCGTTCGCGGCGATCGACTTCCTCGGCGCAGGCACGACCGAGCAGCTGCAGAAGCTCCAGTCATCGCCACAGTTCTCGACGTTCGCGAAGCAGCTCGAGCAGCGCTACGGCGTCACGCCCGACCAGCTGTTCGCCCTCCTCGACGGCGAGGTCGCCTTCTACGCCCGCTCGGGCGCGATCATCCCCGAGCTCACGCTCGCGCTCCAGCCGAGCGACCCGACGCAGGCGCTCGACACGGTCGACACGCTGATGACGCACCTCGCGGCCCAGGCCGGCACCCGCGTCGAGCCCGGGACGCAGGGCGGTCACGACGTGAAGACCGCCACGTTCGGCCAGTTCGCGATCCACTACGGCTCGGTCGACGGCAAGGTGCTGCTGACGAGCGGCGTCAACGGCATCGCCGACTTCGGCTCGGCCGGCAGCCTCGCGGACAGCGCCGACTTCAAGGAGGCCAAGTCGGCGGCCGGGATGCCGGACTCGACGGGCGGGCTCGTCTACATCGACCTGAAGAACGCGATCCCGCTGATCGAGGGCTTCGCCGGGCTCGCGGGCCAGAACCTGCCGTCGAACGTGACGGAGAACCTGCGCCCGCTGCGCTCGCTGCTCGCCTGGTCGGAAGGCCAGAGTGACGAGCGCACCTTCGACGCGTTCCTGGAGATCAAGTAGCCTTGCCCGCCGGTATGGCGGGACAGTTCCTCTTCACGTCCGAGTCGGTGACGGAGGGTCACCCGGACAAGGTCGCGGACCAGGTCTCCGACACCGTGCTCGACGCGGTGCTGGCGGACGACCCGAGCGGCCGCGTCGCGTGCGAGACGCTGATCACGACCGGCCTGGTCGTCGTCGCGGGCGAGATCACCACGGAGACCTACGTCGACATCCCGGCGCTCGTCCGCAGGAAGATCGCCGAGATCGGCTACACGCACTCGGAGTGGGGCTTCGACGCGCACACCTGCGGCGTCGTGGTCGCGCTCGACGAGCAGTCGCCGGACATCGCGCAGGGCGTCGACAACTCGTACGAGCTCCAGCACGACCCGTCCGACACCGACCCGCTGGACAAGGAGGGGGCGGGCGACCAGGGGATGATGTTCGGCTACGCGTCGAACGAGACGCCGGAGCTGATGCCGCTCCCGATCATGCTCGCGCACAAGATCTGCAAGCGGCTCGCAGAGGTGCGCAAGGTCGGCGAGCTGCCCTACCTGCGGCCCGACGGCAAGGCGCAGGTGACGGTCCGGTACGAGGTCGACGACGGTGGCCGGCAGACGCCGGTCGAGATCGAGCGCATCCTCGTCTCGACCCAGCACGCCGAGGGCTGCGACGCACAGACGCTGATCAAGCCCGACCTGATCGAGCGCGTGCTGCACCCGATCCTGCCGGGCGAGCTCTACGACGAGCGACGCCTGCACGACCGCGACTTCGTCTACGTCAACCCGACCGGCAAGTTCGTGATCGGCGGCCCGATGGGCGACACCGGCCTCACCGGCCGCAAGATCATCGTCGACACCTACGGCGGCGCCGCCCGCCACGGCGGTGGCGCGTTTTCGGGCAAGGATCCGACGAAGGTCGACCGCTCGGCCGCCTACGCGGCGCGCTACGTGGCGAAGAACGTGGTCGCCGCCGGTCTCGCCGACCGCTGCGAGGTGAACGTGGCGTACGCGATCGGCGTCGCGCACCCGGTCTCGGTCGCGGTGCGGACGTTCGGCACCGAGCACCTCGAGGCGGCGCGGATCGAGCAGCTGATCCGGGAGCACTTCGACTTGCGCCCCGGCGCGATCCTGCGCGACCTCGACCTGCGCCGACCGGTCTACGCGAGGACGGCCGCGTACGGCCACTTCGGTCGCGACGAGCACGACTTCACCTGGGAGCGGACGGACAAGGCCGACGCCTTGCGTGCGGCCGCCGGCCTGAGCGCTCCCGCCCCCGCCTGAACCCCAAGTAACAGTCTGTTACTAGGTCGCGCTTTCGGCACGAAGCCGTGACAGACGCGTGAGCGGTTGTCGGGCAGGTTGTCCGCATGGGATTCTTCGCGCCGCGGATCTCGATGCGCCTGCTCGCCGAGATCGACCGTCTCTCCGAGAAGCCGTTCCGGGCGGCGGACATCTGCCGCGCGATCGGCGAACATGCCGAAGAGCAGGGCTTTCGCCGGCCGAGCTACGAGCAGGTGCGGCTGCACGTGAAGGCGGCCCGGCGGCGTCCGAGGCGCGTCTCGACGGCTCAGGTCCTGCTCGACGTGGCCTTCCGAGTCGAGCATCCGGACGCGTTCCTCCAGCACGTCTCCGGCACCCAGACGCGGTTCCGGAGCAAGTAACAGTCTGTTACTTGGAGCCGGAGGGGCGGACGAAGAGGCCCGCGGCGGCCTTCTCGGCGATCGTCTGCTCGTGCCCGTCGAGCCGGACGGTCAACTGCTCGGCGGCCGGCTGCGCCTCGCGCACCTCGACCTCAGCGCCGGGGACGAACCCCTGGTCGTAGAACCAGTGCAGGAGCTCGCCGTCGTGCTCGGCGAGCCGGACGATCTCGGCCCGCGAGCCCGGCGCCAGGTCCGCGAGCGGCGAGAGCTCGCGGTTCTCGGCCTGCTCGAAGTCGGTGTCGACCGGCCATCCGTGCGGGCACCGGTCGGGATTTCCGAGCTTCGCCGAGACCCGCTCGATCATGTCGTCGCTGAAGCTCTCGCCGATCTCGTCGGCGTGGACGTGCGCCTCGGCCGGCGTGTAGCCCATGAAGTCGGTCAGTAGCCGCTCGACGATGCGGTGCTTGCGGACGACGTGCTCGGCCCGCTCGCGGCCGGCGGCCGTGAGGATCGCCTCCTTGCGCTCGCCGCGCTCAACGAGCCCTTCGGCCTCGAGCCGCTTCAGCATCTCGCCCGCCGAGGCCCGCGAGACGCCGAGCATCTCGGCGACGCGCGACGCCAGCGTCGGCGACCCCGTCCGCTGCGGGCGGTACTCGCCGATCGGGAAGGCGAGGAAGTAGATCGTCTCGAGGTACTCGTCGACCGAATGTCCCTGCGCCACGCCGCCATGCTAGTCGCGGGTTCGTGTAAGGGCGCCCTTACACCACGTGCTACGGTGCGGCGGCTTTGTCCACAGGGCACATCCTGCTGCTCGGCCTGATCGCGGGTCTGACGATCTTCATCGGCCTGCCGATGGGCCGCCTGCACGACGTCGGCCAGAGCTTCAAGGCATTCCTCAGCGCCACCGCCACCGGCGTCCTGCTGTTCCTGCTCTGGGACGTCCTCAGCGAGGCGATCGGCCCCGTCGAGGACGCGCTCAACGCGCGCGACTGGGGGCAGTTCAGCGGCTACGCCGGGCTCGCCTTCGCAGGCTTCGCGATCGGCCTGCTGAGCCTCGTCTACTACGACTCCTGGATGAAGGCGCGGCGGCGCAGGAGCTTCCTCGGCCCGGGCGCTGCGTCGGCGACCGAGGTCGAGCGCTCGCACTTCGTCGGGCTGACGCCGGCGCGCTGGCTCGCGCTCTTCATCGCAACCGGGATCGGCCTGCACAACTTCTCCGAAGGCCTCGCGATCGGGCAGGCGGCGGCGCTCGACAACCTCAGCCTGGCCTACGTGCTGGTGATCGGCTTCGGCCTGCACAACGCGACCGAGGGGTTCGGCATCGTCGCGCCGTTGACGGGCGACGCCGAGCCGCCGAGCTGGCGCTTCCTCGCGCTGCTGGGCGTGATCGGCGGCTTCCCGACCTTCTTCGGGACGCTCGTCGGGCAGGCCTGGACGTCGACGGCGGTCTCGATCCTGTTCCTCTCGCTCGCCGCCGGCTCGATCCTCTACGTCGTGATGGAGCTGCTGAACGTCTGCCGGCTCTTCTCCTCGAAGACGGTCACCGCCTACGGGCTGCTGCTCGGGCTGACGCTCGGGTTCGCGACGGACTTCGTGCTCGTCGCGGCCGGCGTCTAACCTCGGCCGTCTGACCTACGGCACGGTAGTCCCGCTCGTCACCACGCGCGCGCTCGGCGGGCGGGAGTTCACGTACGAGCTTCCCGACGGCGCCGGCAAGGGCGCGGTCGTCTCCGTGCCGTTCGGCCGGGCGCGGGCGCGCGGGGTCGTGGTCGATGTGGTCGAGGCGCCGCCGAGCGGGGTGGACGCGCGGCCGGTCGAGCGGGTCGTGCACGAGCTGCCGCCCGCGCTCGTCGATCTCGCGCTCTGGCTGGCCGAGTACTACGGCTCGACGCCGGCGCGGGCGCTCGAGCTGGTCGCGCCGGTGCGGCGCGCCCGGCGGAAGGAGCAGGCACCTCCGGCGGAGCGGCAGTCGCTCGACGGCGAGGCACCGCCGCAGCGGCTGAGCGACGCGCAGGAGGCCGCGCTGGCGCGCGTGACGGAGGCGCTCGACGCGGGCGGCGGGCACTTCCTCCTCTACGGCGCGACGGGCAGCGGCAAGACCGAGGTCTACCTCCAGGCGGCGGCGGCCACGCTCGGGCGCGGGCTCGGGACGATCGTGCTCGTGCCGGAGATCGCGCTCGCGCCGCAGACGGTCGGGCGCTTCCGGGCGCGCTTCGGCGACTCGGTCGCGATCCTGCACTCCGGCCTCAGCGACGCCGAGCGCCGGGACGAGCGCGAGCGGATCGCGAACGGGGAGGCGCGCGTGGTCGTCGGCGCGCGCTCGGCGATCTTCGCGCCGATGCACGGCGTCGGCCTGATCTGCGTGGACGAGGAGCACGATCCGTCGTACAAGCAGGAGTCGGATCCGCGCTACGACGCGCGCACCGTTGCGGCGAAGCGCGCGGCGCTCGAGGGCGCGGTCGCCCTCTACGGAAGCGCGACGCCCCGGCCGGAGAGCTGGGAGCGGCTGGAGCGGCTCGAGCTCGGCGCCAGGCTCGGCGCGAAGCTGCCGCCGGTGCGCATCGTCGACCTCCGGCGCGAGGCCGGCTACCCGCTGTCCGCGCCGCTGCTGGCGGAGCTCGGGGCGATCGCCGACCGCGGCGGCAAGGCGATCCTGCTGCTCAACCGCCGCGGGATCGCGCCCGCGCTGCACTGCCGTGCCTGCGGCACGACCTTCCGCTGTCCCTTCTGCGACGTCGCGCTCGTGCTCCACCGCGACGCGCGGCTGCACTGCCACCACTGCGGACATGCCGAGCGGGAGCCTTCGGAGTGCCCGGCCTGCCGCTCGCTCGAGCTCGCTCGGATCGGCGCCGGGACGCAGCGGCTGGAGCGCGAGCTCGCCACGAAGGTGCCGGAGCTCGAGCTGATCCGGCTCGACGCCGACACGGCCGCCGACCCCGAGCAGCTCGCGTCGGCGCTGCGGCGCTTCCGCGAGGCCGACCGCGCGGTGTTGCTCGGCACGCAGATGGTGGCGAAGGGCCACCACTTCGCCGGCGTCGCCCTGGCCGCGGTCGTCGACGCCGACACCGGGCTCGGCCTGCCCGACTTCCGCGCCGAGGAGCGCACCTTCCAGCTCGTCACCCAGCTCGCCGGCCGCAGCGGGCGCGACGCGCCGGGACGCGTGCTCGTGCAGACCTTTCAGCCCGACGCCCGCCCGCTCGCGCTCGCGGCGAACCACGACGTGCCCCGGTTCCTCGCCGACGAGCTGGCGCGCCGGAAGGAGCTCGGCTATCCGCCGTTCCGGCACCTGGTGCGCGTCGTCGCGAGCGGCCCCGACGAGCAGGCGCCGGACGCGCTGCTCCACGAGCTCAAAGCCGGCCTCGGCGACGAGCTGCTCGGGCCGGCGCCGCTCCTGCGCCTGCGCGGCCGCCATCGCGCCCAGCTCGTCGCCAAGACCGACGAGCCAAGACGGGTGGCCGCCGGCGCTGCGCGCCTGCTGGCGGCGGCCGCGCCGGCCATGCGACGGGCAGGCGTGACGGCGGTCGTCGACGTCGACCCGCAGAGCCTCTAGCGCCTCATACAATTGGCGCCGTGGCGGACGAACGCGGCGAGGTCCGGACCAAGAAGCTCGACCCCGAGGCGGAGGCCCGTCGGCGCGCTGCGCTGACGCAGGTCCGGCAGTACCCGGACCCGGTGCTGCGGATGCGGGCGCACGAGGTGGAGGACTTCGACGCCGACCTCGGCCAGCTGGTCGAGCAGCTGCGCCACCTGCTCCGCGAGGCGAACGGGCTCGGCCTCGCCGCGACGCAGGTCGGCGTGCTGCGCCGGGTCTTCGCGTTCCTGCCCGACCCCGAGGAGGAGCCGGTCGTGCTCGTCAACCCGCGCTTCACGGTCACCTCCGAGGAGCGGGAGAGCGACACCGAGGGGTGCCTCTCGCTGCAGGGCGTCGTGATCCCGGTCGAGCGGCACGTCTCGGTCACGGTCGAGGGCCAGGATGCGGAGGGGAACGACGTCACGCTCGAGCTCGAGGGCCTGCCGGCGCGGATCGCGCAGCACGAGCTCGACCATCTCGACGGCGTGCTGATCCTCGACCGCACGACGCCGGAGGCGCGGCGGGAGGCGCTCGCGATCCTCCGCCCGCAGCCGGTCCTCGTCCGCTAGTGCGCCTTGCCGTCGCCGCGACGGCTCCGCTCGGCGCGGACGTGCTCGAGCGGCTGGCGTCGAGGCACGACGTCGCCTACCTGCTGACGCGGCCCGACCGCCCGCAGGGGCGCGGGCGCAGGCTCGCGCCGCCGCCGGCGAAGGAGGCCGCCGAGCGCCTGGGGATCGAGGTGCGCCAGCCGGAGCGGCTGGCCGGCTTCGAGCCCGGTGTCGACACGGTGGTCGTCGCCGCCTACGGCGTGCTGATCCCGGAGGACGTGCTCGACCGCGCGCTCTGGCTGAACGTCCACCCGTCGCTGCTCCCGCGCTGGCGCGGCGCAGCCCCGATCGAGCGCACGCTGATGGCGGGCGACGATGAGACCGGGGTGACGATCATCGAGCTGGTGCCGGAGCTCGACGCCGGACCGATCGCGGCGCAGCAGGCGTTCCCGGTCGGGCCCGACGACGACTTCGGCACGATCTCGGCGCGCGCCGGCGAGCTGGCGGCCGAGCTCCTCGAGCAGGCGCTGCCGGCGCCCGAGCTGCGGCCGCAGCCGGCCGACGGCGTCACCTACGCCGAGAAGATCCGGCCCGAGGATCGCGTGCTCGACCGGAGCCGCCCCGCGCAGGAGCTCGCGAACCGCGTGCGCGCGCTCTCGCCGCACATCGGCGCGCGGACCGAGTTGCACGGGCGGCCGGTGACGATCTGGCGGGCGCGTGTCGAGGGCGGCGAGCTCGTTCCGGTCGAGGTGCAGCCCGACGGGCGCAGGCGCATGAGCTACGACGAGTTCCTCCGGGGGCTGCGCTGATGCCGTGGTGGTACGCCGTCGTCGAGTCCCGCCACGAGCTGCAGAACCCGACGAGCCCGGAGAAGATCCGCCTGCTCGGCCGGCGGCTCGGCCTCGATCGCTCTTCGCGTGTGCTCGACGTCGGCGGCGGACGCGGCGGCCCCGCCGTGCTGCTCGCGAGCGAGCTCGGCTGCCACGTCACGCTGGTCGAGCTCAGCTCCGAGTTCGCAGCCGTCGCCCGCGAGCGAGCTCGCGCGGCCGGCGTGGGTGACCTGATCGAGGTGGTGGAATCGGACGCGAGGGAGTTCGCGATCGAGCCCGGTGGCTACGACGTGGCGCTCTGCCTCGGCGCGTCGTTCGCGTTCGACGGGCTCGTGCCGACGGTGCGCGCGCTCGCCGCGGCGGTGCCGTCCCGCGGGCTGATCGCCGTCGGCGAGCCGTACTGGCGTGCGTGGCCGCTACCCGAGGCATTCGCGCCCGAGGAGGGCGAGGACTTCGTCCCGCTCGCCGAGACGGTCGAGCGGATCGAGTCGGCGGGCGTCGGGGTCGTCTCGCTGATCGCCTCGTCGCTCGACGACTGGGACCGCTACGAGTCGCTCAAGTGGCTGACGCTCGAGGAGTGGCTGGCCGCGAACCCGGACGACCCGCAGGCGGAGGAGTTTCGGGAGCGCGGGCGGCGCGAGCGCGACCGGCATCTGCGCTGGCGGCGCGACCTGCTCGGCTGGGCGATCTTCGTGTGCCGGGTGCCGTGATCTCGCCTGCGCGCCGCGCCGCCTTCGAGACCGTGCTGCGCGTCTTCGAGGACGGCGCCTACGCCGACCGCGCCTTCCGCCCGGCCGCGGAGAGCCTGGACGCGCGCGAGCGCGCACTGGCCCAGCGGCTCGCCTACGG